>NZ_JBUDHV010000003.1:0-33740 GCF_054956795.1 Streptomyces sp. SYSU D01066-1 | reverse complement strand
GGGGGGCCCAACCGCCGGGGGGGGGGGGGGGGGGGGGGGCGGTTTCCCCGGGGGGCCCCCCGGCGGGGGGGGGGGGGGGGGGGGGGCGGGGGGGGGGGGGGGCCACGCGCGCGCCCCCGCACCAGGTTACTGGCTCGCCACCGCGCCTCGGACCGGCCTCCTCGCCGGTCACTGCCGGATCGCCCAGCCCCGCTCCCGCAGGGCGGCCGCCAGCGCGGTGGCCGCCTTCGGCTCCACCATCAGCTGCACCAGGCCGGCCTGCTGCCCGGTGGCGTGCTCGATCCGTACGTCCTCGATGTTGACGCCGGCCTGTCCCGCGTCCGCGAAGATGCGGGCGAGCTGGCCCGGCTGGTCGTCGATGTGGACGGCGACGGTCTCGTAGGTCCGGGGGGCGCTGCCGTGCTTGCCGGGGACGCGGACCTGTCCCGCGTTGCCCCGGCGCAGCACCTCCTCGACGCCGGCGGCGCCCTCGCGGCGCTTGTCCTCGTCGGCGGACTGCAGCGCGCGCAGCGCCCGTACCGTCTTCTCCAGGTCGCCCGCGACGTCGCCGAGCAGGTCGGCGACCGGGCCGGGGTTGGCGGAGAGGATGTCGATCCACATCGCCGGGTCGGAGGCGGCGATCCGGGTCACGTCGCGGATGCCCTGCCCGCACAGCCGTACGGCGGCCTCGTCGGCGTGCTCCAGGCGGGCGGCGACCAGGCCGGAGACCAGGTGGGGCATGTGGGAGACGAGGGCGACGGCGCGGTCGTGGGCGTCGGCGTCCATCACCACCGGCACGGCGCCGCAGAACGAGACCAGCTCCAGGGCGAGGTTCAGCACCTCGGTGTCGGTGTCCCGGGTGGGGGTGAGCACCCAGGGGCGGCCCTCGAAGAGGTCGGCGGTGGCGGCCAGCGGGCCGGACTTCTCGCGGCCGGACATGGGGTGCGTGCCGAGGTAGGACGTCAGGTCCAGGCCGAGCGCCTCCAGGTCGCGGCGCGGACCGCCCTTGACGCTGGCCACGTCGACGCAGCCGCGCGCCAGGCCCCGCCGCAGGACGTCGGCGAGCACCCCGGCCACATGGGCGGGCGGGGCGGCCACGATCGCGAGGTCGACCGGCCCGTCCGGGGCCTCGTCGGTGCCGGCGCCGAGCGCCGCGGCGGTGCGGGCCTGCTGGGGGTCGTGGTCGGCGAGGTGGACGGTGACGCCCCGCCGGGTCAGGGCGAGGGCGGCGGAGGTGCCGATCAGGCCGGTGCCGATGACGAGTGCGGATCTCACTGGGCGATGTCCTTGCGCAGGGCCGCCGCGGCGCCGAGGTAGACGTGCGCGATCTCGGCGCGCGGCCGGTCGGACTCGATGTGCGCGAGGACGCGGACGACCCGGGGCATGGCGCCCTCGACGTCCAGTTCCTGCGCGCAGATCAGGGGTACGTCCGTGATGCCGAGCTTGCGGGCCGCGGCGGCCGGGAAGTCGCTGTGCAGGTCGGGGGTGGCCGTGAACCATATGCTGATCAGGTCGTCCCCGGTCAGGCCGTTGCGCTCCAGCACGGCGGTGAGCAGCGCGGCCACCCGCTCGTCCATGTGACCGGCCTCGTCCCGCTCCAGCTGGACGGCGCCCCGGACCGCTCGTACCGCCACGGCATTGCTCCTCGCTGATCCACGTATCGGCTTCTGATCCGTCCAGCGTAGTCAGCGCGTGCGGAACGGGAGCGTGCGCCCGGCCACTGAGACGGCGGCGCCCCGCGCGCGGCCGGGGCGCGTTATGCCGTACTCATCCGCGTTGCTTCCCCTTCGCCCGCTTCGGTGCCATGCTCGTCCCCTCTCCCCCCTTCCCTCCCCCCTTCCTCGGAGTGACGACATGACCCACAGCGCGACGCGCCGCACGGTTCTCCTCACGACGGTCGCGTCGGGCGCGACGGCGTTCACCGCGGCGGCCTGCGGCGGCGGGGACGACGGCGGGGACTCCTCGTCCGCGAGCGGTTCCCCGGCGGCCGGCCTGGCGAGGACCGGTGACATCCCGGTCGGCGGCGGCAAGGTCTTCAAGGAGCGCAAGGTGGTGGTGACCCAGCCGGAGGAGGGCGACTTCAAGGCGTTCTCGGCGGTCTGCACCCATCAGGGCTGTGTGGTAGCGGACGTGTCCGGCGGCACCATCAACTGCGCCTGCCACGACAGCAGGTTCGCCATCACCGACGGTGCGGTGCGGCAGGGCCCGGCCACCGAGCCGCTGCCCGCGGAGCGGATCACGGTGGAGGGGGACACCGTCCGCCTGACGTGACGGCCCGCCCGCGCTCTGGGGCCTGGCTCCCCCGCGCCCCTGTTCCGGCGCCGCAAGCCGGACGCCGGTGCCCGCGGCCCGCCGCGCACCGACGTCCTCACCGTGGACGTCGGCGACGCCCGAAAGTCCCCGCCCGCCGTGGAGCGCGGTGAGCCGCCGCGGCCCCGGGGAGTGCGGGCAGGCCGCGGCCCGCACCCGCTCCCCGCCGGACCGGGCCGGCGCCGGGTCGGGGACTTCCCGGTCCGCGTCCGCCGCGCCCCGGCCCTGCGGGTGGAGTGACTCAGACGTCCCAGAGCGCCCCGAACGCCACCAGGTCGGACCGGTACTCGATCCGGTCGGCCCACTCCCGGGGCCAGGCCCCGGCGCCCAGGTGGGCCCCGGCGAAGGCGCCCGCGAGGCAGGCGATCGAGTCGGAGTCGCCGGAGCTGCAGGCGGCGCGGCGCAGGGCCGTCAGCGGGTCACCGGGGAAGAGCAGGAAGCACAGCAGCCCGGTGGCGAGGGCCTCCTCGGCGATCCAGCCGGCGCCGGTGGCCAGGCACGGGTCGGTCTCCGGCGAGACGGTCCGCACGGCGCCGCGCAGCCGGTCGAGGGCGGCCAGGCACTCGTCCCAGCCTCGCGCGATGAACTCCTCGGGCCCGGCGTCATCGGCCCGGGTCCACAGGTCCCCGAGCCAGCGCTCGTGGTAGCGGGTGCGCTGGTGCAGGGCGTACGACCGCAGCAGCCCGACCAGTCCGGTCGGCTCGGCGCCCGTGGCGAGCAGCCGTACGGCGTGTGCGGTCAGGTCGGAGGCGGCGAGCGCGGTGGGGTGCCCGTGGGTGAGCGCGGCCTGCAACTGGGCGGCGCCCGCGCGCTGTTCGTCGCTCAGCCCGGGGAGGAGTCCGAGCGGGGCGACGCGCATGTTGGCGCCGCAGCCCTTGGAGTGGATGCGGCTCGCGTCCTGCCAGCGCCGCCCGCGGTCCTCCAGCAGCTCGCAGGCGCGTATGCAGGTGGCGCCCGGGGCGCGGTCGTTCTCCGGCGACCGGTTCCAGGCGATGAACTCCTCGCGGACGGCCTCGGCCATCCCCTCGGGTTCCAGCGTCCCCCGGTCCGTCGCCGCGCGCAGGGCGCGGGCCAGCGCCAGCGTCATCTGGGTGTCGTCGGTGACGTGGGCGGGCGTGGGCAGCGCCATCTCCCGCCAGGGGCCGCACTTGGCGAGGATCGACGGCACGTCGTCGAACTCCGTCGGGAAGCCGAGGGCGTCCCCGAGGGCGAGTCCGGTGAGCGCGCCGGTGGCGGCGCGCGCGGTGAGGGCGGTGGTCATGCGGGGCGTCCTTCCCGGGACGGTCGGAGCAGGGGCGGGTGCAGGGTGCCGGCCCGGCCCGCTCGGTACAGGGCGGCCGGTTTGCCCCGGCCGCCGGTCAGCCGCGCGGCGCCCGGGACCGGTTCGACGAAACCGGGGGTGGCGAGGACCTTGCGGCGGAAGTTGGGGCGGTCCAGCTCGGCGCCCCACACCGTCTCGTAGACCCGCTGGAGTTCCCCGAGGGTGAACTCGGGCGGGCAGAAGGCGGTGGCCAGGCAGGTGTACTCCAGCCTGGCGCCGACCCGTTCGCGGGCGTCGGCCAGGATGCGGTCGTGGTCGAAGGCGAGGTGGCGGGCCGCGTCGTACGGCACCCAGCGGGCCTCGGCCGCGTCGCCGCCGCCGCGCGGGTCGGGAGGGTCGGGCAGCAGGCAGGCGAAGGCGACGGAGACGACCCGCATCCGCGGGTCGCGGCCGGGTTCGCTGTAGGTCCGCAGCTGCTCCAGGTGGAGTCCGGTCACGTCCGCGAGACCGGTCTCCTCGGCCAGCTCGCGCCGGGCCGCCGTCTCCGCCGACTCCTCGGGCAGCAGGAAGCCGCCGGGCAGCGCCCAGCGGCCGGCGTACGGCTCCTGGCCCCGCTCGACGAGCAGCACGTGCAGCGCGCCCGCGCGGAGCGTGAGGACGGCGAGGTCGACGGTGACGGCGAAGGGCTCGTAGGCGTACTTGTCGTAGGCGCCTGCGGAACCGCCGTGTCCGTCCATGGTCCGGCCCCACCCCCCTTTATGGTCGTCATGACTATAAAGGGGGGTGGGGGCAGGCACAAGCCCTCCGCCGGGTCCGTCCGGCGGAGGGCTTGTGCCTGCCCACACAGGAGTGCGCGTCGATGAGTACGCCGAGGGGCGCGAGCGGTACGCCCGCGCCGGTCACCGTCGGCCGGAGCGTCCGCCGGGCTCCGCCTCGGCCGGCGGGACGAGCGGGACCGCCCCGGCCGGCCGGCACCGGGACAGGGCGGGGGCGCTCGCCCTCGCCGCGTGCGCCCGGCCCAGCCGGCGGGCCGGGGCGTGGAGGCCGCGGTGAGCGCGGCGGCCCCGGCGGGGCACCGGGAGGGGGCCGGTCATCCCGCGGTGACCCAGGCGGTGCGGGAGCGCCGCCGCGCCGGCCCGGCTAGAGGTCGACCTCCCGCATCAGCATCCCGACCTCGGTGTTGGACAGCCGCCGCAGCCAGCCCGACTTCTGGTCGCCCAGGGTGATCGGCCCGAACGCGACCCGCACCAGCTTGTCGACCGGGAACCCGGCCTCGGCGAGCATCCGCCGCACGATGTGCTTGCGGCCCTCGTGCAGGGTGACCTCGACCAGGTAGTTCTTGCCGGTCTGCTCGACGACGCGGAAGTGGTCCGCCTTGGCGTACCCGTCCTCCAGCTGGATGCCGTCCTTGAGCCGCTTGCCCAGGTCGCGCGGGATCGGACCCACGATGTGCGCGAGGTAGACCTTCTTCACGCCGTACCTGGGGTGGGTCAGCCGGTGCGCCAGCTCGCCGTGGTTGGTGAGCAGGATGACGCCCTCGGTCTCGGTGTCGAGCCGGCCGACGTGGAAGAGCCGCGTCTCACGGTTGGTCACGTAGTCGCCGAGGCACTGACGGCCCTCGTTGTCCTCCATGGTGGAGACGACACCGGCGGGCTTGTTCAGCGAGAAGAACTGGTACGACTGCGTCGCCACGGTCAGGCCGTCGACCTTGACCTCGTCCTTCTCCGGGTCGACGCGCCTGCCCTGCTCCAGGACGATCTCGCCGTTGACCTCGACGCGCGCCTGCTCGATCAGCTCCTCGCAGGAGCGCCGGGAGCCGTAGCCCGCGCGGGCGAGGACCTTCTGCAGCCGCTCGCCCTCCTGCTCGGCGCCCGGGAAGGTCTTGGGCAGCTTGACGTCCTTCTTGCCCGCGTACCGCTCCCGGTTGCGCTCCTCGGCCCGCGCCTCGTACTCGCGGGACGTCGCCGGGACGCTGCGTCCCCGCTGCTGGGGCCGCTTCGGACCGCCCTTGGCGCCGCCGCGGGCCGCGGGGCCCCGGCCCGACTTCGGACCGTCCTGGGTGGCGCCGGGACCCACGTCGTAGCGCCGCTCCTCCGGGCGCGGCTTCTTCGGACGGCCGCTGCCCTGCTTGTCGTCACGGTTGTTGCCGGCGCCGCGGTGGTCACCGCGCCCGCCGCCGCTCCCGCCGCGGCCGCCGCTCGTGCCACCACGGCTCCCGCCGTTGTTTCCGCTGCTGTTCCTGCCGCTGCTGCTTCGCATCACATGTCCGTCTGGTCGTCTGCGTCGTCGGGTCCCGGCGCATCGGGTGCGTCCGGGTCGAACGACGGAACCCCTTCCAGCGTCTCGGCCTCGATCGCTCCCGCCTCGGGGAGGAAGGGCGCCAGCTCCGGCAGCTCGTCCAGACCGCGCAGGCCCATCCGCTCCAGGAAGTAGTCCGTCGTCACGTACAGGATCGCACCTGTCCCGGGTTCCGTGCCCGCCTCCTCGACCAGGCCCCGCTGGAGGAGGGTGCGCATCACGCCGTCGCAGTTCACGCCGCGCACGGCGGAGACCCGGCTGCGGCTGACGGGCTGGCGGTAGGCGACCACCGCGAGGGTCTCCAGCGCGGCCTGGGTCAGCCGGGCCTGCCGGCCGTCCAGGACGAAGCCCTCGACCGCGGCGGCGTACTCGGGCCGGGTGTAGAAGCGCCAGCCGCCCGCGACCGGCCGCAGCTCGAACCCGCGTCCCTGCGCGGTGTACTCGTCGGCCAGCTCGCGCAGGGCGTCCGCGATCCGGCGCCGGGGGCGGTCCAGTACCTTCGCCAGGTGCTCCTCGGTCGCGGGCTCGTCGACGACCATCAGGACCGCCTCCAGAGCGGGCTTGAGGTCGAGGTCCGCGACGGACGGCGCCGCGCCGGCTTCGTCACTCACGTGCTCTTCTCCTCCTCCGGCCGCTCGGGCGGCCGGTCGAACTCGTCGGTCACGGCCCCCTCGGCGGCCCCCGCCCCGCCGGTCCAGCGCACCAGCAGTTCGCCGAGGGCGGTCTCCTGCTCCAGGGCGACGGCCTTCTCCCGGTACAGCTCCAGCAGGGCCAGGAAGCGGGCCACGACGGTCAGGGTGTCGTCGGTGTCCGCGGTCAGCGTCCGGAAACTGGCCTCGCCCAGCTCCTTCAGCCGGGCGACGACGATCCCGGCCTGCTCCCGCACGCTGACCAGCGGCGCGTGGATGTGCTCGACGTACACCTGCGGTTTCGGCTTGGGCCGCATCGCCCTGGCCGCCAGCCTGGCGAACCCCTCGGCGCCGATGCTGAGGACGACGTCGGGCAGCAGCTCGGCGTGGTGCGGCTCCAGTCCGACGGTACGGGGGTGGCGGCGGCCCTCGTCGTCCAGCCGCCCGCCGAAGATGTCGGCGACCCGCTTGTACGCGCGGTACTGCAGGAGGCGGGCGAAGAGCAGGTCGCGGGCCTCCAGGAGCGCCAGGTCGGCCTCGTCCTCGACCTCCGCGGCGGGCAGCAGCCGGGCCGCCTTCAGGTCGAGCAGGGTGGCGGCGACGACGAGGAACTCGGTGGTCCGGTCCAGGTCCCAGTCCGGCCCCAGCGCCCTGATGTGCGCCATGAACTCGTCGGTCACCTTGGACAGGGCGACCTCGGTGACGTCCATCTTGTGCTTGGAGATCAGCTGGAGCAGCAGGTCGAAGGGTCCCTCGAAGTTGGCGAGCCGGACCTTGAAGACCCGGTCGCCGGCGTCGCCGCCGTCATCGGCCGCGGCGCCGGTGCCGGGCGCGGTCCCGGGCCGGGCGTGCGGGGCGCGGGGCGCGGCCTCGGGGACCGTGGCCGGCCGGGCCCGGCCGGGGCCCGCCGGTTCGGCGTCTGTCCCTGAGAGCGGCGTGTCCGTCCCTGAGAGCGGCGTGTCCGCCTCCGGGAGCGGTGTGTCCGTCCCCGAGGGCGGGGCGGGCGTCCCGGAAGGCCCCGCCTCCGCCCCGGCGGCCCCGGCGCCCGTGGCAGGCGGTACGGCGTCCGGTCCGGGAGCGGAACCGAAAGCGGAACCGGCACCGTGCTCCGGCCGGGCCCCGCCCGGATCCCGCGTCGGCTCGGGCCCGGGCGGCGTGGCCGCCGGGGAGACGCCCGGCCCCCGCCCCAGCGCACGCCGACGGCCGCCGGGAGCACCGGCGCGGGGAACGTCGTTGGAGGTCATGGCCTCCGCAGGCTACCGCTACCGTCCGCGCAGCCGCCGTACGAGGATGCTGGCGTCCCCGCGGGTCTCCAGGTCGGCGAGGACCACGGCGACCGCCTCGCGGACGATCCGGCCGCGGTCGACGGCCAGTCCGTGCTCGCCCCGGAGCACCAGCCGGGCGTGTTCCAGGTCCATCAGTTCCTCGGCGGAGACGTACACCGTGATCTTCTCGTCGTGCCGCTCACGGCCGCTGGGGCGGCGCGCGGCGGCCCGGCCGCGCTTGCGGGGCCCGCCGGCGGCAGAACCTTCCTGCGCCCCGTCGGGGCCCGCCCGCCGGGCGGACCGTTCCGCGCCCCGGCTGTGCGACTCGCCGTTCGGCCCCGGCTCCGCGTCCGCGGCCACGTGCTCGGCGCCCTGGCCGTCACCGCCCTGCGCGGGCACCGACTGCGGCGCGTCCTCGGCGGCGGCCGGGTCGCTCTCCCCGGCCGGGGATCCGGCCGGTGCCGGTACCCGGGCCTCGCCGCCCGCCTGGCGCCTGGGGCTGGAGGCCTGAAGCCCCATGCCCCCTGTCGTGCGGAAGAGTTCGTCGGCCCCCGGCAGACTCACTCGGCGTGACACCGGGCGAGCACCTCCCTGGCGAGCTGGCGGTAGGCGGCGGCGCCGACGGAGTTGGAGGCGTACGTGGTGATCGGCTCACCGGCGACCGTGGTCTCCGGGAAGCGGACGGTGCGCCCGATGACCGTGTGGTAGACGTGGTCGTCGAACGCCTCGACGACCCGCGCGAGCACCTCACGGCTGTGCACCGTGCGCGAGTCGTACATCGTGGCGAGGATGCCGTCCAGCTCCAGGTCGGGGTTGAGCCGCTCCTGGACCTTCTCGATCGTCTCGGTCAGCAGCGCGACACCGCGCAGCGCGAAGAACTCGCACTCCAGCGGCACGATCACCTTGTGCGCGGCGGTCAGCGCGTTGACCGTGAGCAGGCCGAGCGAGGGCTGGCAGTCGATGACGATGTAGTCGTAGTCGTCCAGCAGCGGCTTCAGCGCGCGCTGGAGGGTCGACTCGCGGGCGACCTCGCTGACGAGCTGCACCTCGGCCGCCGACAGGTCGATGTTGCTGGGCAGCAGGTCCATGTTGGGGACCGCCGTCTTCAGCAGCACCTCGTCGGCCGCCATGCCCCGCTCCATGAGCAGGTTGTAGACGGTGAGGTCCAGCTCCATCGGGTTGACGCCGAGACCGACCGACAGCGCGCCCTGCGGGTCGAAGTCGACGAGCAGCACCCGGCGCCCGTACTCGGCGAGCGCGGCGCCCAGGTTGATGGTCGACGTCGTCTTGCCGACGCCGCCCTTCTGGTTGCACATCGCGATGATCTTCGCGGGACCGTGGTCGGTCAGCGGGCCCGGGATCGGGAAGTACGGCAGCGGGCGTCCGGTCGGGCCGACGCGCTCGCGGCGCTGTCGGGCCGCGTCGGGCGCGAGCGTGGCCGCGTACTCGGGATCCGGCTCGTACTCGGCGTCCGGGTCATAGAAGTGCCCCTGGGGCAGTTCGTCGTAGTCGGCGAAGTGGTTGCGGGGCGTGCCACTTCCGTCGCCGGCCATGGCGTTCACGTGTTGGCCATCCATCTTCGGGTGTTCTGTCTGAGTTTCCTGCGGGCTCTGGTGGGCTGCGAAGGTTCGCACAGCGACGGAGCCGACAGCCTCGAACCGCCCGGGGCCTCCGGGCCCCGCAGGCATTCCTGGTTGACCACCCCCGGGAGTAAATGTCGACTCATTCACAAGTCGTCTTACCTCCTTGGTGACCAGGGAACTTCTAGACAGGTCAGCGTGGCACCATGCCGACGATTGGCGACTCTATGGCGTGTCGGCGGTCCGCAGCAACACAATCCGCCGGACCCGGCCGGATGTGTCGGCAATGGAACACCCCCCTGTCAAGGGCGTACGGCCGTCGCACAGCAGGTTTCACCGGTGTACGAATGGGTTCAAGCGGTACGTTCGAGGCGAGTTGAACGAGAATCGCAAAGTGACCATACACACACCCGGCCGGACCTTGTCGACAAGGTCCGGCCGGGTGTGTGGCATTGACGACCGAAGTTGACGTGTCGCCTTTACGGAGGGCGACTTGTCAGCCGAGCAGCGCGGACAGCTCCACGTGGTCCAGGCCGTGCGCCTCGGCCACCTCCCGGTAAACGACCTTGCCGTCATGGGTGTTGAGCCCCTTGGCCAGCGCGGGGTCGCGGCGCAGCGCCTCCGCCCAGCCGCGGTCGGCCAGTTCGACGATGTACGGCAGCGTGGCGTTGGTCAGCGCGTAGGTGGAGGTGTTGGGCACCGCGCCGGGCATGTTGGCGACGCAGTAGAAGACCGAGCCGTGCACGGTGAAGGTCGGCTCGGCGTGGGTGGTCGGGCGGGAGTCCTCGAAGCAGCCGCCCTGGTCGATCGCGATGTCGACAAGGACACTCCCCGGCTTCATCCGGGAGACCAGCTCGTTGGTGACCAGCTTGGGCGCCTTGGCGCCGGGGATCAGGACGGCGCCGATCACGAGGTCGGCGTCCAGGCAGGCCTTCTCCAGTTCGAAGGCGTTGGAGACGACGGTCTGGATCCTCGTACCGAAGATCTTGTCCGCCTCCTTGAGCTTGTTGATGTCCTTGTCCAGCAGGGTGACGTGGAAGCCCAGGCCGACGGCGATCTGTGCCGCGTTCCAGCCGGAGACGCCGCCGCCGATGACGACGGCCTTGCCGGCCGGCACACCGGGGACGCCGCCGGGCAGCACCCCGCGGCCCCCGTTGGCGGCCATCAGGTGGTAGGCGCCGACCTGCGGGGCGAGCCGGCCCGCCACCTCGGACATCGGGGCGAGCAGCGGCAGGGCGCGGCCCGGCAGCTCGACGGTCTCGTAGGCGATGGCGGTGGTGCCGGACTCGACGAGGGCGTCCGTGCACTCCTTGGAGGCGGCCAGGTGCAGGTAGGTGAAGAGCGTCTGGTCCTTGCGCAGGCGGTGGTACTCCTCCGCGACCGGCTCCTTGACCTTCAGCAGCAGGTCCGCGGCGGCCCAGACCTCGTCGGCGGTGCCGAGTATCTCCGCGCCCGCGGCGACGTACTCGGCGTCCGGGATCGAGGAGCCGACGCCCGCGCCGCGCTCGACGACGACCTGATGACCGTGGCGCACCAGCTCGTGGACGCCGGCCGGGGTGATGGCCACCCGGAACTCGTTGTTCTTGACCTCGCGGGGGATGCCGACCTTCACGTCGATCACGGTCCTTGAATCAGAGGGGGCTACTGCACGACAGGCCCGGACATGCGGGGGCACACCGGGAGAGACCGCAGGAGAACGTGCGGCAGAGCCAGTCTAATGAAGGTGTTCCTGCTGTCTAGCCTTTCAAAGCATCAATCATTGGCGGGCGTACTACGGATTTCGTAGGTGTTAGCTCCTTGTTCCGACGGGAAGTCGTCCTCCAGCAGCCGCTCGGACCGGCTCCGGTGCAGTCCGGCCGCCGCGGGGTCGCCGAGGCGCTCCAGCGTGTCGGCCAGCCTGAGGTGCAGCGCCGCCTGCAGCCGGGTGTCCTCGGCGCGGCGGGCCCACTCGACCGCCTCCTGGCAGGTCTGGAGCGACTCCTCGGGGCGCCCGGCGTACTCCTGGACCCGGGCCAGCTCGCTCAGGGCCCGCGCCTGGGCGGCCACGTCACCGCTCCTGCGGTGGCCGGCCACCGCCGCGCGCCAGTTGCGCAGGGCCTCGCCGTAGCGCCCGGCGTAGGTGTGGGCGGCGCCGATGCGCCCGTAGAGCCGGGCGGCGTCCGCGCGCTCGTCCCGGGCCAGGCGCTGGGCCAGGGCCCGGCCGAACCAGTCGGCGGCCCGGTCGTAGTCGCCCAGCTCCAGGTGCGCGCCGCCTACGGATTCCATCGCGCGGCCGGTGGCGTACGGGTCGTTCGCCTCGCGCCCGGCGTCCAGCGCGGCCCGGTAGCGCGCCAGCGCCTCGGCGGTGCGGCCGGTGCGGGCGTCCAGGTCGGCGAGGTTCAGCAGGGCGGCGGCCCGCTCCCGGGGCAGCTCGCGGCGCACGGTCACGTCCAGCACCAGCCGGTGGATGCCGTACAGGTCGGGGGCGGCCGCCTGGGTGCCGGTGTGCGCCACCATGGCCCGCACCAGCTGGGACATCAGCCGCCGGGCGAGGGTGTCCAGCTCGCCGTCGGCGACCGCGAGGCGGGCCGAGGCCAGCAGGGCGGGCCGGCGCAGCCGCAGCCACTCGGCGGCGTCCCGGGGGGTGGCGAAGCGCAGCGCGCGCGGCATGCCGAGGAGCTTCTCGCGGGCCCCCGGGCTGTCGGTCTCGGTGATCGCCCGGCAGGACTGGAGCAGCCGGACGGTCCGCTCCAGCATGCGGGCGCGGGCCAGCTGGAGTTCGGCGGGCCGGTCGTGGGCGCGGACGTGGGCGGCCAGGAGGGGGTGCAGGCAGCCGGGGACCTCGTACTCGGGCAGGGGCGAGTCGAGCGGGCGCAGCAGACCGAGGGCGACGAAGTCGTCCAGGGTGGTGCGGGCGCTGCCGACCGAGCAGCCGGCCAGGGCGGAGGCGGTGTGCGGGTCGACCAGGCCGGCCGGGGCGAGGGAGAGCAGCCGCAGCATCCGGGCGGCGGCGCTGGGCAGGGAGGCGTGGACGAGCCGGAAGACGCGGGCGACGGGGTCGCTCTCGTCGGTGCCGGCGGCGTGCAGCTGCCTGGCGAGGTCGGCGACGGCGGCCTTGGGGTGGGCGGCGAGCCAGCCGCCCGCCAGGGCCAGCGCGGCGGGCCGGCCCCGGCACTCCTCGGCCAGGGACTCGGCGGCCCGCGGGTCGACGGTGATCCGTACCGAGCCGATGCGCCGCTGGAGCAGTTCCACGGCGGACTTGGTGTCCAGGCCGCCCAGGGTGCAGGGGCGTACGTCGGCGACGCCGGTGAGCGGGCCCTCGGCGACGGCGACGACCAGGCAGCCCGGGCTGTCCGGCAGCAGCGCGTCGACCTGGCCGGCGTCGGCGGCGTCGTCGAGCAGGAGCAGGGCGCGGCGCCCGGCGAGGGCGGTGCGCAGCTCGTGGCAGAGGTCGTCCTCGGCGGCGCCGGCCCGGGTGGTGCGGCCCAGGGCGGTGAGCAGGTCCCGGGCGAGGGAGTCGACGGGCACCCGGGTGCCGTCGGGTTCGCTCAGCCGGGCCCGCAGCAGTCCGTCCGGGTAGTCGCCGGCGACCTGGGCGACGAGCTCCTCGGCGAGGGCGGTACGGCCGGAGCCGGGCCGGCCCGCGACCAGCAGCACCCGGGCGCGGGGAGCCTTGCGGCCGGAGAGGGTGTCCAGTCCCGCGCGCTCGATGTCCGCGCGCAGCGCCTTCAGCTCCCTGGTGCGGCCCAGGAACCGTGGTTCCCCGGCAGCGTCGCCCGACAGCCGCGCGCCCTCCGCGCGCACCCCGTCCAGCCGCACGCCGTCCGTGTCCACCGCCTGATCCGTCACGGGCCACACTCCCGATCCCACCGCGCACCGGCGCCCGCCGGAACTCCCGGTTCGGGCGTTTCCCGAGCCTAGTTCAGGCTCCGGCCGGTTCCGGCGGGAGCGGGGCGGCAAGATCACTCAATCGGATCAGCGGATCGTCATATCAGCTGAAGCAACCGCTCACGTCTCGAACGGACGTGCGGGCCAGGGTGCCTGGGCGGGGCGCAGCGCGTCGAGCCCGTCCCCCTCCCGCGCGGCGACCAGCGAGAGCACGCCCACCACGAGGCAGTTGTTGTGCAGCTCGCCGGCGAGGATCCCGCGGACCAGGTCCGCCACCGGCACCCGCGCCAGCTCCATGTCCGCCTCCTCGTCCTCGACCCGGAAGCGCTCGCCCTCGGCCTCCGACAGCTCCCGGGCGAGGAAGATCCGTACCGCTTCGTCGCACCCGCCGGCGGTGGTGTAGACGTCGGTCAGCACCCGCCAGTCCTCGGCCTTGACGTGCGCCTCCTCGTACAGCTCGCGCTGGGCGGCGTGCAGCGGGTTCTCGCCGGGGACGTCGAGCAGCCCGGCCGGGATCTCCCAGAGCTTGTGGCGCACCGGGTGGCGGTACTGGCGCAGGACCACGACCCGCCCCTCGTCGTCCAGGGCGAGCACGGCGACGGAGCCGGGGTGGACCTGGTAGTCACGGGTGACGACGGTGCCGTCGGGCATGACCACCTCGTCCGTGCGGACGGAGGTCTTGTTGCCGCGGAAAGGGGTGTCCGTCTTCCGGATCTCCCACTCCTCGGGGGTGTCCCTGATGGTCATGCCCTGTCCTCCCAGACGTGCGCGAAAGCCGGGACGCGCCCCGTTCGAAGGACGTGCCCCGGCCACCGTACAACCGTCGTGCTACTTCGCGGTCTTCCGCTCGACGGCCGCCTTGACCAGCCCCGCGAAGAGCGGGTGCGGACGGGTCGGGCGCGAGCGCAGCTCCGGGTGGGCCTGGGTGGCGACCAGGTAGGGGTGGACCTCGCGCGGGTACTCGACGTACTCGACGAGCTTGCCGTCCGGGGAGGTGCCCGAGAAGACGATGCCGGCCTTCTTCTCCAGCTCCGCGCGGTAGGCGTTGTTCACCTCGTAGCGGTGGCGGTGGCGCTCCTCGACGTACTCCTTGCCGTCGTACACCTCGCGCACGATGGAGCCCTCGGCCAGCTTCGCCGGGTACATGCCGAGCCGCATGGTGCCGCCCATGTCGCCCTCGCCGGCCACGATGTCGAGCTGCTCGGCCATGGTGGAGATGACCGGGTGGGCGGTGGCGGGGTCGAACTCGGTGGAGTTGGCGTCCCCGATCCCGGCCAGGTTGCGCGCGGCCTCGACCACGATGCACTGCAGGCCCAGGCAGAGGCCGAGCAGCGGGATCTTGTTCTCGCGGGCGTACTTGATCGCGCCGACCTTGCCGAGCACGCCGCGGTCGCCGAAGCCGCCGGGGATGCAGACGGCGTCGACGTCACCGAGCTGCGCCTGGGCGCCGGCCGGGGTCTTGCAGTCGTCGGAGGTGACCCACTTGATCTTGACGCGGGCCCGGTTGGCGAAGCCGCCGGCGCGCAGCGCCTCGGTGACCGAGAGGTAGGCGTCGGGCAGGTCGATGTACTTGCCGACCAGCGCCATGGTGATCTCGTGCTCGGGCTTGTGGACGCGCTCCAGCAGGTCGTCCCAGGTCGTCCAGTCCACGTCGCGGAAGGGCAGGTCCAGCTTGCGGACGACGTAGGCGTCCAGGCCCTCGGCGTGCACGACCTTGGGGATGTCGTAGATCGAACGGGCGTCCGGACAGGCGACGACGGCGGCCTCGTCGACGTCGCACATCAGCGAGATCTTGCGCTTGATCGCGGTCGGCACCTCGCGGTCGCAGCGCAGCACGATGGCGTCCGGCTGGATGCCGATGTTGCGCAGCGCGGCGACGCTGTGCTGGGTCGGCTTGGTCTTCAGCTCGCCGGAGGGGCCGATGTAGGGCAGCAGCGAGATGTGGACCACGAAGACGTTGTCCCGGCCGACCTCGTGGCGGACCTGGCGGACGGTCTCCAGGAACGGCAGCGACTCGATGTCGCCGACCGTGCCGCCGACCTCGGTGATCACGACGTCGACCTCGTCGGTGGCCATGCGGCGGATGCGGTGCTTGATCTCGTTGGTGATGTGCGGGATGACCTGCACGGTGTCACCGAGGTACTCGCCGCGCCGCTCCTTGGCGATCACCGTGGAGTACACCTGGCCGGTGGTCACGTTGGCGGAGCCGTCCAGGTCGCGGTCGAGGAACCGCTCGTAGTGGCCGATGTCCAGGTCGGTCTCCGCGCCGTCGTTGGTGACGAAGACCTCACCGTGCTGGAACGGGTTCATCGTGCCAGGGTCGACGTTGAGGTAGGGGTCGAGCTTCTGCATCACGACGCGCAGACCCCGGGCCTTGAGCAGCATGCCGAGGCTGGAGGCGGTCAGCCCCTTGCCGAGAGAGGAGGCGACACCCCCGGTGACGAAGATGTGCTTGGTCGTCGAGGCTGCGTTCGATCGAAAAGCGGCGGGCGGCATGGCCAAGAGGGGGCTCCCGTGGTCGCGGTCTGGGGTGCGATCGGGCGGTCCGCCGGAGGGGTCCGGTGCGGTGCCGTCGCTGCGGTTCGGGGGTTTCGTTCCCACCGGTCCACGGGCTACCAGCGTAACAGCGCCGGAGGGCGACGGCTTCCGGCCACGTTCCGCACACATCCCGACACGCGCGGGCAGCGCCTTGCGCCGCTTTCCACCGATCGCTCACCCGTTCGGCAGAGCCGGGTTGTCCGGAGCGGCACACAGATCATCTTCGTGCGTCGTATCCTGCTCGGACCCTCACTGCCGAGCCCGGCCTGCGACACGGCACCACCCCTCGCCCGTACGCACCGGAACAACGAGAGCTCGTCAGTTCGTTGAACAACAATCGTCGTCCGGTGTCACGGAGATTGGCGTCACGGAGTTTGGCTTCAGACCCGGGCGGCTGCTTTGCTTCACCGATCAACGACGCATGACATCCACCCCTTGACCGCACCAAGCGACAACCCCCTTGTGGGGTGACGTGGCCGTTCGACTGGAGTTGCACGTGGCCGGGCGCATCGAAGACTACGCACTCATCGGAGACATGCAGACCGCCGCGCTGGTCTGCCGGGACGGCACAGTCGACTGGCTGTGCCTGCCCCGCTTCGACTCCCATGCCATCTTCGCCGGTCTGCTGGGCACGGAGGAACACGGCTTCTGGCGGATCGGCCCGGTCCACGCGGCCGGCGCCGAGCCCCCGGCCGCCGCCCGGCGCGGCTACCGCGGCGACTCGCTGATCCTCGAATCCGAGTGGGACACCCCGCGCGGCACGGTCCGGGTGACCGATTTCATGCCGCCCCGTGACGGCGCCCCCCAGCTGGTCCGGATCGTGGAGGGCGTCTCGGGGCGGGTCCCGATGCGCTCGGAGCTGCGGATGCGCTTCAGCTACGGCCGTGTGGTGCCGTGGGTGCACAAGCACGAGGGCCGCACGGTGGCCGTCGCGGGGCCGGACTCGGTGTGGTTCGACACGGAGGCCGAGACCTACGGCAAGGACCTGACCACGTACGCGGACTTCACGGTCGCGCCGGGTGACCGGATCGCGTTCACCGTCTCCTGGGAGCCCTCGCACAAGCAGCCGCCGCCACTGCCGGAGCCGGAGCAGTCGCTGACGGCGACCGAGGACTTCTGGCGCGAGTGGGTCGAGCACTGTACGTACCACGGCCCCTACCGCGAGGCCGTGATCCGCTCCCTGATCACGCTGAAGGCCCTGACCTACGCCCCCACCGGCGGCATCGTCGCCGCGCCCACCACCTCCCTGCCGGAGGACATCGGCGGTGTCCGCAACTGGGACTACCGCTACACCTGGCTGCGCGACGCGGCGATCACCCTGTCCTCGCTGCTGCGCACCGGCTACCGCGAGGAGGCCCGCGCCTGGCGCGAGTGGCTGCTGCGGGCGGTCGCGGGCGATCCGGAGAACCTGCAGATCATGTACGGCATCGCCGGCGAGCGCGAGCTGGGCGAGGCCGAGCTGGACTGGCTGCCCGGGTACGAGAACTCCGGACCGGTCCGGGTCGGCAACGGCGCGGCCCACCAGCTCCAGCTCGACGTCTACGGCGAGGTCACCGAGGCCCTCCACCTGGCGCACATGACGGGCCTGGCCCGCAACGACTACGCCTCCGTCCTCCAGCTCAAACTGATCCGCTACCTGGAGGACCACTGGAACGAGCCGGACGAGGGCATCTGGGAGGTGCGCGGCCCGCGCCGCCACTTCGTGCACTCCAAGGTGATGGCCTGGGTCGCCGTGGACCGCACCATCAAGCTCATCGAGTCCGGGGACGCCGACGGGCCGCTGGAGCGCTGGAGGGAACTGCGCGACGACATCCACCGGGACGTGTGCGAGAAGGGCTACGACAAGGAACGCAACACGTTCACGCAGTCCTACGGCTCGCGCGAGCTGGACGCGTCCTTGCTGCTGATCCCGCAGGTGGGCTTCCTGCCCCCGGACGACAAGCGGGTCATCGGCACCATCGAGGCGATCCAGCGCGAGCTGTCCACCCCCGACGGCTTCATCCTGCGCTACCCGACCGACGGCGAGGACGAGGGCGTCGACGGCCTCCCCGGTGACGAGGGCGCCTTCCTGGCCTGCTCGTTCTGGATGGCCGACGACCTGGCGATGATCGGACGCGTCGACGAGGCCCGCAAGCTCTTCGAGAAGCTGCTCTCGCTCCGCAACGACCTCGGTCTGCTGGCCGAGGAGTGGGACCCGCGCCTCAAGCGCCAGGTGGGCAACTTCCCGCAGGCGTTCAGCCACGTCCCGCTGATCGACACGGCCCTGCGGCTGACGGCCTCGGGGGCGTACGGAGGCTGACGGCCCGGGGCGTACGGGGGCTGACGGCCTCGGGGGCGTACGGGGCCGGCGGCTCCAGCCGGCATACACCGCCGGCGGCGCCGGAGGCGTACCGGGGCCGGCCGCAGGCGGGCGGCGGGCCGGGGTAGCGTCCGGTCCATGGACGTGGGCGAGGGCACCGGGATCACCGTGCGGCGCGCGCTGGAGCTGCCCGGGCTGCGCGCCGGGCTGCCCGAGGTGGTCACCGGCGCCGACCGGCTGGGCCGCACCGTGCGCTGGGCGCACGCCGGCGAGGTGCCCAACATCGCCTCGCTGCTCAAGGGCGGCGAGCTGCTGCTGACCACCGGCTACGGGTTCGGGGTGCGCTCCGCCGACCAGCGGGCGTTCGTCCGTACCCTCGCCGAGCGCGGCATCGCGGCGCTGGTCGTGGAGCTGGGCCCGCGGCTGGCCCGGCTGCCCGCCGCCGTCGTCGACACCGCCCGCGCGGCGGGGCTGCCGCTGGTCCAGCTGCACCGCGAGGTGCCGTTCGTGGCGGTCACCGAGGAGATCCACACCGAGATCGTCAACGGCCACTACGCGCTGCTGCGACGGGCCGATGAGGTGCACCGCCGCTGCACCGAGGCGCTGCTCGGCGGCGGCGGGATACCCGAGGTGCTGGCCGTCCTGGCCGGCTTCGCGGGCAATCCGGTGTTCCTGGAGACCCCCGACGGCCGGCTGCTGTACGCCGCCGGGGCGGGTCCCGAGGGCACCGATCCGCTCCAGGTCTGGGAAGGGCTGCGCGGCCCGCGCAAGGACGCCCCGCCTCCGGCGGGCTCGGTCCTGGTCGACGTACCCGGCACCGGCTCGGTGCGGGCCCGGCTGGTCCTGCTGCCCGTCCGGTCCGCCCCGGCGCCGGTGCACCGGACGGCGGCGGAGCGGGCGGCGGGCGTGCTCGCCCTGGTGCTGATGCGGGCCCGTCAGGAGGAGGAGCTGGCGGCGCGCGGGCGCGGTGACTTCCTCACCGACCTCGCCGAGGGCCGGATCGCCGCCGCCGACGCCCCGGCGCAGGCCCGCGTACTGGGCTTCCGGCCCGGTGACGGGCCGCTGCTGCCCGTGGTGATGCGGCTGGGCGACGCCCTGTCCCCCGTCGACGGCGGCTGGGCGGTGCTGGCCCGCGCGCTCGCCGAGGAGCTGGCGTCGCTCGGGGTGCCCGTCCTGCTGGGGGTGCGGCCGGTGGAGGGCCGGGTCCCGCTGCTGCTCGCGCCGCGCGGGGAGGCCGACCGGCCCGCCCTCGCCGACCGGGTCGCGGCGGCGCTGCGGGCGGGCGCGGAGCGGGGCGCCCCGCTGCGGCCGGACGCACGGCCGCCGGTCGTGGTCGTCGGGGTGCCCGGCGGCTGGGCCCAGGTGCCGGCCGGGCTGCGGCACGCGGCGGAGACGGCGGCCGCGGCGCAGGGGCTGCCGGACCGCCCGTGGTACGACGCCCGCCGCCTCGACACCGACCTGCTGCTGTGGCGGTTGCGCGACCATCCGGACCTGGCGGCCTTCGTGGACCGCGCGATCGGCCCGCTGCGCGACCACGACGCCCGCTCCCGGCCGCCGCTGCTGCCGACCCTGGAGGCGTATCTGGCGCACGCGGGCCGCAAGGCGGAGACCGCCCGCGACCTGCACCTCAACCGGCAGACGCTCTACAACCGGCTGGCCCGCATCGAGGAGTTGCTCGGCACCGCCCTCGACGACCCGCAGACGGTACTGACGCTGAGCCTGGCCCTGCGCGCCCGCCGGCACGTGTCCTGAGACCTCGGAGCGAGGCCCCGGAGGGCCTCAGGGCAGCGGCCGGGGCTGCATCAACTCGTCGTACACGCTGAGCACTTGGGCGACGGTCTCGTCCTCGGTCGGCCAGTCGGCCGCCTGCCGCGCCCCGTCGGCCCGCAGCGACTCCCGCCGCCCGGGATCGCCGAGCAGCCGGACCACGGCGTCGGCGAACGCCCCGGAGTCCCCGGACGGCACCAACTCCGCGGCGCCGCCGACGACTTCACGGATGTCGTCGACGTCCCCGGCGACCAGCGGCACACGCGTGTGCAGGGCCTCCCGGGCCAGTACGGAAGCCGTCTCGTGGCGGCCCGGCAGCAGCGCCAGGTCGGCCGCGGCGAGCAGGTCGGCGACGTCGTCGCGGCGGCCGGCGAGGACCACCGGCAGCTCCTCCTCCTC
Source organism: Streptomyces sp. SYSU D01066-1 (assembly GCF_054956795.1). Classification (NCBI taxonomy): domain Bacteria; kingdom Bacillati; phylum Actinomycetota; class Actinomycetes; order Kitasatosporales; family Streptomycetaceae; genus Streptomyces; species Streptomyces sp. SYSU D01066-1. Next base: position 13,548 of record NZ_JBUDHV010000003.1, on the reverse strand, counting down.
GATCCGCCGTTGCAGCGCGGACCGCAGGGACCCCTCCCCGGCGACGACGACCAGCGGCTCCGGGTCCAGGTCGCGCCACACCCGCGCCGCGTCGAACAGCACCTCGTGCCCCCGCTGCCGTTCCAGCGCGCCCACCGCGATCAGCAACGGCCGTCCCGTGGCGCCGAGTTCGGCACGGATCTTGGGCCGCCGCAGCTCGGCCTCCTCGGGGTCGGCGGGCGGGCGCGGGCCGGGCAGCGCGACGGCGGCCAGCCGGGCGTCCCGGGCACCGCTGCGCCGCGCGTGGTCCACCAGGCCCGGGGTGGTCCCCAGGACCACCGTGGCGGCCTTCGCCACCCGCCGCTCCAGGACCCGCAGCAGCTGCGCCCGCGGTCCCTCGGCGTGGACGCGGTCGTGCCAGGTGACCACGAGCGGCGTACGGACACGGCGTCCGCCGAGGGCGAGCGCGGCCCGGAAGGAGGCGTGCAGTCCGTGCGCGTGCACCAGGTCCGCACCGGCGCAGGCGGCCCGCAGCCCGGCGACCGAGACCGGGTCGCTGCTGCGCGCCACGTCCACGTGGTCGGCGCCGGCCCCGGTGAAGTCGTAACGGCGCTCGGCCTCGGCGGGGGCGCACACCGTGACCTTCACGCCCCGTGCCACCAGCCCCGCGCTCAGGGAACGCACGTGCGCGCTGCTGCCGGCGTTGCCCCCGCCCAGCACCTGCACGGTGCGCAGCGGAAACTGGCCGTGCGGGACGTGGCTGCTCACGGGGGTCACGTGGCCGGGGCTCCTGGTTCTGCGGCGGGCGTTCACGGAGAAAGTACCGAAGGGTGGAGCGGAGGAGCGCGCCGCGCGGTCTGCCGCGCGCACTGCGTCAAGGATGCCAGGACGTACGGGTGTTCCGGGAACGGCCGTGGTCGGCGGGCTCGCTGACGCCGAGGCAACGCGGCACCCGCGGTCACTCACACGAGTGACCGGGCCCAGGCGCTGACCCGCTCCCCGTACACCGCCGCCGCCACGACCGCCGCGGCGTGCGCCACCAGACCCGCCCGGGTGTTCCCCACGACGACGGCGGCGCCCAGAGCCGCGCCCAGCGCGTGCGCCCCGGTGTCACCGAGCATCTCGCGCTCCCGGAGGTCGTCGGGGAGCACGGCCGCGGCCACCCCCGTGGCGGCTGCGGCCGGTTCCGCCGCCGCGCCCCGCCTCAGCAGCCCCGGCACACCGAGCGCCAGCACGGCCCCGGCGGCCCGCCCCGGACGTACGTCGACGAGGTTGACGAAGTGCGCGGCCCCGGCGACGACCACCCCGGCCAGCGCCTTGTCCAGCGGCCGTTCCTTGAGCACCGCGCCCGCGACGAGCCCGGCCGCGCCGATCCCGAACAGCTTCACCGCCCCGCTGGTGACCTCACCGTCCCGCAGGGCCGACAGGTGGGCCCGGAAGCCGCGCCTGCTGTCCCCCGCCCCCGCCACGTCGTCGTACGCCCCGCAGACCCCGGCGGCCGGCACCGCGCACCCGGCGGCGGGCCGGACCCGTCCCGTCGCCGGCGCCGCCGCGACGGCGGACGCGGGCCCGGCGTACAGCCCGACCGCGCGCCCGGCGTGGTTGGTGCGCGTCCAGCGCTCCCGTCCGCCCGGCGCGACGGCGCGCAGCACGGTCGCGCCGGCCCGGGTGAGCGCGGCGGCGAGGGCGAGGGAGCGGGTCCGGGGAGCGCGGTCGATCATGCGCTCACCCTACGGCCGCCCGCTCCACGCGCTCACCCTGCCACCGCCCGCTCCCTACAGCTCGGCGCGGGCGGTGGCCAGCAGTTCCTCGGCGTGCGCCCGCGCGGTCTGGGAGTCCTCCTGCCCGGCGAGCATCCGCGACAGCTCCCGGACCCGCTCCTCGCCCTCCAGGGCCTTCACCCCGGACCGGGTCACCGACCCGTCGTTGGTCTTCTCCACCAGCAGCTGCCGGTCGGCGAAGGCCGCCACCTGCGGCAGATGCGTGACGACCACGACCTGCGCGCTCTTGGCGAGCTTCGCCAGCCGCCGCCCGATCTCGACCGCCGCCTTGCCGCCGACCCCGGCGTCGACCTCGTCGAAGAGGTACGTCGGCACCGGGTCGGTGCCCGCGAACACCACCTCCACGGCCAGCATCACGCGGGACAGCTCACCGCCGGAGGCGCCCTTGGCGATGGGCCGCGGCGGCGCCCCCGGGTGCGGGGCGAGCAGCAGCTCGACCTCGTCGGCACCGGACGGCCCGTAGGCGACCGTCCGCCCGCCGACCTCCACGCCCTGGGGGTCCTCGGTCTGCCGGATCTCGAACGACACGCGCGCGTGCGGCATGGCGAGGGACGCCAGCTCGGCGGTGACGGCGGCGGCGAACCGCTCCGCGGCCTCCGTCCGGGCGTCCGTCAGCGTCTGCGCCAGCGCGCCCAGTTCGGTCCGCAGCGCGTCCCGCTCGGCGGTCAGCTCCCCGATCCGCTCGTCGTCGCCGTCCAGTTCGGTCAGCCGCGCCGCGCTCCGCTCGGCCCAGGCCAGCACCGCGGCGATGTCCTCGCCGTACTTCCGGGTGAGCCCGCCCAGCGCGGCCCGCCGCTCCTCCACGGCCGCCAGCCGCAGCGGATCGGCGTCCAGGTCGTCGGCGTACCCGGCCAGTTCACCGGCGACGTCGCGCAGCAGGATGCCGACCTCGCCGATGCGGTCGGCGAGGGCGGCCAGCGCCGGGTCGTGCGCCCGCACGGCGTCCAGGGCCCGCTGCGAGCCCGCGACGAGCGTGGCCGCGTCGACGCCCTCGGGGTCCTCCGGGTCGCCCGCGAGCGCGGCGTGCGCGGCGGTCGCGGCGGTCGCCAGCGCCTCGGCGTTGCCCAGCCGCTCCGCCTCCTCCGCCAGCTCCACGTCCTCACCGGCGCGCGGTTCGACGGCGGCGATCTCGTCCAGCCCGAACCGCAGCAGATCGGCCTCCTGGGCGCGCTCCCGCGCCCGTGTGGTGATCTCCTCCAGCTCCGCGCAGACGCGGCGCAGCCGCCGGTAGGCGTCGCCGTAGGCGGCGAGCGGCACGGCGACCGCGTCCCCCGCGTACCGGTCGAGCGCCTGCCGCTGCCGGGCCTGCTTGAGCAGCCCCTGCTGGTCGGTCTGCCCGTGCACGGCGACCAGTTCGTCGGCGAGTTCGGCCAGCACCCCGACGGGCACCGACCGCCCGCCCAGGTGCGCCCGCGACCGCCCTTCCGCCGACACGGTACGGCTGATCAGCAGCGCCCCGTCGTCCAGCTCGGCCCCGGCCTCCTCGGCCCGGACGGCGACCTTGGTGTCCGGGGGCACGGTGACCCGCCCCTCGACCACCGCGTTCTTGGCACCGATCCGAACCAGCGCCGGATCCGCCCGTCCGCCCAGCAGCAGACCCAGGCTGGTGACCACCATGGTCTTGCCCGCGCCCGTCTCACCGGTGACGGCGGTGAACCCGGGCGACAGCTCGACGACGGCATCGTCGATCACGCCGAGCGACCGTATCCGCATCTCCTCCAACACGTCCCCGACCTTACGAGGTCCGACCGGGTGAGCGCACACGGCCCACCCCCGTCACCGGCGGGAGGGCATCGCCTCCAGGGGCGCGGGTCTGTGCTGATAGCGGCTGCGCCGCGGGGCACGACCAGCCACAACGAACCCGCACTCGCCGTCCATGAGAACCACCCCTTCGAGACCGCGCTAGTGCGGCGCCCCCCGCCACCCGGAAACCGGCAACGCGAACTTCGCCACCAGCCGGTCCGTGAACGAAGCATGGTGCAGCCGGGCCAGCCGCACCGGCACCGCCCCCCGCCGCACCTCCACCCGCGCCCCGGCCGGCAACTCCACCGTCCGCCGCCCGTCGCACCACAGCACCCCCGGCGGGATGTGCGGCAGCACCTCCACCGCCAGCACCGAATCCGGCGACGTCACCAACGGCTTGGCGAACAGCGCGTGCGCGCTGATCGGCACCATCAGCAACGCCTCCACCTCCGGCCACACCACCGGCCCCCCGGCCGAGAACGCGTACGCCGTCGACCCGGTCGGCGTCGCCAGCACGACCCCGTCGCACCCGAACCCGGTCACCGGCCGCCCGTCGATCTCCAGCACCACTTCCAGCAGCTTCTCCGCGCCGGCCTTCTGCACGGCCGCCTCGTTCAGCGCCCAGTCGGTGTGCACGATGTCGCCGTTGCGGTGCACGACGACGTCGACGGTCATCCGCTCCTCGACCTCGTAGGCCCGGCTGACCACCCGGTCGACGACCTTGTCCAGGTCGTCCCGCTCGGCCTCCGCGAGGAACCCGACCCGCCCCAGGTTGACGCCGAGCATCGGCACCCCGGACGCCCGGGCGAACTCGGCGCCCCGCAGCAGCGTCCCGTCACCGCCCAGGACGATCAGCAGCTCGCACCCGTCGAGGCACTGCGGCGTCGCCTCCTTGACCAGCTGCACCTCGCCGGGCAGCGGCAGGTCGCACGCCTCGGCCTCCAGGACGCGCACCCCGAGCCCGGCCCGCAGCAGTCCCCTCACCACCAGTTCGGCGCTGCGCACGGCGGCGGGCCGCCCGGTGTGCGCCAGCAGGAAAACAGTACGAGCTCGGTTCTGTGTCAACGCGGCCCCTCCGCCACTGCACGATCGACGTCGGCCGGGTCCAGTGGGTGGGCCCCGGCCCGCAGCCACAGAAAGTACTCGACGTTGCCGGAGGGTCCGGGCAGCGGACTCGCCGTGACGCCCCGCACCCCGAGCCCCAGCTCCCACGCCCTCTCCGCCACCCCCCGCACGGCCTCCGCCCGCAGCTCGGGACTGCGTACGACTCCCCCGCTGCCCAGCCGTTCCCTGCCCACCTCGAACTGCGGCTTCACCATCATCACCAGGTCGGCGCCCGGCGCCGCGCACCCCACCAGGGCGGGCAGCACCAGACCGAGCGGGATGAAGGACAGATCACCGACGACCAGGTCCACGGGCTTCCCATCGATCGCCTCCAACGTCAACTCACGCACGTTGGTACGGTCCTTGACGGTGACCCGTTCATCGCTCCGCAGCGACCAGGCGAGCTGCCCGTAGCCCACGTCCACGGCGACCACGTGCGCGGCGCCCGCCCGCAGCAGCACGTCGGTGAAGCCGCCGGTCGACGCCCCGGCGTCCAGGGCCCGCCGTCCCTCCACCACCAGCCCCAGCGGTACGAACGCGGCCAGCGCGCCCGCGAGCTTGTGCCCGCCCCGGGAGACGTAGTCGGGGTCGCTGTCGTCCTGCGCGACGACGATCGCCGCCGCGGTCTCCACCTGCGTGGCGGCCTTGGTCGCCACGGTCTTGCCGACGGTGACCCGCCCCGCGGCGATCAGCTGCCCGGCGTGCTCACGCGAGCGCGCGAGCTTGCGCCGGACCAGTTCCGCGTCGAGACGGCGACGTGCGACTCCTGCCACGTTCGGTTCAGCTCCTACTGCCATGCGGGGACGGGGGCGCCGGAGGTCCCGGGCGGGCGTCGAGCGCGGTGAGCGCCTCGCGCAGCCCCCGGTGTACATCCTCGTACACCTCCGGGTGTCCGTCGGTGGGCAGGTGGTCCACGTCGGCCAGCCGCTCCAGCAGGGCGTCCGTGCCGGCGTCGCCGGTGGCGGTGCGCGGGACCTCCAGGGGGGCGGGCGCGGCCGGGGCGTGCTCGGCCGGTGCTTGCGGCTCCGGGACTGCGTCGCTCATGCCCCGACGCTACCTTGGGCCGCTGGGGTACGGTCGGTGGCGATGGCGACGATCGAGGAGTGCCGCGCGGCACTCGAGAAGCTCTCGGAGAACATGCGGGGCGCGGAAGGGGACGTGCGAGCCGCCGCCGGACTGGACCGTTCGGTGAGCTGCCACATCACGGACCTGGACGTCACCTTCGCCGGCCGCATGGCGGACGGCGGCATCGACGTGCGCGAGACCCTCGCCGGCCCCCCGCCCCGGAAGGCGGAGATCAGACTGGCCATGACCGGCGACGACCTGGTCGCGCTGGTCGACGGCGGGCTGGACTTCGCCAGGGCGTGGGGCTCGGGGCGGGTGAGACTGGAGGCGGGCCTGCGGGACCTGTTCCGCCTCAGGAGGCTTCTGTGACCGCGACCCGGGCCCGCGCCTTGCGCGCGGCCGGCACCACCAGCGGCGTCCCCGTCTCCGGGTCGTCGATGACCTGGCAGCGCATCCCGAAGACCTCTTCGACCAGCTCGGCCGTGACGATGTCCTTCGGCGCCCCCTCGGCGACGACCTGACCGTCGCGCAGGGCGATGAGGTGGGTGGCGTACCGGGCGGCGTGGTTGAGGTCGTGCAGCACGGCGACGAGCGTGCGGCCCTGCTCCTCGTGCAGGTCGGCGCAGAGGTCGAGGACGTCGATCTGGTGCTGGATGTCCAGGTACGTCGTCGGCTCGTCGAGCAGCAGCAGCGGGGTCTGCTGGGCGAGCGCCATGGCGATCCAGACGCGCTGGCGCTGGCCGCCGGAGAGCTCGTCGACGTACCGGTCGGCCAGCTCGGCCACCCCGGTCTGCGCCATGGACTCCCGCACGACCCGCTCGTCCTCGGCGGACCACTGGCGCAGCAGGCCCTGGTGCGGGTAACGGCCCCGGCCGACCAGGTCGCCGACGGTGATGCCGTCGGGCGCGATCGACGACTGGGGCAGCAGGCCGAGGGTGCGGGCCACCTGCTTGGCGGGCATCGACTGGATGACCTGCCCGTCGAGGAGGACCCGGCCGACGCTGGGCTTGAGCATCCGCGACAGGGCGCGCAGCAGCGTCGACTTGCCGCACGCGTTGGGGCCGACGATCACCGTGAACGAGTTGTCGGGTATCTCCACCGACAACTGCTCGGCGATGACGCGCTGGTCGTAGGCGAGGGTGACGTTCTCGGCGGACAGGCGGTTCACGTTGCTCCTTCGGTTGTTCAGCCCGCCGGTGACGCCGGGGCGGGTACGCGTACTCATATCCGGCCCGCCCTGCGCTCGGTGACCAGCAGCCACAGCAGGTAGACGCCGCCGAGCACGCCGGTGACCACGCCCACCGGCAGCCGGTCGGCGCCGAAGGTCCGCTGCGAGATCCAGTCGGCGGTGACCAGCAGGGCGGCGCCCATGCACAGCGAGGGCAGCAGGTTGGGGCCGGGCGCGCGGGTCAGCCGGCGGGCGAGCTGCGGCGCGGTGAGCGCGACGAAGCCGACCGGTCCGGCGGCGGCCGTGGCGGCGGCCACCAGCAGGACGGCGGCCACCAGCAGCAGCGTCCGCACGCGCTCCACCCGCACCCCGAGGGCGTACGAGACGTCGTCGCCCATCTCCATCATCCGCAGCCCCCGCCCCTGGGCCAGGGCGACCGGCACCAGGACCGCGCACAGGGCCAGCAGCGGCCACACCTGCTCCCAGTCACGGCCGTCGAGGCTGCCGGTCATCCAGACCACGGCACGGGAGGCGTCCACGATGTCGGCCCGGGTCATCAGATAGCCGTTGACGGCCGTGACCATCGCGGCCACCCCGATACCGACCAGGACCAGCCGGTACCCGTGCACACCCCGCTTCCAGGCGAGCACGTAGATGGCGAGCCCGGTCACCAGACCGCCCACCAGTGCCCCGAAGGTGACCTGGGCGGCGCTCCCGGAGAACAGCACGATCATGATCAGCGCGCCGGCCGTCGCGCCCTGCCCGAGCCCGAGCACGTCCGGACTGCCCAGCGGGTTGCGGGAGATGGCCTGGAACAGCGCGCCGCCCAGCCCCAGCGAGGCGCCGACCAGCAGCCCCACCAGCACGCGCGGCAGCCGCAGCTCCCGGACGATGAACTCCTGGGCCGCGGTGCCGTCCCCAAACAGCGTGCGCAGGACGTCGGCGGCCGGGATCGGGAAGTCACCGGTGCCGATCAGCACGACGCTCGCGGCGAACGCGGCGGCCAGCAGCAGGACGACGACGGTCAGCGTTCTGACGTCCAGCCGGACCGACAGGCCGCCGGCGGTGCGCACGGCACGGACGGTACGGCGGGTCTTCGCGGGGTTCTTCGCGGAGCTCTTCGCGGGGGTCTTCACAGCTGGGCCGTCCTGCGCCGTCGTACGAGGAAGATGAAGACCGGGCCGCCGAGGACCGCGGTCACGATGCCGACCTGCAGCTCCGAGGGCCGGGCGACGATCCGGCCGAGGACATCGGCGCCGAGCAGCAGCACGGGCGACAGGACCGTGGCGTACGGCAGGATCCAGCGCAGGTCGGGGCCGGTGAAGGAGCGCACCGCGTGCGGCACCATCAGGCCGACGAAGACGATCGGGCCGCAGGCGGCGGTGGCCGCCCCGCACAGCACGGTCGCGGCGAGCATCGCCAGCGCCCTGGTGCGGGTCAGGTCGACGCCGAGGGACCGGGCGGTGTCGTCCCCCATCTCCATCGCGTTCAGCGGCCGGGCGAGCGCCAGGGCGAGCACCGTGCCGACGGCGAGGAACGGCAGGACCTGGGTGATGGCCGTGTCGTCCGCCGAGGACAGCGAGCCGACGGTCCAGAAGCGCATCGTGCCCAGCGCCGCCTCGTCGGTGATCATCACGGCCTGGAGGTAGCCGTAGAGCGCGGCGCTGATCGCGGTGCCGGCCAGCGCCAGCCGTACCGGCGTCGCGCCCCGGCCGCCGCCCAGGAGCCAGACCAGCGCCCCGACCGCCGCCGCCCCGAGGAAGGCGAACCAGACGTATCCGCTCAGCGAGGTGACGCCGAGGAAGGTGATGGCGGTGACGACGGCGGCGGAGGCGCCCGCGTTGATGCCGAGCAGGCCGGGGTCGGCCAGCGGGTTGCGGGTGAGCGCCTGGAGGACGGCCCCGGAGAGGCCGAGCGCGGCACCGGCGAGCAGACCGAGCACGGTCCGCGACAGCCGCTCGCCGACCACCACGTCACCGTACGAACCCGAGTCCTCGAACAGGCCGTGCCAGACCTGCGCGAGGGACAGGTCCTTGGCGCCGACGGCGAGGCTCGCCGCGGCGACACACGCCAGGACCGCCACGGAGACCAGCAGCCCGGCGGCACGGATCACCCGGCGGTCCGGGGGCGCGGCAGCGGAGTCGGCGCGCGCTTCGGGGGGACTGTCGACCAACACGAGGTTAGGTTAGCCTACCCTCCTATTCGATCACGATGCCTGAACCGCCGCCGAAGCCCTCCTCCCGTGCGGGCCTCACAGCCCCAGCCGGGCCAGTGCCTTCCCCGCGTCCAGGGCGCAGCTGCCCTCCCCGGCCGCCGTCCACGCCGCGGCGCACAGCGCGCGCAGCCCGTCGAGGGACTCCCCCTCCCCGTCCAGCTCCAGCCGCTCCTCGCCCGCCTTCGCCGTCCAGCCCCCGCACCGGAAACCGCCTCCGTCCGCGTCCGTGACCTCCGGCTGCCCGGTGAGCAGGCCGCGCAGATCGGCGTCCACATAGGTCGGCCGGTGGTGCGGCGGCGCGGCGAGCAGCCGCCGGCCGTCCGTGACCCCGGTCAGCACGAGCAGCGAGTCGACGTCACCGCCGACGGCGCCCTCGATGTCGGTGTCCAGCCGGTCCCCCACCACCAACGGCCGCTGGGCGTCCGTACGCAGGATCGTCTCCCGGTGCATCGGCGGCAGCGGCTTGCCCGCGACCCGCGGCTCGGCACCGGTGGCTATCCGCACGACCTCCACCGCGGCGCCGTTGCCGGGCGCGATCCCCCGCGCGCTCGGGATGGTCAGGTCCGTGTTGGACGCGTACCAGGGCACGCCCCGCGCGATGGCGTAGCAGGCCTCCGCGAACCGTCCCCACGCCAGCTCCGGCCCGCCGTACCCCTGCACGACCGCCACCGGGGAGTCGTCGGCCGACTCCACCGGCTCGAGATCCCGCTCGCGCAACGCGACCCGCAGCCCCTCCCCGCCGATCACCAGTACCCGTGCCCCCGGCGGGACCTGCTCGGCGACCAGCCGCGCCACCGCCTGCGCGGAGGTGATCACGTCCGACGCCTCGGCGGCTATCCCCAGCTCCGTCAGGTGCCCGGCCACCGCGTCCGGCGTCCGCAGCGCGTTGTTCGTGACGTACGCCAGCCGCATGCCGCCCCCGCGCGCCGTGGCCAGCGACTCGACGGCGTGGGCGATCGCCTCGCCGCCCGCGTACACCACCCCGTCGAGATCGAGCAGCGCCGTGTCGTACGCCTCGTGCAGGGCCTGCCCACTGCCCTCGGGCCTGGTCCGGACGCTCCGGCTCATTGCGCATCGCTCCTCGTGGTCCCCGGGTTCTTCCCGGTTCGACGGCTTTCCCCCGATCATCCCCCATGCCACTGACACACGTACGATGCCGGGATGGATACCGCAGGTCACTCGGAAGCGACGGCGCGCCGGGGCCTGGAACTCACCCCGTTCCGAGGTCTCCGCTACGACCCCGACCGGGTCGGCAGCCTGGCCGCCGTGACATCCCCTCCCTACGACGTCGTGGTCCGCCCCGACGGCCTGCTCCACCTGGAGTCGGCGGACCCGTACAACATCGTCCGCCTGATCCTCCCCCAGGCCGCCACCCCCGCCGCCCGCGCCGGACAAGCGGCCCGCACCCTGCGCCGATGGCTCGCCGAGGGCGTCCTGACCCCCGACCCCGAGCCCGGACTGTACGTCTACGAGCAGCGCGCCGGCAACGGCCTCCTGCAACGCGGCGTCATCGGCGCCCTGCGCCTCCCGGATCCCGGGGAGCGGTCGGTGCTGCCGCACGAGGACGTCATGCACCACGTCGTCGCCGAACGCGCGGCCCTGATGCGCGCCACCAGGGCCAACTTCGAACCCCTCCTGCTGACCTATCGCGGCGACGGCCCGACGAACGCCACGAGCGCGGCCGTGGAACGCGCCGCCGAACGCCCGCCGCTGCTGGCCACCACCACGGAGGACGGCTACCGCCACCGCCTGTGGTCGATCACCGACCCCGAGGAGATCGCCCGGGTCCGCTCCGGTCTCTCCCGCCAGCAGGCCCTCATCGCCGACGGCCACCACCGCTGGGCGACCTACCACGGCCTCCGCGCCGAGCACCCCTCCCCCAGCCCCTGGGACCACGGCCTGGTCCTCCTCGTCGACACCGCCCGCTACCCGCTCCGCGTCCGCGCCATCCACCGCCTGCTGCACGGCCTGCCGGTCGCGGACGCCCTGACCGCCCTCAAGGGCCACTTCCGCATCCGCCGTGTCGACGCCCCGCTGGACGAGGCCCTGGCCGTGCTGGCGGAAGCGGCCGAGGGGGGCAACGCCTTCCTGCTCGCCGGCGACGGCGCCTTCCACCTGGTGGACCGGCCGGACCCCGAACTGCTGTCCCGCACGGTTCCCGCCGACCGTCCCGAGGCCTGGCGCACCCTCGACGCGACCGTCCTGCACAGCACGCTCCTCGCCCACCTCTGGCACGTCCCCGAGGACTGCGCGGCCCGCATCTCCTACATCCACGACACGGCCGCCACCGTCGAGAAGGCGGAACGCGACGGCGGTACGGCCGTCCTGATGCACCCGGTCCGCGAGGAGGTCGTCCGCGACCTGGCCCGCCAGGGCGTCACGATGCCCCGCAAGTCGACGTCGTTCGGCCCGAAACCGGCATCGGGTCTGGTCCTGCGCGCGCTGGACCTCTGACCACCGTCCTCCGACACGGGTGAGGGGCGGGACCGGTGACGGTCCCGCCCCTCACCCCTGTCACGCCGGATCAGTCCTCGTCACGCCCACGCGCCGCGGAACCGTCCTCGTCCTCGCTTGTGGCCTCACCGTCGCTGTCGCTCCCGCTCTCGTCGAGGGCGTCCACGAAGTCCACCCCGTCCAGCTCCGCCAGCCGGTCGGAGGCGTCCGTGCTGCCGTCCCGGTCGGACTCCACGGCCTTGGCGAACCACTCCCGCGCCTCGCCCTCACGGCCGGCGGCCAGCAGCGCGTCGGCGTACGCGTACCGCAGCCGCGGGGTCCACGGCTGTACGGAGTTGGAGGCCAGCTCGGGGCTCTGCAACGTCACGATCGCCGCGTCCAGCTGCCCCATGTCCCGCCGGGCCCCGGCCGCGACGAGCCGCATCTCGACCTGTCCGGCCTTGTCCAGCTTGTGCACCTCGGGGGCACCGGCCATGTCCAGCGCCTTCTCCGGCCGCCCGAGACCGCGCTCGCAGTCGGCCATGACCGGCCACAGCTCCACGGTTCCGGTCATCCGCCGCGCGGCCCGGAACTCGGCGAGGGCCTCCGAGTACTTCTGGTTCGCGTAGGCCGCGAATCCGGCGGCCTCCCGTACGGCGGCCACACGCGACGCCAGCCGCAGCGCCACCCTGGAGTACCCGTAGGCGCCCTCGGGGTCCTCGTCGATGAGCCGGGCCACCATCACCAGGTTCCTGGCGACGTCGTCCGCGAGCGTCTTCGGCAGACTCTGCAGTTCCTGCCGTACGTCCTTGTCGATCTCCTCACCCGTGACGTCCTCGGGAATCGGCAGTCGCTTGATCGGCTCGCGGTCCCGGTCGTCACGGAAACGGCCACCTCCACGCCGGTCGTCACGGCTGTCCCGGTTGTCACGGCCGTCCCGGCCGCCCCGGAAGCCGCCGGGCCTGCCGCTCCGGTCGTCGCGCCGAGGCCCGCCCCGCCCACCGCGCTCGTCCCGGCCCCGGAAACCACCGCGGTCGTCCCGCCGGTCGTCCCGCCGGTCGTCCCGTCGGAAACCACCACGGTCCCCACGGTCGTCACCCCGCCGCTCGTCACGCCCCCGGAACCCACGGTCCCGGTCATCGCGCCGGAGGTATCCACCACGGTCACCGTCCCGCCGGTCGTCGCGGCGGTCGTCGCGCCGGAAGTCCGGTCGGTCGTCACGACGGAAACCACCGCGCGGGGCACGATCGTCACTTCGCCGGTCGTCACGCCGCCCGTAGCTCCCGCCTCGATTGTCGTCGCGACGGAAACCACCACGGTCGTCATCACGCCGGAACGACGGACGATCCCCACGGTCATCCCGCCGCGGCCCACGATCCCGGTCATCACGCCGTCCGTAGCTCCCGCCTCGGCTGTCGTCGCGACGGAAACCACCACGGTCGTCATCACGCCGGAACGACGGACGATCCCCACGGTCATCCCGCCGCGGCCCACGATCCCGGTCATCACGACGCCCGTAACCACCACCGCGACCGTCCTCACGCCGGCCGTCGTCACGACGCTCGTCCCGCCGGTCATCACGCCGTCCGTAGCTCCCGCCTCGGCTGTCGTCGCGACGGAAACCACCACGGTCGTCATCACGCCGGAACGACGGACGATCCCCACGGTCATCCCGCCGCGGCCCACGATCCCGATCGTCACGACGGTCATCACGGCGGTCGTCGCGGCGGAAACCCCCACGGTCCCCTTCACGGCGCACGGGGCCACCGCGACCGCTGTCGCGACGGAAACCGCCCCGGTCCCCGCGGTCACCACTGTCCCGTCGGCGCTGGTCGCGCTCCGGTCGGTCGTCAGGGGAGTTGGTGGCCATCGGTGACTCCTGTCTTAGGTACTGCAAGCATTGTAAAAACAAAAGGACCCCTGGTCCCAGCTGAACGCTGGGACCAGGGGTCCTTCCAAAGATTGTTCGGCGGCGTCCTACTCTCCCACAGGGTCCCCCCTGCAGTACCATCGGCGCTGTAAGGCTTAGCTTCCGGGTTCGGAATGTAACCGGGCGTTTC
>NZ_JBUDHV010000002.1:0-397020 GCF_054956795.1 Streptomyces sp. SYSU D01066-1 | reverse complement strand
TCATTGAGGGCTTATCCCCGTATACGGGGTCGTCGTACAGCGACCATGCCGGGGCGCAATCTGCCAAGAACTACCGCGAAAGCGAACCAAACGCTCACTAAGAGGTTGTCTCACGTGGCCGCTTTCGCCAGTTTCTTGTAGCAGGTGAGGGCGGCGGCGAGGCCGAGGAAGGCGAGGAAGTGATCACCCTTGCGTTCGTATCGGACGGTGAGGCGGCGGTAGCCGAAGAGCCAGCTGATCGTTCGCTCGATCCGCCAGCGGTGACGGCCGAGTCGTTCGCCGGACTCGATGCCGGGCCTGGCGATGCGCGGGGCGATGCCCCGCTCGCGGAGCCATCTGCGGTGCCCAGTGGAGTGATATGCCTTGTCGGCCGGAGCTTGACCGGCCGACGGCGGCGCGGTCCGCGCCGGGAGCGCACCGCCGGTATCCCCCGCACCAGCGGCCGCAGGGCGTGGGTGTCGTGAACGTTCGCGCCGGAGGCGCCAACGACGAGAGGAAGCCCCTGGGCGTCGGACAATACGTGCGGCTTGCTGCCCTTCTTGCCTCGGCCGACCGGGTTTGGCCCGGTCAGTGAACCCCCTTTTTCGCCCGCACGTTGGCGGCGTCCACGATGGCCGAGGTCCAGTCGATCTCACCGCGGGCCCCGAGCTCGTCCAGAACCGCCCGGTGCGGCTTTCGCCGGACTCCTGCCTTCGTCCAGGCGGTGAACCGCCGGTGCGCGGTCGCCGGCGAGACGCCGAACGTACCGGGTAGCAACCGCCATGCACACCCACTGACCAGCACGTACACCACCGCAGCGAACACCTGCCGCTCATCGACCGGGCCCGTGCCCCCGCCCTGCTTCCGAGGCGCGAACTTCGGCAGCAAGGGCTCCGTCAGAGCCCACAGACTGTCAGGACAAGACGAGAAGAAAGATCACCAGCCACGAGCAGCATCATGCCCCACACCGCTCAGGCCACGTGAGACAACCTCTTAATGGTATGCCATCAGGACTCCCTGATATTTGGAATAACCGGCTATTTCGTATGGCGGACCCGCCCGCCGGGGTGCTCCCTTCTTATGCCGCCGCCCTCGACGCGGACGCGAAGATGGGATCGAAGCTGATGGGGTGCGGATCGTCAGTGGAATCATGGGCAGCTCATGATCTTGAGTCGTTCTTCTTGATACGCGTGAAGGGCGATCGGATTGTGTTCGTAATAATCCTCCCAAAATCCGGGCCTGCTCCAAGGTTCCGGGCACAGGGACAATCCCCCTGTGTCGAACTGAAAGTAGCGCCAATTGGGCGGAATGAGAGAGGAGGTTACCGCGAAGGCCCTGCTGTCGAAAAGTCCGGAATCCTCTTTATTGCTGTACTCTAGGCGATAGAGTGCACTTTTGCCGAGGGGGACGAAAACTTCCAGTACTACATATTCCTGCCCTGCGTGAAGCGCGGTAGTGCCTTGCAGGATCTGGCGATCCGCGGACTCTGGAGGTGTTGGAGGTGTAAATCGTACGCGCAATTCAAGTCACCTTCTGTTTAGGACTGCTTTGTAGTCGTACTGTAGTATCATGCCTGTGGACGGGTTGTAATAGTAGTGAACCTGGAAGTCTCCGTAAGGGGACTGGTGGGTGCGCGTTGAATACTTCCCCCAGTCGCTCAGTTCGCTCCCGTCCGCCGTCATGAGGTTACGAACTATTGGGTTATTGATTCTATCGCCGGGGATTACGAGCACGGAATCTGCTTTTGCCTGCGGGGTGAGCCAGCCGTTCTCGTCGAAGATTGAGCTTGCCGACTCCATGCGTAGCTGGTCGGCGAGACGTTGTCCGGCAAGGGATCCGGGAATGAAATTTTCATCGGTTCCCTTGCCTTCCTTGCCTGTTATGTTCAAGCATCGGGGCGCCAACCCGTGTGGGTCGGCCCAAGTGTGAGGGTTGGTGACATAAGTCGTCGGGTTGGGCGCGGGTTCGAGTCCCAGGGGATCATGGGTGAGGTATCGAGCGGTTTCGGGATCGTAGTGCCGGAAGTAGTTGTAGTGCAGGCCGGTTTCGGGGTCATAGTATTGGCCGGGAAAGCGAAGCGGGGTGTAAGCCGTGCTGGTTGTCGACCAGGCTGTCGTGCCCCATAGGGCGGTGCGGGCGCGCCAGGCGATTGCTCCCTGTTCGTCGATCAGTTCGCTGGGAGTGCCGACCAGGTCCGTGACGATGGCGAAGAATCGGCAGTCGATCTCCTGCTGGGACGACGCAGCGGTCAGTACACGTTCGGTTTGAGTAACTGGATGCAAACCCTCGTGATCCCAGGTGAGGCTCACCAGGTGCGGCAGAGCCACAGAGGTCGTGGTCTGTTCGGCGAGGGTGGTGCCGTCCCAGGTGAAGTCGGTCTGTTCGGTGACCGTCGTGCCGTCCTCGGAGAGGCGTTGTTTCGCGATGCGGCGGCCCAGCGGGTCGTAGCGGTAGCGCCACCTCGTGCCGTCGGGGGTGGTGACGGAGGTGAGGCGGTCCTCGGCGTCCCAGGTGTAGCGCCAGGTGTCCGGTCTGCGGGACAGGCGGGTCTTCTGGCGGAGGGTGATGCGGCCGGCCTCGTCGTGTTCGTAGCGGACGGTGCCCGCGCGGGTGATGCGGGTGCCGGTGTAGGCGCGGGGGCCGGTCGCTTCCTGGCCGGGGAGGGAGGCCGGCCAGGCGGCGTGGGTCTGGTTGCCGGCCGTGTCGTAGGCGTAGGACTCCGTCCAGTTCGCGGCGTGGACGGCGGTGACGCGGCCGGTGGCGTCCAGGTCGAAGCGGCGGGTGCCGGAGAGGTGGTCGTCGACCGAGGTCAGGTTGCCGTCGGCGCGGTAGGTGTAGGCGCGGTGCTGGAGGAGCCGGTCGGCCGGGCCCGTGAGGTGCTGGGCGGTGAGGCGGCCCAGCGGGTCGAAGGTCTGGGAGAGGGTCAGGGTGTCGTCGATCCGGCGGGTCAGCTCGCGGCCCGTGGGGTCGTGGGTGAAGGCGAGGGTGTGGGCGCCGGTGGTCAGGGCGGTGCGGTTGCCGGCCGCGTCGTAGGTCCAGGTGCTGGTCGCGCCGGTGGGGGTGGTGCGGCCGGTGCGGCGGCCCAGGACGTCGTAGGTGTGGGTGAGGGTGCGGCCGTTGAGGGTCTCGGCCGTCACGCGGCCCGCCGCGTCGTACTCCCGGGTCAGGGTCGCGTCCGGGTTGCTGGCACGGGTCAGGGCGCCGGTGGCGTCGTACGCGTACGTCGTGACCGTGCCGGCGGCGTCCTTGGTGGTGACGCGGCCCAGCACGTCCCGTTCGAAGCGGATGGTCCGGCCGGCGGCGGTGGTCGTCGCGGCCAGTTGGCCGGCGGCGTCGTGCGCGTACGTCAGGGTGCGGTCGTCGAAGTCCGTCTCCGCGACCAGGCGTCCGGCGGGGTCGTAGGCGTAGGTCCAGGTCAGGCCCTGCGGGTTGGTGACCTTGGTCAGGCGCAGTTCCGTGTCGTGGTCGAACTCGTAGCGGACGCCGTCGGGGCCGGTGCGGGCGGTGAGCAGGTCGAAGTGGGTGTACTCGAAGCGGGACACGGCGCCCAGGGCGTCGGTGTGGGTGGTGCAGTTGCCCTCGCCGTCGTAGGTCCAGGACTCCGTGGTGCCGTCGGCGGCGGTACGGCGGGACAGGCGGCCCTCGACGGTCCACTCCAGGCGGGTGGTGGCGCCCAGGGGGTCGGTGACGGCGATCGGGCGGCCGAAGGCGTCGCGGGTGTAGTGGGTCACGGCGCCCAGCGGGTCGGTGATCCGCAGGGGCAGGCCCGCCGGGTCGCAGTGGACGGTGGTCGTCGCGCCCGTCGCGTCGGTGATCGACGCCAGGTTGCCGAGGCTGTCGTAGGTGAAGCGGGTCGTGGTCCCGGCGGCGTCCGTCACCGCGGTGCGGTTGCCCCACTCGTCGAAGCGCTGGGTGAGGTGGGTGCCGTCGGGGCCGGATATGGAGACCGGCAGGCCCCGGTCGTCGTAGCCGACGCTGGTGTAGCGGCCGTCGGGGCGGACGGCCATCAGGAGGCGGCCCGCCTCGTCGTAGGCGTGGCTGCGGGTGCGGCCCAGCGGGTCGGTGACGGTGGTCGGGCGGTCCTCGCGGTCGTACGTCGTACGGGTCGTCGCGCCGTCGGGGGCGGTCTCGGCCACCACCTGGAGGTCGCTGTTGACGTGGTAGCGGGTGCTGTGGCCCAGGGAGTCGGTGGCGGTGATGGTGCGCAGGCCGGTGGCCGGGTCGGGGCCGGCGTAGGTGAAGGTGTTGCGCAGGTGGCCGGCGTCGCCCGACTGGGAGGTGCAGCGGCCCTGGTCGTCGTAGACGTAGTGGTACGACGAGCCGTTCGTGTCGGTCCAGGTGGTGATGCGGCCCAGCTCGTCGTTGGTGAAGCGCAGCGGTCGGCCGGAGGAGTTCGTCACCGTCGCCAGGTGGCCGGCCGCGTCGTAACCGAAGCGGACCAGTTCGACCCGGCCGCCGTCCGCGGTGGGGTCGGCCAGGTGCAGGGCGGTGACGCGGCCGTCGGCCGTGGTGAGGGTGAGGCGGTAGCCGGCCGAGTGGGTGATCGCGGTGGGGGCGCCCTCGTCGTCGTACTCGAAGGCGGTCCACTGGCCGCAGCGGTCGCTGATCTGTTCCAGCAGGGCGATGCCGTCGCCGTCGCCGCCCGGGGACGCGAAGTACCAGGTGCGGCCGGCGGCGGGGTCGGTGACGGTGTAGTCGCCGTGGGCGTCGACGGTCAGGGGGTGGCGGACGCCCTCCAGGGGCAGGGTGGGGACGCCGGGGGCGGGGTGCGGGTAGGCCAGCAGCGCGCCGTTGTCACGGACGAGTACGACACCCTCGGCGTCGATCTCCAGCCGCTGGTCGGCGGTGGAGGCCCAGCTCGGGCCGAACCAGCGGCCCGCCCGGTAGGACGACTCGAACTGGCGGGAGAAGACCAGGGGGAACTTGGCGGGCAGGGTCACGTCGGTCGCCGGCAGTGCCATGCGGCCGGTGGCCATGTCGACCGGGTCGCCGAACCACTTGCACTTGTACTCCCGGGCGACGTCCTTGAGAGCCTGGCCGACGCTCCTGCGCGCCGCCCCCGTCGCCGCGCCCTTCGCGGCCCCGCGCGCCGCCCCGCGCACCGCCCCGCGGGCGGCTCCCCGGGCCACGCCGCCCGCGCCCTTGCCGCCGATCAGGTTCGAGACGAGATAGCCCGCCGCCTCGCCCGGGTCGCTGCGCCAGCCGCTGCCGAGGACGGCCGCGGGCAGGCGTTCGGGATGCGCGGCCGTGCCCACCAGGCCGGCCAGCAGCATGTTCGAGTTCTTCAGCCAGTCGCCGGGGTGGGTGAGGTTGTAGGAGTCCAACGGGTTGACCGTGCGGACCAGTTTCACCACGTCAGCGCCGCCCTTGAGGAGACCGCCGATGACGTGGGCCTGGTTCAGCTGCGTACCCACGAAGAGGTCCGCGGCGTTCGCGCCCAGCCGGTCGGTGAACTCCGGCTTCGGCGGGGCCGTCTCCAGGGCGGCGGCCACCCGGCGCTGCGCGTCGCGGGCGGCGTCGGTGCGCTGGCGACGCGCCTCGGCCAGGATCTCCTCGGCCTCCCGCCGGCCCGCCGCCCCCGGGTCGGTGAAGGCGCCCGGCTCGGTCGGTACCGCACCCGGGTCATGTCCCGCCGCGACGGCCGCGTTGTACCGCTCGGCGGCCTGGTTGTACGCCGTCACCCGGGCGTTGTGCGCCTCCACCGCCCGCCGGCTGGTCTCCTGCGCGGCCCGGTGGGCGTCGATCGCCGCCTGGGCCTGCCGCTGCGCCCAGCGGACCGTGTCGGCGTACGCCTCCAGGGCGCCCGCCGCGCTCTCGCAGGCGTCGGCGGCGGTCAGCCACTGCTTCGGATGCATGTCGAACTTCTGCCGGAAGACGTCCGCGGCCTCGCCCTGCCATCCGTCGGTGCCCAGCGAGCGCATCCCCTGACCGACGGTCTCGAACGCCCGTGAGAAGTCGCGCAGATGCCGGGCGCGCGCCTCCAGCGCCCCGGCGCTGCCGTGGACCAGTTCCCGGGGGTCCTCGCTCTCGCCCAGTTCCCGCTCGGCGACATCGCCGCCGAGCCGGTTGTTCACGGACTCGCCGACGTCGCGTACGCCCTCGGCCAGTCCGTCCGCGCCGACGGCGGCCAGACCGTCCGCGGCCCGGTCCGCGCCCCAGCCGACGGCGCCGCCGACGCCCTCCTTGACGCCCTCGACGGCACTCTCCAGCCCGTCCCCGAGGCCGTTCACGACGTCCCCGATGCCCATCAGTGCTCAGCCTCCCCGGACGACGCCCGGCCCGGCCCGCCCCACTGCCATTCCGTCCTCGGATCGAACAGCGCGTCGGAGGTCACCGTCGAGGTCTCCACGTCCTGCCTGGCCTGCGCCCACGCCTGCCGGGCCGCCTCCTCCCCCTCCAGGACGGACTCCGCGCTGTAGTCCGGGTTCCTGAAGTGGGAGACGGGGTTGTCCTCCAGCGTCTGCGACCAGGACCGCTGCTCGACCTGCTCCTCGGTCAGGTACGGGTTGCCGGCGGCCGCCGTCCACAGCCCCTTGAGGGTGTCCGAGGCGTACTGCTCCTGCTCGTGGTAGAGCCCGGCGTTCAGGTCCAGCCGCCGCGCGAACTCGTTGGCGTCCCCCACCAGCGAGCGCACCCCCCAGCCCCACCGCTCGCAGAAGTCGGCGAACACCTGGCGCAGCGCGGCGTCGCCCACCTCCAGGTCCGTGAGCTCCAGGTCGTCGAAGCCGCGCCCCAGACCCGCCTCGATGTCGAAGCCCAGCTCCTTCAGCTCGGCCATCGCCAGATCGATGCCCCGGGTGATCCGCTCCAGCGCCTCGGGATCGACCCGGTAACCGCCGCCGCTCACGCGTCCCGCCCTTCCGCGTCCGTTCCTTCCACGTTCGGTCCTTCCGCGCCTGGTCTTTCGGCGTCCGGTTCTCCGGCGTCCGGTGCCGCCGTGTCAGGTTCTCCGGCATCCGGTGCCGCCGTGTCAGGTTCTCCGGCGTCCGGTGCCGCCGTGTCAGGTTCTTCGGCGTCCGGTGCCGTCGCGTCCGGTTCCTCCGCGTCCAGCGCCACCGCGTCCGGGACGACGCCCCGCACCGGGGGCAGCACCATGCCCGCCGGGCTGCCCGCGTCCAGGGCGATGCCCACCGGGCCGCCCGGCTCCGCCACCCGGGGGACCACGTGGTCCAGCAACCGGGCCCCGTGGACCGGCACTTCCTCGATCCGGGACTCGCCCCGCGCCCGGGCGAAGCGGTCCAGCGCCGCCGCGTCGGTGAAGGCGAACAGCCAGCGGACACCGCCCGCCTCGGCCGACAGCACCGAGCCGTCCACCACCGGCACCAGCACCTCGGTACGCCGGAACTCGCCCACCAGCGCGCGGAGATCACCCTGTCCGGTCGCCGCCAGGTCGGCCAGCCCTGACCGCAGCCGCGAGGCGTCGGTGCTCATGTCGGCCCCTTCGTAGTGCACTTGATCGGTCATCGTCCGTGTGCACGAGCAAGGTAGCCGGTCCGCCTGAGAACGCGGAGGCGGCGCTCGCCCTCCGCGTTTCGGCCGGTGGTGACATCCGGATGCCGTGGGCCGCCGAGCCGGGCGACTCGCGTCCGGCCCCGCGGCGGATGCGGTATAACCGGATGAACGGAAGAAGAGCCGTACACGCGACCGGGAACGGGAACGGGCGGGGGAGGGGACACGGATGGGTCGTACCGGCGTGCGTCTCCGGCCCGTCGCCGTGCTGCTCGTCGCCGTGCTGTTCGTCGCGGTGCTGGCGCAGTTCGCCGTGGCCGATGCCGGGGGGTTCTCCGTCACCGTCGCGCTGGCCGCCACCGCCGCGGTCGGTTCCGCGCTCAGCCTCTGCGCCCTCGCCGCCGCGCGCCCGCCGTGCCGCCCACCCGGGTCCGTACGGCCATCCGCGACCGCGACCGGCGTACGGCCTTCCTGCCGCAACGCGACCCCGACGCCGCCGGCCGCCGCAGGCCACGAGCGCCCGGCCGCGCCCTCCCGGCGACCGCCGCGTAGGGCACACTTCCACCCTCCCTGCTCACAGGCCGCTCATCCGAGCACCCCATGAGCACCCGGTGCGCTTCTGCTCACCGTTTTCCGTGCCCCCACCCGGTCCGCCGGTCCCGCCGTACCCCTCACCCGGCACGACGAGACCCCCGGAGGGCTCCTCACCATGTCCGTTCTCGCCGATCTGGTCGACGGCCTCGCCGACCTGCTCCAGCCGCTGTTCGGCACCGGCGCCGCTGCCGCCGCCGTCGTCCTGTGCACCGCGCTCGTACGGCTCCTGCTCCATCCGCTGTCCCGGGCCGCTGCCCGCGGGCAGAAGGCGCGCACCGCGTTGCGGCCGAGGATCGCCGAACTGCGCCGCACGTACGCGGGGCGCCCCGAGAAGTTCCAGCGGGCCGTGACCGAACTGCACGCCGAGGCGAAGGTGTCACCGCTGGCGGGCTGCCTGCCCGGCCTCCTGCAGCTGCCCGCCTTCTTCCTCCTCTACCGCCTCTTCTCCAGCGCCTCCCTCGGCGGACAGGCCAACACCCTGCTCGACCACCGGCTCCTCGCCGCCCCGCTGGGCGGGAACTGGGGCGACGCGCTCGCGGGCGGCGGACCGGCCGGCGGCGCCGGACTCGTCTACGCGGCACTGTTCGCGCTCGTCACCGCCGTGGCCGTGGCCGGCTACCGGCTCACCAGGCGCACGACGGCCGACCGGCCGGTGCCGCCGGCCGCCGCGGGAGAGCAGCAGCCGGGGGCGGGGGCCGTCACCGCGCTCACCAAGGTCCTGCCGTTCACGTCCTTCCTCACCCTCGTCACCGTGGCCGTCGTCCCGCTCGCCGCCGCGCTCTACGTCGTCACCAGCGCCGCCTGGAGCGTCGTCGAACGGGCCGTGCTGTACCGGTGAGCGGCGGCGGCGCCCCGCGCGACCTGCCGGGCGGGGCGCCGGACGGCGACGGGACGCCGCCCGCCGCCCAGGGCTCCGGCCCCGGCGGCGGGGCGCGGTGACGATCGCTCGGCCGCCGCGTGCCCGCCGCGCCGTACCGGAGCCGGCCCCCGGCGGGCGGCCGGGCGGTGACCGTCATGACCGGTGACCGTCATGACCGGTGACCGCCCTGACCGGTCACCGCGCGAGGAACCGCTCCAGCGCCTCCACCACCAGCCGGTGGTCCTGGAGCTGCGGCAGCCCGGAGACCGTCACCGCGCCGACCACGCCGACGCCCTCCACGGTGACCGGGAAGGAGCCGCCGTGCGCCGCGTAGGTGTCCGGGTCCAGCCGCGAGGACTCCTCGAACGTGGTGCCCTTGGCCCGGAACCGGGCGCCGACCAGGTACGAGGCGTGGCCGTACCGTTCCACCACCCGGCGCTTGCGGGCGATCCAGGCGTCGTTGTCGGGCGTGGAGCCGGGCAGCGCGGCGTGGAAGAGCTGCTGTCCGCACCGGTGGATGTCGATGGCGACGGGCGCCTGGCGCTCGCGGGCCAGCTCCACCAGGAGCGAACCCAGCGCCCACGCGTCGTCGTGGGTGAAGGAACGGAAGACCAGCCGGCGTTCCTGCGCCGTCAGCTCCTCCAGGCTCGGCGTCAGCTCGGGCTTGGTCGTCACAGCGTCACCACCGATCCGTCGTGGGCCGAACGCCGGGCCGCCTCCAGTACGTCCAGGGCGGCCGCCGCCTCCAGGGCGCCCACCGGGTTGGGCCCGCCCTCCAGCAGGGCCTCGGCCACCGCCGCGTAGTAGGCGGGGTAGTCACCGGGCAGGGACGGCACGGCCCGGCCGCCGCCGGTCAGCGGGGACTCCCCGGAACCCACCCGGCCCCACAGCGACTCGTCCTCCTCGCCCCAGCCGCGCCCCGGCCGCTCGCCCGCGCGCAGCGCCGCCTCCTGCGGGTCCAGGCCGTACTTGACGTACCCGGCCTTCGAGCCCAGCACCCGGAAGCGGGGGCCGAGCTGGGCGGCGGTGGAGGAGACGTGGAGGTGGGAGCGGACCCCGCCGGCGTGCGTGAGCGCGAGGAACGTGTCGTCATCGGCCTCCGCGCCCGCGCGCCGCACCAGCGACTCGGCGTACACCTGGGTGACCGGGCCGAACAGCACCAGCGCCTGGTCGACGACGTGGCTGCCGAGGTCGTACAGCAGGCCCCCGATCTCCGCCGGGTCGCCGGACTCGCGCCAGCCGCCCTTGGGCCGGGGGCGCCAGCGTTCGAAACGGGACTCGAACCGCCATACGTCGCCCAGGGCGTCGTCGGCGAGGAGCCCGCGCAGGGTGAGGAAGTCGTTGTCCCAGCGCCGGTTCTGGAAGACCGACAGCAGCAGGCCGCGCTCCTCGGCCAGTGCCGCGAGCGCGCGCGCCTCGGCGGCCGTGCCCGCGAGGGGCTTGTCCACCACGACCGGCAGCCCGGCCTCGAGCGCCCGGGTGGCGAGCGGCACGTGCGTCTTGTTGGGGGAGGCGAGGACGACCAGGTCGAGTCCGTCGGCGCGCGCGAACAGTTCGTCCGGGGTGTCGACGAGCCGCACGCCGGGGTGCTCGGCGCGGGCCTGCCGCTGCCGCTCCGGGCTGGACGTGACCACCGTGTCCAGGGCGAGTCCCCCGGTGGCGGCGATCAGCGGGGCGTGGAAGACGGAGCCCGCGAGGCCGTAGCCGACGAGGCCGACGCGGAGGGGAGGAGTGCCAGTCATGCGTCCACTTTGGCAACCGTGTTGCCAAAGTGCAAGCAACGGCGACAATGGCGGGGTGAACAGGACCAACGGCCCCGGATCCGGGCCCGGACCCGAACCCGGCCCGCCGGCCTCGCGCAGCGGCGGCACCGCCCGGGTGCTGGACCTGCTGCGGGCGGCCGGGGCGGCGGGCATCAGCAGGCTGGAGCTGGCCGAGCGGACCGGGCTCACCCCACAGGCGATCAGCAAGATCACCGCACGGCTGCGGGCGGACGGCCTCGCCGCCGAGGCCGGACACCGGGCGTCCACGGGCGGCAAGCCGCGCACGGTCCTGCGGTTGCTGCCGGAGGCCGGCCACGCGGTCGGCGTCCATCTGGACCGCGACGAACTGCGGGCCGTCCTGGTCGACCTGGCGGGCACGGTGGCCGGGGAGCGGCGGGCACCGCTCGACCTGGGCGCGGGCTCCGGCGCCGTGCTGACGGAGGCGGCCCGCGTGGTGAGGGACCTGGTCACGGACGTCCTCCGGGCGCCCGTTCCCCCCACCCTCCTCGGCGTCGGCGTCGTCCTCCCCGGCCCCCTCGACCACGCCCGGGGGGTGCTGCACCGGGTCACCGGATTCCCCGAGTGGGACGGCTTCCCGCTGCGGGACGCGCTGGCCGGGCGGCTCGGCGTGCCGGTCGTCGTCGACAAGGACACCAACGCGGCGGCGCTCGGCCTCGCGGTCGGCGGCGAGCGCGGCTCCTTCGCCTACCTGCACCTGGGGACCGGGCTCGGCGCGGGGCTGGTGTTCGACGGGAGCGTGTACCGGGGGGCGCGGACCGGGGCGGGGGAGTTCGGGCACCAGGTGATCCAGCTCGACGGGCCGCCCTGCCCGTGCGGCGCCCGCGGCTGCGTCGAGGCACTCTGCCTGGCCGCCGTGGCGCGCGGCGACCTCGCCGAGGCGGCCCGGGTGCTGGGGGCGGGCGCCGCCAACCTGGCCGGGCTGCTCGACATCGACCTGGTGCTGCTCGGCGGCCGTACGGTGGCCGGCGCTCCGGACGCGTTCGTCGGCGGGGTCGGCACCGTGCTGGACGCCCGCGCCCGGCGCGAGGGCGGCCGGGGGACCGGCGTACCGGTAAGGGTCGCCCCCGGCGGACCTCGCGCGATCGCGGAGGGTGCCGCCCAGCTTGTGCTGTCCCCGTTGTTCGGCCGGGGGGACGGGTGAGGGCCGACGACGGGGTGGGGCCGGGCGTGGCCGGCGCGAGGGTGGTCGGGGGACCGGCGTACCGGTAGGGGTCGCTCCCGGCGGGCCTCGTGCGATCGCGGAGGGTGCCGCCCAGCTTGTGCTGTCCCCGTTGTTCGGCCGGGGGACGGGTGAGGGCCGGGGGTGGGGCCGGGCACGCGACGTGGGGCCCCGGGCGGTCCGCGCCGCGCCGCGGGCGACCGACCGTCGCGCGTGGCCGCCGGGTCCCGGCGCGTGACGCGTGGCGTCGGGCGCGTGACATCGGGCGTGCGGCGCCGGGCGCGTGACGCGTGGTGTCGGCGCGGGACTCCGGGCGGCCGACGCCTCACCGCTGACGCGGGACGCCGCGCGTCACACGCCCCACCGCCGGACGGCCCCCGCTGCGCCGGTCGGCGGCGCGCGGTACGCCCGTTCGGGGTGGGCGACGGAGTGGCACCCCCCGCCCGTACGTCCGCGGAACGCTCATGTGGTCATGCGACTGTGTGCACCCGTGTCAGCCTGCCTGGTGGCGGCAGCCGCCCTCCTCACCGCACCGGCGTCCGCCGCCCCGGCCCCGGGACCCGCCCCGCTCCCCGCCTGCGCCGCCCCCGACGACCACACCTTCCCGCTGACCACCCGCGTCCACGGCGGCCCCGGCGTCTACGGGGCCGGCGGCGGCCACGGCACCTGGTACCTGGACCTGACCAACACCACCGGCCGCGCCTGCGCGGGCGTCCACCCCGTCGTCGTCCTCGTCGACGAACACCGCGTACTGGAGCCCGCCCAGCCCCGGATGGAGTTCCACGACGGCGACGGCCGCCCGCACACCGTCCGGTTCGAGGCGACCGACGCGGACGAACTGGTCGGCGTCCTCGCCGCCGACGGCGACGGCTTCACCGTCGCAGCCGGGCACACGCTCACCGTGCGGCTCCGGCTCGCGTTCGCCCCCGGCACCGCGCCCGGCCGGATCACCGCCAACGCCGCCGTCGTCCAGCGCCGCGAGGGCGACGGCGACTGGATCGGCCAGTCGAACGACTACCGCTTCCACGTCGTGGCCGGGGACCGCACCGGTACCGGTACGGGTGAGGCCGGTACGGCGAGCCCGGCCCCCGCCGGCCGCCTGCCGTTCGCCGACGAACTCGCCGGTACGGGACTGGCCCGGACCTGCGCCGCGGTGGCGGTCGCCGCGCTGCTGGCCGCCGCCGGCGGCACGGCCGTCGCGCTGGTCCGCCGACGCCGCTGACGTTGCCGACGCCGCTGGGGCCGCCGGCGCCGGGAGGGACGTACCCCCGCGTCCGGGCCGGCCGGGCCCGCCCGGCGGACCCTCAGACGAGGTCCACCAGGTCCGCGATCGAGTCCACGATCTTCGTGGGCCGGTACGGGTACTGGTGGACGTCGGCCGTGGTCGTCAGCCCCGTCAGCACCAGGAAGGTCTCCATCCCGGCCTCCAGACCGGCCAGCACGTCGGTGTCCATCCGGTCACCGATCATGGCGCTGGACTCGGAGTGCGCGCCGATGACGTTCAGTCCGGTCCGCATCATCAGCGGGTTCGGCTTGCCGATGAAGTACGGGTCCTTCCCCGTGGCCTTGGTGATCAGCGCGGCGACCGAACCGGTCGCGGGCAGCGCGCCCTCCGGGGACGGGCCGGTGTTGTCGGGGTTGGTCGCGATGAACCGGGAACCGGCGTTGATCAGGCGGATCGCCTTGGTCAGCGCCTCGAAGGAGTACGTCCGCGTCTCGCCGAGCACCACGAAGTCGGGGTCGGCGTCCGTCATGACGTAGCCCGCCTCGTGCAGGGCCGTGGTCAGGCCGGCCTCGCCGATGACGTAGGCGGTGCCGCCGGGGTGCTGGGCGTCCAGGAACTTCGCCGTGGCCAGCGCGGAGGTCCAGATGTTCTCGACCGGCACCTCCAGGCCGATCCGGTTCAGCCGGGCGTGCAGGTCACGGGCGGTGTAGATCGAGTTGTTGGTGAGGACCAGGAACGGCCGCCCGGAGTCCCGCAGCTTCTTGATGAAGGCGTCGGCGCCGGGCACCGGCACGCCCTCGTGCATCAGCACCCCGTCCATGTCGGTGAGCCACGATTCGATGGGCTTGCGCTCTGTCATGCGGGCGGACTCCTGCCGTGCGTGAACCGGGACGGACCTGGGAACGGACCGGGGACAGGCCTGGGAACGGGCCTGTGGACGACCATGCTAAGCACCAAACCCGTCGGGGGCCGCCGTCCCCCGTTCGGAGCAGTACCGCGCCCGCAGCGGATGCGGCCGACCGGTGCCCGGGGGAGTCTCCGAGGTGACTGGAGGTACACGATGGGCGCACTGAAAGCCACCCTCTGCGCCGGGACCGCGCTGCTCGCCGCGCTCGCCCCGGCGACGGTGTACGCGGGGGACACCGGCCGGGTATCGGTGACCCCGGCGGCCCCCGCCCCCGGCACCGACGTCACCCTCCGCGTGCCCGGCTGCGCCGAGAGATCCGCGGTGGCCGTCTCGGCGGCCTTCGAGTCCGCCGCCCGGCTCTCCCTGACCAGCAGCGACGGCGCGCTGGTCGGCGCCGGCCGGATCCGCGCCTCGGCCGCGCCCGGCGCCTACCCGGTCAGGGTCCGCTGCGGCTCCGAACGGAGCGAGGGCCGCCTCACCGTCACCGGCCACGCCCGGCAGCCGGGGAGCGGACGCTCCGCGTCCCCGACGGCCACCGTCCACGCCTCGCCCGTCGCCCCTGTCGACGCGGGCGGCGGCGGCGCCGCGCACCTGATCGCCACCGGCGCCGGGAACGCCCGCGCCCCCCAGGACGGGAGCCGCCCGGCCGGACCCGGAGCGGCCCACGCCGTCACCGGTCTGGTGCTGGCCGGCGTCGCCGCGGTGGCCGTCGCGCTGCGCAGCGCCCGCCGGAGCCGCGGAACGGACTGACCGCCATGCCCGACCAGAACCCCGACCGGCATTCCGGCCGAACCCCCGACCGGTACTCCGGCCGAACCCACGACCAGAACCCCGACCGGCACTCTGACCGCAATCGCGGCAGCGACCGGCACTCTGACCGCAATCGCGGCAGCGACTGGCACTCCGACCGCAATCGCGGCAGTGACCGAACCCCCGACCGGAACCGCCGCAGCGACCAGCACCCCGACCGGAATCACGGCAGTGACCGGCCCCCCGACCGGAACCACCGCAGCGACCGGCCCCCCACCAGGAACCGCCGCAGCGACCAGCACCCCGACCGGAATCACGGCAGTGACCGGCCCCCCGACCGGAACCACCGCAGCGACCGGCCCCCCACCAGGAACCGCCGCAGCGACCGCCCCCCCGGCCAGGCGCACTCCACCGCCCCCGGCCGCCTGGTGACCGGCATCGCCTGGACGGTGCTGCTCCTCGGGCTGTGGCTGTGGGGCCGCGACACCACCGACGGCATGTCCGGGCCGGCCACCGGCGACATGGCGGCGGCCGGCCGGCCCCCCTACCCCTCCCTCCCGCCCGCCCGCCCCCCGCTGGGCGGCGACGCCGAGCCGCGGCGCCTGGACATACCCCGCCTCGGTGTCCGCGCCCCGGTGACCGCCCGCGGCCTCGACGCCAAGGGCGCCCTGCGACCGCCGCCGTCGGCCAGCCCCGGCACCGTCGGCTGGTGGGCCTCCGGCACCACCCCGGGCGCGGTCGGCACCGCCCTGATGGTGGGCCACGTCGACACCGAGACCCGCCCCGCCGTCTTCTACCGGCTCAGCACCCTCGAACCCGGGGACACGATCCGGGTGCTCCGCGACGGCACCGGGGCCGGCCGGGTCGCCCGGTTCACCGTGGACGACGTCCAGGTCCTCACCCGCGACGGCTTCGACGCCCGGCAGGCATACGGCCCCCGCCGCTCCGGACGGGCCGAACTGCGGCTGATCACCTGCGGCGGCACCTACGACCGGGTCAGCGGCACCTACACGGCGAACGTGGTCGTCTCGGCCTACCTCACCGGTACCGGCGGCACCTGACGGACACCTCGTGGGCGTCACCCCCGTATGTCAGGATTGGCCCCTGGAACAGTGCACCCAGGGGGGTTGGATGTACGGCAGCAGGGGGGCCGGCGGTCTCGCCGGGACTTTTGCGGCGACGCGCGTGTCCGCGGCGGTGCTGGGGGCGGCACTGCTGATCGCGGGATGTTCGTCGGGTGACGACGGAAAGGACGCAGACCGGGACAAGAACAAGGACGCCGGCGCCGGCATCACGCAGCAGCCCAAGGAGGCCGACCCGTTCTGGGTCAACCCGGACAGCACCGCGGCCCGGCAGCTCGCCGCCCTGGAGAAGGCCGGCAAGGACGCGGAGGCCGCCCGGATCCGGAAGATCGCCGAACAGCCCGTCGGCGAGTGGATCAGCCCGGAGAACCCCGAGGAACAGGCCCGCGGCTTCACCGAGGCCGCCGACGAGGCCGGCCGCACCGCCCTGCTCGTCCTCTACGACATCCCGCACCGCGACTGCGGCCAGTACTCCCAGGGCGGCGCCGCCGACGGCGACGCCTACCGCGCCTTCGTCGACGCCGTGGCCAAGGGCATCGGCGACCGCTCCGCCACGGTGATACTCGAACCGGACGCGGTCCTGCACCTGGTCGACGGCTGCACCCCCGAGGAGTTCCACGAGGAGCGCTACGACCTGCTGGCCGGCGCCGTCGACCAGCTCAAGGCGCTGAAGAACACCAAGGTCTACCTGGACGCGGGCAACGCGGGCTGGGGCGACCCCGACCAGATCCACGACCCCCTGAAGCGGGCGGGCGTCGACCGGGCGGACGGCTTCGCGGTCAACGTCTCCAACTTCTACTCCACCGAGGACTCCATCGCCTACGGCAAGCAGCTCTCCGCCAAGGTCGGCGGCAAGCACTTCGTCATCGACACCAGCCGCAACGGCAACGGCCCCTACACCGGCGGCGACGAGGCCGAACGCTGGTGCAACCCGCCGGGCCGCGCCCTCGGCGAGACCCCGACGACCCGCACGGACGACCCGCTGGTCGACGCCTACCTGTGGGTCAAGCGGCCGGGGGAGTCGGACGGCGAGTGCAAGGGCGGCCCGAAGGCCGGTCAGTGGTGGGCGGAGTACGCCCTGGAGCTGACCCGGGGCACGGACGGCTGACGCGCCGCACGTCCGCACCGGGCACCGGGTCGCCGGGCGGGTGGTGCGGGGACACCCGGAAGGCTGGTCCGGCCCGCCGCGGCGTTTGTCCTCCTCCCCAGGCCGTCATACCTGTCGATGACCCGTGTCGGAGGCTGGTGGACGGAAGAGAGTCCTGGTGCGTATCGGAGAAGTGGTGGGCAGGCGCAGGGCGGTGGTGACGGCGGCGCTGCTGCTGATCGGGGTGGCGGGCGGACAGCCCGCCGGGGCGCGGACCGCCGCCCCGTCACCGGAGGCCGGCCCGTCGGCGTCGGTGATCACGGAGTGGGCGGAGCGGGTGTCGGGGATCGTGGACCCGCAGGAAGGGCTGATCCCCCCCGAGGAGGCGGTGTGGCACGCGAGCGTCTCACTGGCCATGTACAACGCGGTGGTGGGCATCGAGGGACGCTACGAGCCGTACCGCTGGCAGGGGCAGCGTCCCGCGCCCGGCGCGTCGGCCGAAGCGGCTGCCGCGACGGCGGCGTACCGGGTGCTGCTGGCCGGGTTCCCGCAGGCCGGGCCCGCCCTGGAGGAGGCGTGGAAGGCGTCCTTGGCGAAGGTCGAGGACGGCCCCGGCGAACGGGCGGGAGTGGCGTTCGGGAAGCGGGCGGCGCAGCACGTCATGGAGTTGCGCGCCCATGACGGGCGCAACGCCTCCGTGCCGTTCGCACCGTCCCCCGCGCCCGGCGTGTGGCGGCCGACGCCCCCCGGCCACCAGGGCTTCACGACGGCGTGGATCGGCCGGCTGCGCCCGTTCCTCCTGCGCAAACCCGCCCAGTTCCGCCCCGGACCGCCGCCCGCGCTGACCTCGGCCCGGTACGCGCGGGACCTGGCGGAGGTGAAGGCCTACGGCGCGAAGACCGGCTCGCGCCGCAGCGCCCGGCAGACGGAGACGGCGCTGTTCATCGCCCGGGTGGAGGTCCAGGACGCCCTGGGCGACCACGCCGCGCGGCACGGGTTCGACATCGCCGAGACGGCCCGGCTGTACGCGGCCGTGAACACCGTCCTGACGGACGCCTCGATCACCGCCTGGGACGCCAAGCTCCACTACGGCACCTGGCGGCCGGTCACCGCCGTCCGCGAGGCGGACACCGACGGCAACCCCGCGACACAGGCCGACCCGACGTGGGAACCGCTGCTCGTCACGCCCGCGCACCCCGACTACCTCAGCGGCCACGCCACCTGGGCGGGGGCCTGGATGCGCACGCTGGAGAAGCTGTTCGGCACCTCCCGCGTCGACCTCAACATCCGCTCGGAGGACACCGGCATCGTCCGGCACTACGAACACGCCGAGGACTACGTCCGCGACGTCGTCGACGCGCGGGTGTGGTCCGGCATCCACACCAGGACCGCGGACGTCGTCGGCAGCGTCACGGGCGAGCGGATGGCGGAATGGGCCATGGAACGGAACTTCAGGGACTCCTAGGAGGGCGGGGGCGCCGTGCGCGGCGCCCCCGGGCGGCCCCCCGCGTCCCGCTCAGGGAACCTGGACCCACTGCGCCTTGCTCGGCACCCCGTCCCCGTCGGTCACGAACATCATGTACCACCCCGACTGCACGAGGTTCTTGTTCTTCGGGACGGTCACCGTGATCTCGTCCCCGTCGACCTCGTAGTCCAGCGCGATCGACCGCTGGTCGACATCCGTGACGTGCGTCGACGCGCTCGGCCGGATCAGCCGCACCTTCTCGACCGAAGCCGCCGCCTCCGAGGTGAACGTCCCCGACTCGCCCCGCGCGATGGTCTGCGGCCCGCCCGCGAGGTCGGGCCGCTCCCCGCCGTACAGGTACGGCGGCGTGTAGATCTCGATGCGCTGCTCGAACTTGCCCGGCTTGGTGTTGGCCTTGTCGCCGTAGAGCGAGTCCGACCCGAAGAACATCACCCGCCCGTCGGGCAGCAGGATCGAACCGGAGTGGTAGTTGCGCCCCACCAGCGGATCGGCGACCCGCTCGAAGGTGTTGCTCTCGGTGTCGTAGAGCCGCGCCTGCAGGATGTTGGAGTCACCGCGCCCCCGGTAGTCCTGCGAACCGCCCGACACCAGCACGCTGTCGTCGGGCAGCACCGACGCCTGCGGGTAGCGCGTCCCCTTCTCCAGCGAGGGGCCGTCCACGAACTTCGGACGGTCGGCCTTCAGGTCGACGATCCGCGTCTTCTCGCTCGACAGCCTGGACTCGCCGACCCCGCCCCCGCCGATCACCATGTACTTCTCGTCCTGCGCGGGCGGCAGCAGCACCGTGCCGGACGTCTCCATCATGTTCGGGTCGCTCAGCCCCGGGACCTCGGTGAACTCGTTGGTCTCCACGTCCCACACGCCCGGCTCCCGCCCGACGTCGTCGGGCCCGTACCCGGCGTTGGAACCCGAGTAGAAGACCTTGCCGTTCTGCATCAGGAACAGCGCCGGGTAGGTCGGGAACTGGCGGGTCTTGTCGGTGTAGGTCCACTTCTTGGTGTCCGGGTCGTAGATCTCGTTCTTGCCCGGGACGAGCTGGCCGATGTCGTCGAGGCCGGAGACGCTGAGGATCGAGCCGTCGCTCAGCGTGGTGAGCGTCGGGTACCAGCGGGCCTCGTGCATCGGGTCGACCTTGATGTACTTCTCGGCGACCGGGTCGAACTCGTAGGCGTCCCGGATGCCCTGGAAGTCCTTCTTGTCGAGGGCGAGCTTCTCCGCGATGCCGTACGTGTTGCGCGCGTCCGCCCCGGTCAGGCCCCGCACCGTGTAGTTGTCCTGGGTGCCGGTCTCGTACGCCGAGCCGCTCTTCTGCGCCTCGACGTAGATCCGGCCGAGCCCGGGGTCGTTGCGCAGGAACTCGCCGGTCTCCTCGTCGAAGACCTTCTCGGCGCGCGGCACCAGCACCGGGTCCTTGGAGACGAAGGTCTTGCCGTTCTCCTTGCCGGTGAACTTCGTGCCGGCGGGCAGGGTGATCGGCTTGTCCGGGTTCTCGTTGTGCACCACCATCAGGCCGCCGGCCTTGGTGACGTCGCCCTTCAGCTTCTCGTACCGCTTGGTGCCGCCCGCGATCAGCAGGTTGCCGTTGGCGAGCTGGGTGTGGCCGGTGCAGAACAGGTCGGTCGGGGTCGGCACCTTCTTGACCGTGCCCTTGACGGGGTCCCAGATGCGGGTGTCGAACTTCTTCGCGTCGAAGTTGTCCTGGTTGTTGCCCGACCCCGCGACCAGCAGCACCTTGCCGGTGCGCAGCAGCGCCGCGTGAATGGTGTTCTGCTTGTACTCGTCCGGGAAGTCGACGATCTCCCAGCGGCCGTTCGCGGCCTTGTACTCCGGCTGGTTGATCTTGTACTGGTGGTATTTCTCGGTGCCGAAGCGGTACAGCCACGGCCCGTTCATCCCGGCCAGCGCGAGTACCACCACCGTCCCTATGGCGAGTCGACGGGCACGACGGCGGCCGGCCTGGTGCTTCATTCCTTACGTCCCCCAAGTCCGCCCAGGGCGATCTGCATGGTCTGGTCGTCGCCGCCGCCGGAGGCGGCCCACGTGGGGCGCTGCTGCGGGGCGTGCGGCCCCGGGTGCTGGGCCGGTGTCTGCGGCTCGGGCGCCTGCGGCTCGC
Organism: Streptomyces sp. SYSU D01066-1; assembly: GCF_054956795.1. NCBI lineage: Bacteria > Bacillati > Actinomycetota > Actinomycetes > Kitasatosporales > Streptomycetaceae > Streptomyces > Streptomyces sp. SYSU D01066-1. Next base: position 376,546 of record NZ_JBUDHV010000002.1, on the reverse strand, counting down.
GCGCCTGAGCCGGTACCGGTGCCGGCACGGGCGGCTGGGGTTCGGGCGCGGCGGCGTGCCTCGCCTTCCGCATCTGGTAGCGCCACGCGAACATCGGCGACGCGGTGATCAGCAGCGCGAACGTCGCCCAGGTGATCATCGCGGGGTGCGCGTGGCCGTACCCGAACCCGGCGGCCATCGAGGCGGCGAAGACCAGGATGAAGTACCAGTGGTACCGGAAGGTGCCGAACCAGGTGTCCGGGCTGGCCGAGTCGCCCTTCGGGGTCACCACGAACTTGCTCTTGCGGCGCAGCACCGAGTCGATCAGCGCCTTGGCGTACAGCGGCGCCGACAGCGCCGACATCACCATGCCCGCGACACCGCCGGAGCCCTCGGGCTCGTGCGGGGAGATGTTGTGGCGGCGGTTCCAGACGTACAGGCCGATCTGGAGCGCGGAGGCGTTGCCGTAGAGCATCAGCCAGACCGCCGGGTCGATGTTGACGCCCGAGGCGCCCAGGCCCAGGAACAGGGCGCAGCTGAGCGCGGCCAGGATCCAGTTCATGGCCGACATCGGATAGAAGATGATCATCATCGTGTAGTTGAAGAGCTTGCTCGGCGGCAGCGAGTACCAGCCCTTCCAGTACTGTTTGAGGATCGTCTCGTACGTCCCGCGCGACCAGCGCATCTGCTGGGTGAAGAAGTCCGTCCAGGCGTTCGGGCCCTCGCCGACGGCGAGCACGTCCGGGGTGTAGACCGAGCGCCACTTCCTCCCCGTCGCGGGGTTCTTGTGGCGGTGGATCTCGAACCCGGTCGCCATGTCCTCGGTGATCGAGTCGTACAGGCCGCCGATCTGCTTGAGCGCCTTGATGCGCACCGCGTTGGAGGTGCCCACGAACATGGGGGAGCCGTAGCGGTTGCCGGCCCGCTGGATCAGCGCGTGGAAGAGGAACTGCTGCGACTCGGCGGCCTTGGTGACCGGATTGTCGTAGTTGCCGTAGACCTGCGGGCCGATGACGAAGCCGACGTCCGGGTCGCGGAAGTAACCGAGCATCCGCTCCAGGTAGTTGGGCAGCGGTACGTGGTCGGTGTCGACGGAGGCGAAGTAGTCGTAGTCGTCGCCGTGCGCGTCCAGCCAGGCGTTGTAGTTGCCGTGCTTGGTCTTGGCGCGGTGCGGGCCCTTGGCCTGGTTCCACTTGGCGACGCCTTTGCGGGAGAAGTGGCGCACGCCCAGGCGCGCGCAGACCTCCTTCACCTCCGGGTCGTCGCCCTCGTCGAGCAGCCAGACGTGCAGCACGCCCCGGTGGCGGATCCTGACGGCCGCCTCCAGGGTCTTGGTCACCATCTCCAGCGGCTCCTTGCCGGGCACGAAGGAGGTGAGGAAGGCGACCCGGGTGCCGGACTCGGGCACCACCGGGACCGGGTCGCGGGCGACCAGGGTGGCGTGCGCGTTGGACAGCACGTTCAGGCAGCGGAACAGCTCGATCAGGCCGATCGAGACGAGCATCACGACGTCGAGCGCGGGCAGCCAGTCGAACGCCGGGTAGTCCCGCTCGGTCCAGTGTCCGGGCTGGAGCAGCCAGACCAGCAGCACCACGGACAGCAGCGGCGCCGCGGCCAGCATCAGCGCGACGCGGACGCGGTGCGGCTCCTGCGACAGCAGCGAGCGGTAGCGGACCTTGTACGGCCCGTCCGCGTCGTCGGGCTGGGTGAGGGGGCCGGCCAGCCGGCTGTAGTGCTCGTAGTCGTACCTCGGCAGCGTCTTCTTTATCCGGCGGAACGTACCGGTGGTGGACATCCGGAGTGAGTCCACTCTCAGCTGGGTGGTCTCGGACGGATCGAAGTCCGGTCCGGCGCCCGGCGGCGTCGACGTCATGAGTCATCCCCCCACACGCAGGTCACGCGTGTTTCGTCGCGTACAGCGCCTGGTGCCGGTTCCCCTGGACCGTCACAGGCGTAACAGTGGTGGATCGCCGTCACCACGTGGTCCACACCTTATAGACATGGAACGGCGTCCTTCCGGTTGCATGATGCCCCTTCGGCATCCGGCCTCCTGCGGGCCCCTCACCCCGCAGTACCGCCAACCGGCTCCGTGCCCCCTCGACCGACCAGGGTTCTACGCCGTTCAGCATGATCGCAAGGCGGGAAACGAGGTGTTTACCGGCCATACGCGCCGATTGCGGCGTCTGTGGAGATCGCGCGGAGAGACCGGAAACACCGAAGGCCCCTCGCTCGCGCGAGGGGCCTTCGGTCGTCGGTGCGCCGCCAGGGACTCGAACCCCGGACCCGCTGATTAAGAGTCAGCTGCTCTAACCAACTGAGCTAGCGGCGCCTGCTGACGTCATCAACTCTACCCGACCCCGCGGGGTGCTCCCGACCACCGGGCGGCGCCCGGGGGGCGCGCGGGGGCGCCCGTACATCATTCGGACCGTCAACATGCGCACCCCGCCGACCGTTGCGAGACTGACGCACGTGTACCGCAGCGGACACGTCCGGCCGGAGTGTGAGGGAGATCGCATGGAGACGCCGGTATTCGAGGAGACCGACCCGGCGGACGACTGCGACTGCCCCGGCTGCCGTCACCGGAGCCGGGTCCTGCCGCCCTCCGCCGCGGCCCCCGCCCACCCGGCCGGCCGGCGGGCCCTCGTGGTGGCGGCCACCGCCTCCGCCGCGTTCGCCGCGGGCGCGGCGGCGGCCCTCCCGGCGTCCGCCCACGCCCCGCAGCGCCCCGGCGCCCCCGCGGACGACACCCCCGGCACCCCGGATGGTCAGGTCGCTCCGGCCCGGACTCCCGGTGCTTCGGATGGTCAGGTCGCTCCGGCCCGGACTCCCGGTGCTTCGGATGGTCAGGTCGCTCCGGCCCGGACCCCCGGTGCTCCGGATGGTCAGGTCGCTCCGGCCCGGACTCCCGGTGCTCCGGATGGTCAGGTCGCTCCGGCCCGGACTCCCGGTGCCTCGGACGGTCAGGCCACCCCCACCCGGACCCCCGGTGCTCCGGACGGTCAGGCCACCCCCACCCGGACCCCCGGCGCCCCGGACGCCCGGGACGGTCAGGACACCCCCCAAGGCGGCCGGGCCCCGCTGCACGGGCCCGGCGGCGCGCCGGTCGGCCCGGTGGCCGGCGCCCCCCTCCCCAAGACCACCCGCGCCCAGATCATCGCCCGGGCCCAGAAGTGGGTCGACGCGAAAGTGCCGTACAGCATGAGCGCCTACTGGTCCGACGGCTACCGGCAGGACTGCTCGGGCTACGTCTCGATGGCCTGGGGGCTGCCCGCCAACGAGTGGACCGGCAGCCTGGGGAAGTTCGCCGACCGCATCACCAAGGCCGAACTCCAGCCCGGCGACATCCTGCTGTTCCACAACGAGGCCGACCCCCAGAAGGGGTCCCACGTGGTGATCTTCGGCGGCTGGACCGATGCCGCGCGCACCCGGTACGTCGCCTACGAGCAGACGCCCCCGCACACCCGCCGGCAGACCACGCCGTACGCCTACTGGAACAACTCCGCCCGCTACCTGCCCTACCGCTACCAGGGCGTGGAGGCCGGCCTGACCGGCGGAGCGCCGGCCGCCGCCGGGACGGACACCCCGGCGGACGCCTACCCGGGGGCGGCGGCCTTCGGACCCGGCGCGGACAACGCCTCCGTCGCCCGGCTCGGCGAACTGCTCGCCCGGCGCGGCGGCGCCCGCTTCTACGCCGCCGGCCCCGGGCCGCGCTGGTCGGAGGCGGACCGCGGGGCCACCCGGGCGTTCCAGCTGGCCCAGGGCTGGCGGGGCGCCGACGCCGACGGACTGCCGGGCCGGCGCACCTGGGAGCTGCTGGTGTCCGGCGCGGGGCGGGACATCCCCGCCGGGGGCCGGAACCCGGCCGTGCCGCCGGCCCCGCACGCGGTGCCCGGCTACCCGGGCCGGGCCGCGTTCCGCCCGGGCGCCCACGGCGACCACGTCACCCGGCTCGGGGAGCGGCTGGTGCAGAAGGGGTACGGCCGGTTCTACCCGTCCGGCCCCGGTCCGCGCTGGGGCGCCGCGGACCGCAGGGCCGTCGAGGCGTTCCAGCGGGCCCAGGGCTGGCGCGGCGGCGCGGCGGACGGCTTCCCGGGGCCGGAGACCTGGCGGCGACTGTTCGCCTGAGCACGTCAAGTCAGCGCCCGCACGACGCGTCTGGCGCGGAGGCTGGAGCACGCATGAGTACGACCTCTTCGACCACCACCCCGCCCGGTCCCGACCCGGCCGGTCCGCCCGAGGACGCGGCCCGGCCGGTGCGGCTCATCCAGAACGAGGCCACCACCGAGATCCCCGTCCACCTGCTCTTCCGGGACGACCCCGAACCGGTGCCGGTGCCGCTGCGGCCCGCGGTCGTCGGCCGCCGGCAGGGCACCGGGGAGCAGCCGCGGGTGCGCCGCCCGGTCGCCAAGCCCCGGCCCGCGCCGCAGGTCGACCCGGCGCTGGCGGAACGCCCGGCCAGGGTGCTGCCCGGCGCCGCGGGCGTGCTGGCCGGTGTCTGCGGCGCGGCCGGCTGCGCGGTCACCTCCTGGTGGACGGGGCTCCTGCCGCCGCCGGCGCTGGAGGCGCTGCGGCTGCCGGCGTACGGCGGGGCCGGGCTCGGGCCCGCGCAGTGGGCGGCGTACGCGGGCGCCGGGGCGCTGGGGCTGTTCGGCTTCGGCGGGCTGGCCCGGGGCCGGACCGGGCGGGCCTGGGTGCTGGGCCTGTTCGGCCGCTACCGGGGGACGGTGCGGCGCACCGGCCTGATGTGGGTCAACCCGCTGCTGCTGCGCCGCCGGGTCGACGTGCGGCTGCGACACTGGCGCAGCGAGCCGATGCCCGCGGCCGACGGCAACGGGGTCGCGCTGCGGGCGGTGACGCTGGTGGTGTGGCGGGTGCGGGACACCGCGCGGGCCGTGCTCGGCGTCGAGGACCACGAGACGTATCTGCGCGAGTGCGTGGAGGCGGCGCTCGCCCGGGTGCCGGTGGAGCCGCCGGGCACCTCGCGGGCCTCGGCGGACACGGCGGGCGAGGCGCTGACCCGGCTGGTGGCGGCGGACGCGGCGGCGGTCGGCGTCGAGGTGTTCGCGGTGCGGCCGGTGCGGGTGGAGTACGCGCCGGAGGTGGCCGCCGCGATGCACCGGCGCCGGATCGCCGCGCTCGACGCGGTCCAGCGGGCGAGCCTGCTCACCTCGGTGGTGGACTCGGTGGAGGACACGGTGACCCGGCTCACCACGCGCGGGCTGGTGGACCTCGACGACTACGAGCGCAAGGCCCTGGTGAAGGACCTCACGGTGGCGTTCTGCGCGGGGCGCGGTGAGACGGGACCCTGACCGGTCCCGTTTTCGGCAGGGCATGTTTTTGGTATGGACATGTTCAATCCGCGACCATAATCTGGGACTTGGTCTAGACCTGCACGGCTCACTGAACTTCCCCCCACGTCCTCCAGGGAGCGGCAGCATGCGCAAGAAGACCAAGCGGAGCAGGATCGCGGCCTGCGCCGGGGCGGTGGGCCTGGCGACCACCGGTGCCCTCGTGCTCACCTCCGGCGGCGTCGCCAGCGGCCACGGCTACACCGACCTGCCGGTCAGCCGGCAGAAGCTCTGCCAGAACGGTTCCGTCAGCAACTGCGGCTCGATCCAGTACGAGCCGCAGAGCGTCGAGGGCCCCAAGGGCTTCCCCTCCTCCGGGCCGGCGGACGGGCAGATATGTTCCGCGAACAACACGCGGTTCGCCCAACTCGACGCCCCCAGGACGCCCGGCGGCGGCGCGTGGCCCACCACGAAGGTGACCGGCGGACAGAACTACACCTTCCGCTGGCAGTTCACGGTCGGACACCGCACCACCGACTTCCGGTACTACGTCACCAAGCAGGGCTGGAACCAGGACCACAACCTGGCCCGCTCCGACCTCAACCTCACCCCGTTCCTGACGGTGCCGTACAACAACGCCCAGCCGCCGGCCACGCTCTCGCACAGCGGGGCGCTGCCGACCGGGCTGAGCGGGCACCACGTCATCGTCGCGGTGTGGACGATCGCGGACACGGCCAACGCGTTCTACGCCTGCTCGGACGTCACGTTCTGAGGAACGCGGAAGGGTCCCCCGCCGAAGCGGGGGACCCTTCCGTCCGGTGCGCCGCCAGGGACTCGAACCCCGGACCCGCTGATTAAGAGTCAGCTGCTCTAACCAACTGAGCTAGCGGCGCATGGGTCAATAGTACCTGGTCCGAGGGGGTGCTCCGGCCCGCCTCCCGGAGTGGTGCGGGGCGCGGGCCGGAGCGGTGCGGGGCGCGGGCCGGAGTGGTGCGGGCCCTAGATGGCCAAGGACAACAGGACCGGCGCCGCCTCCCGGTTCAGCGCGTCCGCGGCCCGGCGCAGCCGGTGCGCGTGCTCCACCGGCAGCGACAGCGCCAGGCACCCCGCCGTCGCCCCGGCCGTGATCGGCACCGCCGCGCACACCGTCCCCACCGCGTACTCCTGGAGGTCGAGCACCGGAACGGTCGGCGGCTGGGCCGCCAGCCGGGACAGCAGCAGCCGGTCGCTGGTGATGGTGCGCGAGGTGAGGCGGGCCATCCGGTGCCGGGCGAGGTGGTCGCGGCGCCCGGCGTGGTCCAGCTGGGTCAGCAGGCTCTTGCCGATCGCGGTGGCGTGCGCCGAGCGGCGGAAGTCCACCCACTCGTTGACCCTGGGCGTGCCGGGACCGTCGGCGTACTGGGTGACGCTGACCTCGCCGTCGACGTACCGGCTGATGTAGACGGCGGCGCCGACCGAGTCGCGCAGCCGGTCCAGCGTCCGCTGGAGCTTCTCGCGCAGCGCCTCCTCGTGGCCGTGCGCCGAACTCAGACGGGTGAGGGCCTGCCCGGTGGTGTACGTCCCCTCGGCGGTCCGCTCGACGTACCCCTCGCGGCGCAGCATCCGCAGGAGCGGGGCCAGCCGCTCCTGCCCCAGGCCCGCGCGCCGGGCGAGCTCGGTGTCGGTGACCGGGGCGGTCAGCCGCGCCACCGTCTCCAGCACGCGCAGGGCGTCCTGGACCGAGTGGTGCGGGACGGTCGGCTCGTGTTGCAGCGCCACGGTGGTCTCCCCATGCGCTCGCTCCTGTGGCCGTGGCCCGGACGGCGGATTCCCCTCCACGATAGCGGCCGGGCGGCCGGGCGGGAGCGGTTGTCGGCCGGATCCGCCGCTCCCAACTGGGCGGCTGACCGGCGGCATATGTCAGGGGAAGGCCCCGACGCCGCGGTCCTCGGGCGTCGGGGCAGGTGACGGCGGGTGGTCACAGGACCGCGCTGAGGAACTCCCGGGTGCGGTCGTGCTCCGGCTCGCTGAAGATCTTCTCCGGGGGGCCGGCCTCGATGACCCGCCCGGAGTCGAACATCAGTACCTGGTCGGAGATGTCCCGGGCGAAGTTCATCTCGTGGGTCACGCAGAGCATCGTGATGTCCGTGGAGCGCGCGATGTCCCGCAGCACGTCCAGGACGCCCGCGACCAGCTCCGGGTCGAGCGCGGAGGTCACCTCGTCCAGCAGCAGGACCCGTGGGCGCATCGCCAGCGCGCGGGCGATCGCGACGCGCTGCTGCTGGCCGCCGGAGAGCCGGGCCGGCCGGGCGTCGCACTTGTCGGCGAGCCCCACCAGGTCCAGCAGGTCCCGGGCGCGCGCCTCGGCCTCGTCCTTGGACAGGCCGAGCACGGTGACCGGGGCCTCGGTGATGTTGCGCAGTACCGACATGTTCGGGAACAGGTTGAACTGCTGGAACACCATCCCGATCTTCTTGCGGACCTCGCGGACCTGCTTCTCGGGCGCCGGGAAGAGCCGCTGCCCGTCCACGGTGATGGTGCCCTCGTCGGGCTTGAGCAGCGTCATCAGCAGCCTGAGGATCGTGGTCTTGCCCGACCCGGACGGCCCGATCAGGGTGACGTGCCGGCCGGCGTCGACGGAGAAGTCCAGGTGGTCCAGGACGGTGGTGGTCCCGAACCGCTTGGTGACCTTCTCCAGGCGGATCAGTTCTCCCGTCGGTTTCCGGGGGTTCTTCCCGGGCTGGGGGAGGGGGTCAGTGGGCAAGGCGTCGCTCCAGGGCTCGCAGGGCAAGGGAGGCCAGGTAGGAGAGGGCGATGAAGGCGATGCCGATCACCGTCAGGGGCTCGGTGAACCGGAACGTCTCCTGGGAGAACAGCCGTGCCTCGCCGAGCATCTCCAGCACGGTGATCGCCATCAGCATCGGGGTGTCCTTCAGCATGGAGATCACGTAGTTGCCGAGGGCGGGCACCACCCGGCGCACCGCCTGCGGCAGGATCACCGCGGTCCAGGTCCGGTACGGCGGCAGGTTCAGCGCCGTCGCGGCCTCCCACTGGCCGACGGGCACCGCCTCGATGCCGGCCCGGTAGACCTGCATCGTGTACGTCGAGTAGTGCAGGCCGATGCCGATGACACCGGTGGTCATCGCCGAGGCGGTGATCCCCCACTCGGGCAGCACGTAGAAGAGGAAGAACAGCTGCACCAGCAGCGGGGTGTTGCGGACGAACTCCGTCACCACCCCCACCGGCCAGGTCACCCAGCGCGTGGGCGCCCGCGTCAGCAGCGCCCACACCAGGCCCAGGACGAACGAGATCACCGAGCCGAGGACCAGGATCCGCAGGGTGACCAGCAGACCGTCCCAGAAGTGCGGCATGAAGTCGCAGACGGCGCTCCAGTCCCAGTTCATCGAAGACCCGCCCCCGCCCCGGCCGGCCCGGGCACGGCCGTCCTCCTCCGCGGCGCCTTGCCGACACCCGCCTTCAGCTTCTTCTCCAGCCCGCGCATCCCCCGCGTCAGCAGGAACGCGATCACGAAGTAGATGAGGAGGACGTACGTGTAGATCTCCGCGCTCTCCTGGAGCGCGAGCCGCACCAGGTTGCCGCTGAACGCCAGGTCGCCCATGCCCATGACCGACACCAGGGCCGTGCCCTTGAGCAGTTCGACCAGCAGGTTGGAGAAGGGCGGGATCATCTCCGGCACCGCCTGCGGCAGCAGGATCAGCCGCATCCGCTGCCAGGGCGTGAAGCCGAGCGCGATGCCGCCCTCCCGCTGCGCCGGGTCGACGGCGCCGAGCCCGCCGCGCACGATCTCCGCCCCGTACGCCCCGTAGGTCAGGCCGAGCGCCAGCGTGCCCGCCCACAGCGGCACCAGCTGCCAGCCGAAGGCCGGGGGCAGCACGAAGAACACCCAGAAGATCATCACCAGGGCCGAGGTCCCCCGGAAGACCTCCGTGTAGAAGCCCGCCAGGAAGCGGACGATCCACAGCCGGTGGGTGCGCGCGACGCCGACCACGAAGGAGACGGCCGTCGCCAGCAGCGCCGAGCAGACGAGCAGCTGGACCGTGACCCAGACGCCCTGGAGCACCAGTTCCCACAGTCCCGTGGTCATCCGCCGCACAGCTCCTTCGCGGTCAGATCCGTCATCTCGTCCTCGGTGAACCCGAACGGCCTGAGGATGCGGAGCAGTTCGCCGCTCTCCTTGAGCCGGTGGAGCTCCTCGTTGAAGGCGTCCCGCAGGGCGGTCTCGGTGGGCCGGAAGCAGAACCCGCCGCCGTCGACGTGCGGTTCGCCGTCCACGATCGGTTTGAACGCCTCGGTCACCTCGGCCTTGCTGGACTTCTTCACCACCTCGCGGGTGGTCAGCGCGGTCCCCGCGAACACGTCCACGCGCCCGGCCTCGACGGCGTTCAGGCCGGCCACCTGGTCGGGGACGATGAGGATGTCGCTCTCCCGGTACCCGGCCTCCACCGCGTAGGCGATCTCGGCGTACCCGGTGCCGGTGGCGAACCTGGCCTTCTTCGCGACGACGTCCTGGTAGTTCCCGATCCCCAGGGGATTGCCCTTGCGCACGATGAAGGAGTCGAGCATCTGGTAGTCGGGGTCGGAGAAGATGACCTGTTCGCAGCGCTCGGGATTGATGTACATCCCGGCCGCCACGACGTCGAACTGCTGCGACGCCAGCCCCGGGATGAGCGAGCCGAACTCCGTCGGCACCGGCTGCACCCGGTCCACGCCGAGCCGCCGGAAGATGACCTTCGCCACCTCCGGCGCCTCGCCGGTCAGCTCACCGTCCTTGTCGATGTACCCGAAGGGGATCTCGCCGGCGATACCGAGCCGCGCCACGCCCTGCGCCCGGAGCCGCTCGAGGAGGTCACCGCCCTCGGCGTCCGAGGCGGTCGCCACCCGCGAGCATCCGGCCGCGCCCAGCGCGCCGAGCGCCGCGACCCCCGCGAGCAGCGTTCGGCGACTGGGCCCGGGTATCCCGGACTTGTGGTCCGTTCGTCCCCTTGACGGGGTTCTGTGTGGTGGAGCCATGGGCGCGCGCCTTCCCAACTCCGGGAAAGTCATGCCGGTCTTTTCCGGCCCTCTCGTGCCGCCGGGTCCCCTCGGCCCGGGCGGCGCCGGGCACGGCCGTGGGGCACGGCCGGTCGCGCCGGCGGGAACTCGCTGGTCGAGCGCGGGAGCCGGTGCGGCGCCCGCCTGCTCGACGACCGGGCCCCGCTCACCCGCGCGGCCGTCCGGACGTGCTTGCACTGCCCGGCGGCGCCTGCCGCACCGGACACGCCCGTAACGGGACCCATGCCGCCTTCCCGTCACTCGCGGCATCCGGGCCGTCGCCGGAGGATCCGGGGGAGACGTCCGGCTTCCGGCGGTCCTGGCCGACGTCACGGAGAAGCCCTCACCGCCGTACGACGACCTTCGCCGCCGTACGACGACCTTCGCCGCCGTACGACGACCTTCACCGCCGTACGACGACTCGTACTCGGCCTCGATGACGAGCCGCCGGCCGGTCAGGTGCCAGGGTTCCTGGAGCCGGTCGGCGTCGTCCCCGTCCGGGCTCACCAGGAACGTCTCCTGCCCGGCGAGCACGACGGAACCCGCCCGCGGGGAGTACGTCCTCGGCCACCTGCCGGGGGGCGAAGAGGATCTCCCCGACCTCCCGGTTCCCCTCCCCGGCCACCACGCCGCCCAGCAGCACCGTGCGGCGGGTGACGTGGACGGCAGCCGCGCGGCGGGCCCGGCCCCGTCCACGTACTCGACGCCCGCGCGCCCGGCCGGCCGGCCGGGGCCGGGCCGGGGCGTCGAGGACGAGCGCGGCGGGGCGGGCCGTCGGCAGCGTGCCTCCGGGACCGGGGACCGACCGGCTGCCGGCCGGGCGGTGACGCGGGTGACCCGGCGGTGACACGGGCGGTGACACGGACGGAACGATCACGCCCGCACCGGAGCCCGCCTTCGTCAACACGACCGTGCTCCCGGCCTGTTGCCCTCTTCCCGCCCGGCGCGAGACCCCTGCGGTGCGCGGCGGGCGCACCTGTCCGCCCACGACGTGACCCCGCGGCCGGAGGCCGGACCGCGCCCCCCGGCGGTCTCGGCCAACCAAGTGACGGTGTGGGCGGCGCCGCGCCGGCTGGGTACCCGTGCCGTGGGGCCGCGTCGGGCGCTGACCGATCCGGGCGCGCTCCGGCCCCGTCGAGGAGCGACAGCAGGAAGGGTGGACATGACAGCACTGGGGTTCCTGTACCCGGGCCACGCCGGCGAGGACGACTACCCACGCATCGAGCAGCTCCTGGGCAGCGACATCCGGGTCGACCTGGTGCGCACCGACGTCGGCGAGGAGGCGCACCGCGTGGACGCTCCGCTGGGGATGGGCTCGCCCGCGCGGGTCGCGGCGTGCCTGGAGGAACTGCGGCACGCCGGTGCCGAGGCCGTGGTGTGGGCCTCCACCAGCGGCAGCTTCGCGCCGGGCTGGGACGGTGCCCACGAACAGGTCCGCACCCTGGCGGCGACGGCCGGCATGCCGGCCTCCTCCACGTCCTTCGCCTTCGCCCACGCGGCACGTGAGCTGCGGGCACGCCGGGTGGCGATCGGCGCGACGTACCCGCAGGACGTGGCGGGCCGCTTCGCGGACTTCCTGCGCGCGGCCGGCCTGGAGGCCGTCGGCGTCCACGGCGCGGGCGTCACCACCGCGGCCGAGGCCGGCACGTGGGGTGAGGCCGAGGTGCTGGCGCTGGCCCGCTCGGCCGACCGTCCGGACGCGGAGGCACTGCTCCTGCCCGGTACGGCCCTGCACACGGCCGCGTACATCCCGTCGCTGGAGAAAGAGGTGGGCAAGCCGGTCCTCACCGCCAACCAGGTCACCGTCTGGGAGGCCCTGCGCCTGGCGGACCGCCGGGTGAACGCGCCGGAACTGGGAACGCTGTTCACGCGGGAGCCGCTGGTCCAGGCATGAGGACGGGCGAGACCCCTGCGGCACGACGGAACCCCGGCCCGCCGAAGCGGGGCCGGGGTTCCGTCGCCTTGCTCTGGAGCGCCGGGCAGGCCTTGCACCTGCATCTCCCCGCAGGAAGCGGGACGTCTTTCCTTGGACCACCAACGCAGTGCCGGTTGTTCGGATCCGCTCCGTCGACCAGCGCATGATGATCGTATCGCATGAACGCCGGATGCGCACACCGTGCACCCCTGAGCGAACCGTGGCGGAACCCGCGGCGAGCGCGCAGCGGCTGGTCACCCTGGAGTCCGCGGCGGCCAGGAAGGGCATGCCGTCGCTGGAGGAACTCGCGCGGATGTCCGAGGAGGAGGCCGAGGAGGCGACGATCGACTCCCTCGACATCACCAAGACGACGACCTCCCTGTGCTCCTACGACGCCGACGGCGCGGAACGGGCCCTCGCCGCGATCCGCGAGGCCGGCGAGACGTGCGCCGAGGGCTTCGCCCTGACGGACGACGGCGAGCGGGAGCAGGTCACCGGGATCGTCACCGGCGAGATCGGCGCGGGCGAGGACGCCGTCGCCTGGACGGTCCGGGAGGAGGTGGCCGGCGAGCGGACCGAGACCAGGTCGCCGTCTTCCGCCAGGGCACCACCCTCGCGGGCTTCTCGTCCTTCGGCATCGCGGCCGCCACCCGGGGCGACGCCTTCGACCAGCCGACGGCGGTCATCGAGGCGCAGGCCGCGAAGCTCGGCTGACACGACGGAACCCCGGCCCGCCGAAGCGGGGCCGGGGTTCCGTCGCCTTGCTCTGGAGCGCCGGGCAGGCCTTGCACCTGCATCTCCCCGCAGGAAGCGGGACGTCTTTCCTTGGACCACCAACGCAGTGCCGGTTGTTCGGATCCGCTCCGTCGACCAGCTCATGATGATCGTACCGGACCCTCGGCCGATCCGCACATCGGGCTGTGGCCGCCGGAGCCGGTGGGGAATAGCCGGCCACCCCCTCCCGTTGAACCCCGGGCGAGTGAACGACCCGAAAGCAGGAGGCACCCCACCATGTCCATGTCCACAGACGCCGCGGGGGAGATCCGGGGCACCACGCACGGCACCGCCCCCGTCCCCCTCTCCGTCCTGGACCTGGTCACCGTCGGCGCCGGCCGCACCGCCTCCGACGCCCTGCGCACCAGCGTGGACATCGCCCGCCTCGCGGAGGCCCGCGGTTACCACCGGTACTGGGTCGCCGAGCACCACTCCATGCCCGGCGTCGCCTCCTCCTCGCCCGCCGTGATCCTCGCCCACCTCGCCGCGCACACCGACCGCATACGGCTCGGTTCGGGCGGCGTCATGCTGCCCAACCACGCCCCGCTCGTCATCGCCGAGCAGTTCGGCACGCTGGAGGCCATGGCCCCGGGCCGGATCGACCTCGGCCTCGGCCGGGCCCCCGGCACCGACGGCGCCACCGCCGCCGCCCTGCGCCGCAGCGACCGGCTGCACGAAGGCGCCGACGACTTCCCCCAGCAGCTGATCGAGCTGACCCGGTTCCTCGACGACGACTTCCCCGACGGGCACCCCTACGGCCGTATCCACGCCGTACCCGGTCCCGTGCAGGCGACCTCACCGGGCGGGGTGCAGTCCCCGCACCGCCCCCCGGTCTGGCTCCTCGGCTCCTCCGGCTTCAGCGCCCGCCTCGCCGCCACCCTCGGCCTGCCGTTCGCCTTCGCCCACCACTTCTCCGCGCAGAACACCCTCCCCGCCCTGGACCTCTACCGGGAGAACTTCCGCCCGTCCGAGGTCCTCGACGAGCCCTACGCCCTGATCGGCGTCTCCGCCCTCGCCACCGACGACGAGCAGGAGGCCCGGCGCCAGGTGCTCGCCGCCGCGCTGAACATGGTGCGGCTGCGCACCGGCCGGCCGGGACTCGTCCCGACGCCCGAGGAGGCCGAGGCGTACGACTTCAGCCCGATGGAGGAGGAGTTCGTCACCTCCTGGAACAGCAACGTCATCCACGGCACCCCGGACGCCGTCCGCGCCGGCCTCGACGACCTGCGGAAGCGGACCGGCGCCGACGAGCTGATGATCACCGCCAACGCGCACGGCGGCGACGTACGCCTGCGCAGCTACGAGCTGATCGCCGACGCCTACGGCTTGCCCGCGACCGCCTGAACCAGCAGCTCGGAGATGCGGTCCGGTGACACGGGACGGGAGTACAGCCAGCCCTGTCCCGTGTCGCAGCCGATCCGGCGCAGCCGGGTGGCCTGGTCGGAGGTCTCCACGCACTCCGCGGTGACCGTCAGGCCGAGCCGGTGGGCGAGCTGGACCATCGCCTCGACGATGACCTCGTCCGCCGGACTCGCACCGTCCCGCTCCGGGTCCCCGTCCCGCTCGGCGCCGCGCGCGTCGTACTGGAAGCCGCGGACGAAGGAACCGTCCAGTTTCAGGACGGAGACCGGCAGGCGGCTGAGGTACGCCAGGTTGGAGTACCCCGTGCCGAAGTCGTCGATGGCGATCTGCACGCCCATGTCGCTGAGGGCCTTCAGGGTCTGCAGCGGCCGGCCGGCCGAGCCCATCACCGCCGACTCGGTCAGCTCCAGTTGCAGCAGTTCGGGGGGGAGGCCCGTGTCCGCCAGGGTGCGTGCCACGTCCGCCACCAGGTCGGAGTCCCAGACCTGGCGGACGGCCACGTTGACGCTGACGAAGATCGGCGGCTCGCCCGGGTGGTCGAGCTGCCAGCGCCGCGCCTGCTCGCACGCCGTGCGCAGCACCCAGCGGCCCAGCGGGACGATCGAGCCGTCCTCCTCCGCCAGTGCGATGAACCGATTCGGCGCCAGTACGCCGAACTGAGGATGCTTCCAGCGGATGAGCGCCTCGACGCCCCGCAGCCGTCCGTCCTCCATGCCGACCAGCGGCTGGTACTCCAGCGCGAACTCGCCGCGCTCGATCGCCGGGCGCAGCGTGGCGGCCAGGGCCTGGCGGGTCATGCGGTGGGCGTTGCGCTCGGGGTCGAAGAGGGTCCAGCGGGCCTTGCCGTCGGCCTTGGCCCAGTACAGCGTGGTGTCGGCGGCCTGCATCAGGGCGGTGGGGCTGGTGCCGGCCGCGTGGCGTTCCACGACACCGACCGACGCGGTGACCGAGACGGGACGGCCGAAGAGGTCGACGGGCTCGCGCAGCGCGGTCAGCGCCGACTCGGCGAGGTCGGCGAGCTGGTCGGTGCCCGTGGAGCCCTCCACCAGCAGCGCGAACTCGTCGCCGCCGAGCCGGGCCACCAGCGGCGCGCCGGCACCGGTCCGGGGCTGCGCGGCCTCCTCGGCGCAGCGCGTCAGGCGTTCGGCGACGGCCGCCAGCAGCCGGTCCCCGGCGCGGTGGCCGAGGGTGTCGTTGACGGCCTTGAAGCCGTCCAGGTCGAGGTAGCACAGGCCGATCCGGCCGGTGCCGCCCTCGTAGGACTCCGGTTCCAGCGCGGCGGTGAGCCGCTCGAAGAACAGGGTCCGGTTGGGCAGCCGGGTCACCGGGTCGTGCATCTGCAAGTGCCGCAGCCGGGCCTGGAGTTCGTGCCGGGCGCTGATGTCGGCGACCGACAGCAGCAGCCCGGGGGTCTCCCCGGCCAGGGGTTCCACCGTGACCTGCGCCCACAGGAACTCGCCGTCGGGGCGCTTGAGCCGTCGCGTGCAGCGCAGCCGGGGCCGGCGCCCGCACAGCACCTCGCGGTAGGCCCGCCAGGCCCGGGTGTCGCCGGCGAGGTCCACCAGGTCCGCCGCCGACCGCCCGGCCAGCGCCTGGGGCGTGGTGCCGAAGAGGGTGCCGAGGGTGTCGTTGGCGCTGACGACGATCCCCTCGGAGTCGACGACGGCCATGGCGAGCGGCGCCGCCGTGAACGCCGAGCGGTAGGCCGGGGGTTCGGCGCGGGCCGGGGACTGCGCACGGGCCGGGGGCTCCGTACGACCCGTGTGCGCAGCACGGGTCGCCACCTCGATGTCACTCTCTGTGGCGGCCGACCCGTCGAGGTCTGCCACGGGCGCCGGCCCTTCGGACGTTCCGCTCACCGCTAGCTCCCGCAGTGCCTCGATCTCTGTCCGTGCAGGAAAGTGTGCCGATCATAGAGGGTGGTTCCCGGCCCTTCCAGCCGCACGGCGGTCGCCGGCTCTCCCGCACCCTCCTGACAGATCGTTTCTGCTCGCCCCTGGCCGGGTTCTAAACACCCCCGACCAGTTGTGACGTTCCGTGAGTGGGGGGAAGCGGCCACTTTCGGCAATCCGGTGACGGCTCACCCGTCCGGCCCACACCAACAGGGCGCAGTACGACAAATACGCACAAGCTGGGTGCGGTGTTCCGAGAACCGCACCCGGAGGTCCACGTGCCGCGCCAGCTCCCCCTGAGGCGACTTCCCCGTGAGACCCTCAAGGGCCTCGGCGCGGGCGGCCGGCCGGGCGGCGGAGCCTGGCCGAGACTGCGCAGCACCGCGGCCGTGGCCACCACCCTGTCGGCGCTGGCCGCGACCTCCCTGATCACCGCCCCCTCGGTGGCCGAGCCCTTCTCGCCCGCGCCCTGCGCCCTGGAACGCACCCAGGCGCACCACTCCGAGGGCGTGGCCACCTGGAACGCCGGCTACCCGCGGCCGGTCCGCGCGCTGGACGCGGTGATGGTGTTCCTGTCCTTCCCCGACTCCCGCCCCCTGGCCGCGCCCCGGGAGCTGGCCGCCGACCACTTCCCGGCCACCACCCGGTTCTTCCAGCGCGCCTCCTACGGCAAGTTCACGCTGCGCCCGCACCCCCTGCGGAACTGGATCCGGATGCCGCGCCCGTCGACGGCGTACGCCATACAGCGCGACTGGAGCGCCGAGCACCGCGCCGCCTACCTGCGCGACGCGCTCGCCGCGGCCGACGCCCGGGTCGACTTCTCCCGCTACGACATCGTGTACTTCGTCGCCGACCCGTACGCGCCCGGCGTGGACTCCGACGCCACGAAGGTCGTCAACCTGCGGACCCCGCTGCGCGCGGACGGCACCGACATCCGGCGGGTGGTCACGGTGTTCGAGGACCATCCGCCGGACCGGCTGGTCCTCGCCCATGAGACCGGACACGTCTTCGACCTGCCGGACCTGTACAACCGGCCCGTCGACGGCAGGGGCGACTGGGACACCCACGTCGGCGACTGGGACCTGATGGGCAGCCAGTTCGGGCTGGCGCCGGACCTGTTCGGCTGGCACAAGTGGAAACTGGGATGGCTCCAGCCGAGGCAGGTGGCGTGCGTGCGGGGCGCCGGCCCGGTCCGGCTCACCCTGGAGCCGCTGGGCGCGGGGCCCGGGGTGCCGGTGACCGGGGCGGCGGGGGCCCCGGCCTTCGGTCTCGGCCGGGGCACCAAGCTCGCGGTCGTGCGCACCGGCGCCGACGAGGTCCTCGCCCTGGAGGCGCGCGGCCCGGTCGGCAACGATGTCGCCGCCTGCCGGGCGGGGGTGCTGGTGTACCGGGTGCGCAGCGGGGCGGAGTCCGGCGGGGGGCCGGTCGAGGTCGTCGACGCCCACCCGCGCACCGGGGCGTGCTGGACGGACTCGGTCTATCCGCCGCTCGCCGACGCGCCAGTCGCCCTCGGCGAGAGCTTCACGGTGCCGGGGGAGGGCGTGCGGGTGGAGGTGGAGGGGCGGACGGTGTCGGGGGCCTGGACGGTGAAGATCGCGACGGGTCGCTTCGCGGAGGCGGGCGGATGACCGGCGGAGGCGGATGACCGGCGGAGGAGGGCGGCGGGTGGAGGAGGGCGGCGGGTGGCGCCCCCGCCACGCACGGCGAGGCCGGTTCGCGTTTCCGCGAACCGGCCTCGCCGTCGATGTCGTGCGCCGCCAGGGACTCGAACCCCGGACCCGCTGATTAAGAGTCAGCTGCTCTAACCAACTGAGCTAGCGGCGCCTGCTGACGTCGTAGACATTAGCACCCACCTCGGCGGGAGGAAAAATCGATATCCGCACGGCCGCGCGGGCCGCCCGCACCGCCGCCCACAGCAGGACCTCCGGGCCGGGCAGCCAGGGCCGGCGGGTGTCCGGGGCGACCAGCCAGCGGGCGGACGACCGGGCGGAGCCGGCCGGCGCGGGGACGGTCACGGTGTCCCCGGTGCCGTGGCAGAACAGGGGCGGCACGGCACCGGTACGGCCGTCGCCGTCGGACCGGCCGCGCGTCCCCCACTCCTCCCACGCCAGCAGCGAGGGCAGCCGCTGCGCGGTGCCCGGCGCGGCGAAGAGCAGTATCCGGCCGCGGCACTCCGCCACCGGGCCGGAGCCCGGACCCTCGGTCCACATCCGGTCCAGTATCCGGCGCCCGAACAGCACCGGGGCGCTCACCACGTCGAACGCCGAGCCGCACGGCAGGACCAGCGGGGTCTGGGGCCGCTCCTTCCAGAAGTCGAGCGTGTCGTGCGGACACGCGGTGGCGGAGGCCAGCCAGGCGGCACCGGACGGGGTGACGTGGGAGACGTGCGGAGGACTGCTCATGGGGGACTTGTCTACCGTCTGTGAAGAACCTGTATCCCTGAGTCGCCGGAACGCGGGACAAGGGCCGAGCCGGACCGGTATCGTGCCCGCTTCTTTGGCATATGCCCGTCGTTCTTCGTCTCGTCAGCCGCCGGTCAGACCGACTCGGCGTGCCCGGGGCCGCTCTCCCCGCCCCGCATCAGGTCCCGGCCGAACTCCACCATCTTCTTGGCGTAGTCCTCGGTCCACTCGGCCCGCTCCGCGATGTCCGCGGTGGTCAGCCGGTCGAACCGCCGCGGGTCCGCGAGCTGCGCCGCCGCCATCGCCTGGAACTCCACCGCCCGGTCCGTCGCCGCGCGGAACGCCTGGGTCAGCTCCGTGGCCCGGTCCAGCAGGGTCCGTGGATCGTCGATCGACTCCAGATCGAAGAAGTGCTCCGGGTCGGCGGCCGCGGCCGCGGGCTCGAAGAGCAGGGGCGCGGGGCGTAGCCGCGGTTCGTGGTGACGCGGCGTGGGCTCCGCCATGTCTCTCCTCCTCGTACGTCGCACATGACCCGGTGGGAACGGGCCACCGTCCATTGTCCCGCGCCCACGCAAGAGGGCCTTCCGCCGCGGCCCGGGCGCGGGGCCGGGGGCCGTGGACCGGTGCGCCGGCCGCCTGGGCCGGCCGCCTGCGGCGGCGTGCCGGGCGGCGTCCGGCGGGTGGGGCGGTGCTGTTCTGGGTGTCTGCGGGGCGGGTGGTGGTGGGGGTTGGTCAGGGTTGCCAGGTCACCCGGTGCCTGCGCCAGTGCTCCCAGGTGGACATCACCGCCTCCCAGCCGTCCGGGCTGTATTCGTTGGCCGCCTGCGGCGGCGTGCCGGACTCCGTCCGGCGGATGGGGCGGTGCTGTTCTGAGTGTCTGCGGGGCGGGTGGTGGTGGGGGGCTGGTCAGGGCTGCCAGGTCACCCGGTGCCTGCGCCAGTGCTCCCAGGTGGACATCACCGCCTCCCAGCCGTCCGGGAACTTCACGGTCGTGCCCAGTTGGACCGGTTCCGTGGACGGATAGGCGTCCAGGAGTTCGTCGACGCCCGCCCGGGAGACGACCACGCACGCGTGCCGGTGCCGGGAGGCCAGGACGCACAGGCGGCCGGTCTCCAGGTGGAACGCCGTGGCGTCGGGGCGGCCGGAGAGGGGGTGCAGGACCACCGTCACGTCGTACTCCCGTCCCTGGAGCCGGTTGGCCGTGTCGACGGTGACGCCGGTGACGCCGAGGGCGGCCAGCGCGGCGCGCACCGCCGCCGCCTGGTCGCGGTGGGCGGTGCCGACCGCGATCCGGCCCGAGGTGAGCGGCGCCGGGTCCGGTGAGCGCTCGGAGACCGCCGCCCCCTCCCGCTCCAGGAGCCGCCCGACGACCGCCGCCACCGCCCCCACCGCCTCCGGGTCCGTGCGCGGGGTGTGCCGCGCGGGCAGCTCCAGCAGGCCCCAGCCGGAGGCGGCGGCCTCGTCGATCACCCGGTCGGGGCCGGAACCGTCCGAGGGCACGGCGAAGGCGAGCCGCCGGTCGTCGGGGCCGGTGCCGCTGCGGAACGGCGTGAAGGGGTAGAACGCGTCCGAGACCAGGGGCGCCGCCGACGCCGGGAGGCGCCAGGAGACGGGGAGGCGGTGCTGGGGGAGGTCCGGGTTGTGCGCGAGCAGCGTGCTGACGGCGGAGGCCGACGGATCGTAGGACAGGCCCGCCCACTGCTCGCCGCCCACGATCGAGAACGGGTCCAGCTGCCCGGGATCACCCACGAACAGCGCCCGTTCGAACAGGCCGGCGACGGCGAGCAGTGAGTCCGAGCGCATCTGGTACGCCTCGTCGACGATCGCGTGCCGCCACGGCTCGTCCACCTTCACGTGCGCCCACTTCGCGGCCGTCGACAGCACCACCGCCAGCCCGGTCAGGTCGGCGGCCTTCGCTGACGTCCGTACGTTGTCCAGCGCGTCCAGCGCCTTGTCGTAGGGGTCGGTGTCGCTGCTGTGCAGCCGGCCCACCGGCAGCTCGGGGTTCTTCTCGGCGAGGCGCAGGACGAGGTCGTCGACCTGGGCGTTGGTCTGCGCGACCACCATCAGCGGGCGGCCCGCCTCGGCCAGCTCCAGCGCCGCCCGCACGACCAGCGTCGACTTGCCGGCGCCCGGCGGGGAGTCGACGACCACGCCGCGGTGCGTGCCGTGCAGGGTGTCGGCGAGGATCGCGTCGGTGGCACGGGCGGCCGCGGCGCCCGGATCGAAGGGAGCGGTGGCCGGACTTCCGGTGGCCGGTCCGCCGGTGGCCGGACTTCCGGTGGTCGGTCCGCCGGTGGTCGGCAGGGCCTCGGTGGTCACAGGAGGTCCTCCTCGGTCAGCGGGTCGGGGGCTTCCGGTACGGCGGCCGTCTCGCCCGGCGGCCCGCCGTGGGTCCACGGCGTCGCCTCCGGATCGGGCAGCTTCGCGCCGCCGCGCTGCTCGTGCTCGAAGAGGGTGAAGCAGATCCGGTCGCCCTTCTCGGGCACGGACCCGGCCTCCGGTTCCTTGCCGCGGCCCATCTTGTCGACGATCCGCAGGACGAAGACGCCCTCCCCGGCCTGCTCGACGTACTCGGCCGACTGCGGTTTCCCGCCCAGCGACCGGTACACCCGCACCCGCTCGCCGAGCTGCGGCCGGTCGTCGGTGCGGACGGTGACCAGCGGGCGCGGACTCGGCCGCCTGCCCTCGCTGTACGTCATGACCACGTCTACGACCTCCCCGGTGAACGCCTCCCCGGCGAGCCGTCGGCCCGCCATCACCAGCGGGTCGTCCAGGGCCTCCTGGGCGTCCAGGCGGGCCTGCTCGCGCTCCCGGGTGGCCAGCTTGTTCGCGGCCGTCACCGCGTCGTCGCGGCGCGGCTGCGGGGGCTCGCCGGAGACGATCCGGTCGCGGTGCCCGGTGAACGACCAGCGGTCGCGGGTCCACCGCTCCTCGACGTGCGCCCCGGCGGGCAGTCGCCGCAGCAGGTCCAGGCCGTGCCACACCGCGTCCCAGGTGGGCCGCGTACGGCTGAGCACCAGGTCGCGGATCTCCCGCTCGGCGGTGCTCACCGCGCCGTACCGCTCGTCGGCCTCCAGGCCGTCCTCGGCGGCGGCCAGCGCGGTGCGGGCGCGGTCGTAGCGCTCGATGGCGGGGGCGAGCAGCTTGTTGTCGAACGCCGGGTCGGTGGCCGGACCGGCGGGCGGGCACAGCAGCTGGCCGTCCGCGTCCCGGGCCAGCTCCGCCCGCAGCGCGGCCTCGGCCCCGGTGGTGCCCTCCGGCGGGTCGATCCAGGCCAGCAGGGCGCCGAGGTGCTGGTCCTCCAGCGTGGACTGCCCCGTCGCCCAGTGCCGGCCCAGCAGATCGGTCATGGCGAGCAGGAGGGAGGAGCCGGGGACGCGGGCCCGCTCGCCGTAGTGGGTCAGCCAGCGGCCGAGCAGCGGCACCCGCGGCGGCGCGGGGTGCGGGGCCTGCGGGTCCTGGTCGGCCGTGCGCCGGAACCGCATGGAGCGGCCCAGCAGCCGCACCAGGCCGATGCCCGCACGGCTCGGCACCACCAGTTGCGCGGCGTCCGCGCAGAGCTCGACCTCCACCTTGACCCGCTTGCCGGTCTCCGGGTCGGTCTCGGTGCGCTCGGCGGCCTCGACGGCGTCGGCGTACGCCTCGATGTGCGGCAGGACGACGTCGGCCAGCTCGGCCAGGAACCCGAACCGCAGGTCGCGGTCGCGGGGCTGGGGGACGACCAGCAGGCGCGGGGCGTCGCGGTCGGTACCGACCAGGGCGCCGAGCGGGGCGCCGACCTCGCCGGCCGTGACGAGCGGGACGAGGACCAGGGGCCGGTCGGACAGGTGCCGGTGCCGGACGGTGGCGGCCGGCTGCGCACGGCCGGTGCGTACGGCCTCCAGCCGGGCGAGCGTGCCGATCAGCGCCATGCCGCCTCCACCGCCCGCGCCTCGGCGGTCTCCGCCGTCTCAGTGGTTCCGGCGGCCCTGGGGGTTTCAGGAGGCTCGGAGGTCCCGCGGGTTTCGGGGATTCCGGCAATCCCAGTGGTCCCGGCGGTCCCGAGGGTCCCGGCAGCCTCGGCAGTCCCAGTGGTCCCGGCAGTCACAGTGGTCCCGGCGGTCCCGACAGCCCCAGTGGTTCCGGCGGTCCCCGGGGTCCCGGCAGCCTCGGCAGTCCCAGTGGTCCCGGCAGTCACAGTGGTCCCGGCGGTCCCGACAGCCCCAGTGGTCCCGGCGGTCCCCGCGGTCCCGGCAGCCTCGGCAGTCCCAGTGGTCCCGGCAGTTTCGGCGGCCTCCAGAGGCTCGGCGGTTTCCGGCGGCCGCGCCGCCTCCAGTGCCTCGGCCCGCAGTTCCGCCGCCCGGCGCAGCGCCGCCACCGCCGGATCGTCCGGGTCACCGGCCGTGCCGTCGGCCGCCGCCAGCACGTCCTCGACCGTCGCCAGCCCGCCCAGCTCGGCCCGCGCCTGACGGCCGAGAGTGGTCACCGCGCCCGCCGCCCGGGACCGGGCACGGCAGTGGAAGGCCAGCTCGCAGGCGGACAGGCACTCGGGCGCGTACGCCGCCGGGACCGCCTCGACCGCCGCCGCCAGCTCCTCGGCCGGCCGGTCCGGGGCGAAACACGTGCCCTCGGGCAGGGCGTCGGCGATCTCCTCGATCCGGGTGAGCCGGGCCAGCTGCCGGCCGGTCACCGCGCGCTGCTTGCGCACGTCGACGGCGGCGGCGGTGGGCAGGTTGGAGAAGTCCTTGGGGCAGACGAGCAGGACCCGGTGGCGTACGCGCGGGACGGGCCGCAGCCGCGCGGCCAGCTCCTCCAGCGCCAGCACGTACACCGCGGCCTGCCGGGCCGCGGCACCGACCTTCGCCGGGTCCGCCGAGCCGTCCAGCACCGGGAACGACTTGATCTCCACGACCGTCCAGCTGCCGTCCGGGTGCACCACCACTGCGTCCGGCTCCAGGTAGGCGGGGGAACCGGCCACGTCCAGGGCGAGCATCGGATGGTCGAGGAGGGTCCACGCGGCGGCCCCGGTCGCCTCCCGCAGCACCAGCTCCGTGCGCGCCGTGCGCCCCCGGGGACCGTCCGCGGTCAGATCGGGCGTCTCGGCCTCGCGCGGCGGCTCGGCGCCCCGGTCCAGCTTCTCGTGCACCAGCCGCAGCAGCTCCGCGCCGCCGTCCGCCTTGACCCGGCTCTCGAACGCGTTGCCCCGTACGAAGGCGAACTGGGACTGGCCGAAGACCGACGGCGCGCCCAGCGCGCTCGCCAGGCTCGTCTTGTCCACCCCGGCGCCGTCCAGGATCGCGCGCCGTCTGCACCCGGGGTTGGCCGCGAGGGCGGCCAGGGCGCGGGCGTCCAGGGCCTTCGGGGGGACGTCGGGGCCGCGCAGCTCAGCGAGCCGGTGCCGGAGCGCCGTCTCCCGTGTCCGCGGGGGAGGCGTCCGGCCCGGCTGTGGGCCGGGGCCGCTCGTCGCGCTGGCGTGGAAATCGCTCACCCGCGGAAGTCTCGCACCCCCCACTGACAACAGGGGACTCCGAACTGACAACGGGGGGATCCGAACTGACGGCGGAGGAGTCCGGACTGGCAACGGGGAAGTCCGAGACCGCGGAGCGCCGCGCGAGGCGGACGCCCGCCGGGGCGGACCAGGCGGTGACCGCGCCCCGCGCCCGCTCCGCGCCGCGCAGCACGTACGGCGTCAGCACCAGCCCCGCGCCCATCACCACCGCGCCCGCGACCGCGTCGAGGAAGTAGTGGTTGGCGGTGCCCATCACCACGACCGTGGTCACCAGCGGGTAGACCACGCCGGCCGCCCGCTTCACGCGCGTGCCGCCGAACCGCCACAGCATCACCCCGCACCACAGCGCCCAGCCCACGTGCAGGCTCGGCATCGCGGCGTACTGGTTGGTCATCCCGCCCAGGCCGCGCGGCGCGCTCGCCTCCCCGCCCCACCAGCCGTACGAGCTGTAGTGGGCCATCGTGTCCACGAAACCGTGGGCCGGGGCGAGCAGCCGGGGCGGACAGGTCGGCAGCAGGGTGAAGCCGATCAGACCGATGAACGTGGACGTCAGCAGCCAGGTCCGGGCGGCGCGGTAGCGCACCGCCCGGGAGCGGAAGATCCACACCAGCACCAGGGGCGTCACCAGGTAGTGCAGGGACGCGTACCAGAAGTCGGCGGGCACGCCGAGCCAGGGCTCACGGGTGAAGAGACGGTTCAGCGGGTGCTCGGCGTTGAGGTGGAGCACCTTCTCGACGCGCAGGACGGCCAGGCCGTGCTCGACGGCGTCGGAGACGTCGCCCCGCACCAGCAGCCGGCCGGCCGAGTAGCAGGCGTAGACGAGGAGGATCAGCGGCAGCTCCGTCCACCAGCGCGGACGGTCCCCGGGGGCCGCCTCGGTGCCTGGTGCGTCGGCGCGCGGCATCCGATCGACCTCCCCTTCTTCCTCTTCTTCTTCCTCGCGTCCTGCCCTGGACACCCGCCGGTTCCGGGCGTGTCACTCTACGGCGGCGGAGGCCCGCGGGGCGCCTCCGGCCCTGATAGACGTCACGGCCGCCCCCCGGGTTGCCCGTACCGGGTGTACGCGATGATGGAAGGGCTGCACCCCGCATTTACCCGTCATTCACCCTGAAAGGCCGTTTTCATGGCACCGCGCATCCTGCTCGCCCGGCACGGACAGACGGAGTGGTCGCTGTCCGGCAGACACACGGGCAGGACCGACGTGCCCCTCCTGGAGGAGGGCCGGCGCGGCGCCGAACTGCTCGGCGAGCGGCTGCACCGGGCGCCCCTCGACGGCCTGCCCGCCGCCGAGGTGCGCACCAGCCCGCTGGTACGCGCGCGTGAGACGTGCGAACTGGCCGGCTTCGGCGACCGGGCGCAGACCTGGGACGCGCTCATGGAGTGGGACTACGGGGCCTACGAGGGGATGACGCCGGCCGGGATCCAGGCGGTCCGGCCGGGCTGGCTGATCTGGCGGGACGGTGTCCCCGAGGGGGAGAGCACGGCGGACGTCACCGCGCGCGCGGACGAGGTCGTCGCCTGGGCCCGGGAGGCCGACCGCGACGTCCTGGTCTTCGCCCACGGCCACATCCTGCGGTCGATCGGCGCCCGCTGGCTCGGTCTGCCGCTGGAATTCGGGGCCCGCATACGCCTGAACCCGACCTCCCTGTCGGTGCTCGGCTGGGCCTACGGCGAACCGGCCGTCGAGAACTGGAACGACATCGGTCACCTGGTGGGGTGACGGGATCTGTCGGGTCCGGTCGCCTGGTCATTTGGTGGGGTGGCGGGGTCTGTCGGGTCCGGTCGCCTGGTCACTTGGTGGGACGACGGGGGCTGTCGGCCCCCGCCACCCGGTCACCTGGTGGCGTGACGGGACCCGCCGGCCCCGTCACGCCGTACGCGGCAGCGCCCCGTGGCGCTCCAGGAACGTCGACACCCCGCGCGTTTGGCGATGCGGCGTCAGCACCCGGGCCGTGCCCGCCAGCATCGTCTGGACCCGGGTGGACTGGACCTCCCCGAGCAGGTCCAGTACCCGCAGACCGGCCGCGGCCGCCGCGTCCGGCCGGCCGCCGCGGGCGTGGTCGTCGGCGAGTTCCGCCGTGTACAGGGCGATGTTGCGGGTGAAGTGCGGGTCCTGGAGCTCGACCGCGCGGCGCGCGTGCCGGGCCGCCCGCGGCCAGTCGCCCAGCGCGGACCAGCACTGAGCCTCCAGCCCCTCCAGTTCGGCCTCGCCGTAGAAGCTCATCCAGTCGGGGTCGGCGTCGGACGGGCCCCGGCCGAACAGGGCCTGCGCCCGGGCCAGCGCCTGCTCGCAGCCGGCCCGGTCGGCCAGCCCCGCCCAGCCGCCCGCCTCCCGCAGGACCAGCAGCGACATCAGCCGGTCGGAGCCCAGTGGCCGGGCGGCGCGCTGCGCGGCCTGGGCGGCCCGGACCGCCTCCCGGGGCCGGCCCGCGTCGCGCGCGAGGAACGCCGTGTTGCAGAAGGCGTGCGCCTCCAGGGCCGCGTCCCCGGTCATCCGGGCGGTCGCCAGCGCCTCCGCGTAGTGGGAGCGCGCGTCGTCGAAACGCCCGGAGTCATGGGCCAGCCAGCCCACGGAGAGCGCCAGTTCGCCGGCGCCCGCGTAGAGCCGGTCCGCCGTCGCCTGGCGCATCGCACCGGCGTCCAGCAGCGCGTACGCGGCGCGCAGCGGGGCCGCCGCGCGCCGGTAGAGTCCGTCGGCGCCGTGCCGGTCGTCGAGCAGCCGGATCTGGCGGACGGCTTCCTCCAGGGCGCCGGCGTCGCTCGCCCCGCAGCGGCGCACCGGACGTTCGGCCGCCGGGGCGTCCAGGGCGAGTCCCAGCGGGCCCAGCGAGGCGGCGGCCATCGTGACGGTCCCGCCCCTCATGAATGCGCGACGCAGCAC
Source organism: Streptomyces sp. SYSU D01066-1 (assembly GCF_054956795.1). NCBI lineage: Bacteria > Bacillati > Actinomycetota > Actinomycetes > Kitasatosporales > Streptomycetaceae > Streptomyces > Streptomyces sp. SYSU D01066-1. Next base: position 349,531 of record NZ_JBUDHV010000002.1, on the reverse strand, counting down.
GTCGCTCTCCTCGTGGTCGTCGTGCGTGTACGGGTTCCCCGGGCCGTCCGGGGAGACGGGTGCCGCCGTCCCCCCGCCCGCCTCCGCCCGGTCCGCCGGGGCCTGGTCCTGGTCCGCCGCAGCCGCAGCGGTGCGCGCGTGCCGGCCGCGGACCGACGAACGGGGCGCGAACCCCAGGTCGGTGAGGGTGCGGCCGGGGAACATGTGCAGGAACACCCGCTCGTACGCGTAGTTGGGACAGCGGATCTCGCCCGTCTCCACCCGGCCGACGTACCGCGCGTCGCAGCTGACCCGCTCGCCGATCTCGCGCGCGGCCCGCCGGACCGCCGCCGCGAACTCGGCCGGCGAGCGCCGGCCGCGCAACTGGCGGAAGACCAGGTTCGGCCGCGGTGGCCGGTCGGGCTGGGGTGGGGTCACCGTCGACGACGCCATGGCCGGTCCTCCCGTACGAACCGTGGAACCCTGCCGGACCCGGGGCGACCCGTCAGGGGAGTTCCCCTTGCCCGCCCGGCGTCCGGCGAGCACGAACGTACCGTCTGTGACGGAGCCGCGACGCGCTGTTTGAGCACAAAAGCGGATAAGCCCTCCACGATCCGCCATGAAGTGCCATTCTTTGTGGCGGAATCACGCCGTAGCCGTGGCCGGGCCGACGCGTTGAACCCTGTGGATCGGGGTCTGTCCCCGGCCCGTTCGTCCGAGGAACGTCTCCGTGTCGTCCGAGGAGTGTGAGGAGTGTTTCCGTGTCGTCCGAGGAGTGTTCCGTGGCGGAGACCGGGGTGGGGGCCGGGGTGGAGACCGGCCGGGTCAGCGGCCCCCGGGGCGCGCGCGAACCCTGTGACGTCGTGACGGTGCCGACCCGGCAAGGGCTGGAGGCCGTCGACATCCTCATACGGGGAGCCGCGGAGGCGGTGGGTCCGGTCCTGCACGACGACGGCCGCGACACCCTCGGCTTCCTGGTGCCGCCGGGCACCGCCGCCGCCTGGGACGTACCGGGGAGCACGTGTACGGGGACGGGGGAGCGGGACGCGCCACCGGTCCCGCGGTCCCCGGTGCGGGGCCCCGGCTGGCTGCTGCCGCCCGAGGAGACGGATCCCGCCACCGACCCGGCCGTCCTGCGCGCCGCGCTCGACGAGGCGGCCCGGCTGATCGAGGCGGCGGACAACTGCCGTTGAGCCGCGGCGCGCGCCCGCCGGCCCCGGCACGCGGCGGCACGGGCCGGACGGCCCCCGGCACGCGGCGGCACGGGCCGGACGGCCCCCGGCGATAATGGCCCCATGGGAAAGTCCAGGAACCCCCGTCGCGGACGGGCCGGCACGGAAGCCGTCGTCGAGGAGGTCGACGGCGGACGCGCCGAACTGGTCCCCGACCGTGAGCGGCCCCGTGCCTGGACCCTGCTGATCGACGGCGCCCCGCAGTCCCACGTCGACCTGGACGACCCGGCCCGCCTCTCCTTCGAGTACCAGCGCCGCTTCGGGCACGTCATCGACCTCGCCGCACCGCCGGGACGGCCCCTGACCGCCGTGCACCTCGGCGGCGGGGCCCTCACCCTCGCCCGTTACGTCGCCGCCACCCGCCCCCGTTCCACCCAGCAGGTCGTCGAGCGGGACGCGGCCCTCGTCCAGCTGGTCCGCCGGGAACTGCCCCTGGACCCGGGCGCGCGCGTCCGCGTCCGGTCCGCCGACGCCCGCGCCGGACTGGCCAGGATGCCGCACGGCAAGGCCGACCTGGTCATCGCCGACGTCTTCAGCGGCGCCCGCACCCCCGCCCACCTGACCTCGGCCGAGTTCCTGGACGAGGTCCGCCTCGCCCTCGCGCCCGGCGGGATCTACACCGCCAACCTCGCCGACGGCCCGCCCCTGGCCCACCTGCGCGGCCAGATCGCCACCGCCGCCACCCGCTTCGCCGAACTCGCCCTCATCGCCGACCCGGCCGTCCTGCGCGGCAAGCGCTTCGGCAACGCCGTCCTCGTCGCCTCCGACCGGCCGCTGCCGCTCGCCGAGCTGACCCGCCGCGCCGCCTGTGACCCCCAGCCCGCCCGGGTCGAACACGGCCGGGCGCTCACCGACTTCGCAGGCGGCGCCGCCCCCGTCACGGACGCCGCGGCGATGCCCTCCCCGGCGCCGCCGCCCTCGGTCTTCCGCTGACCCCGGCCCGTCCGGCCGCCGTTCGGCAGGCCCGCCGAGCGGCGGCGCCAGCCGGTTCGTCGCCCGGGAGTCCTGCCGCTCAGCCGGTTCGTCGCCCGGGAGTTCCGCCGGTCGGCCGCTCGGGGGCCTGCCGCCCAGTGGTCCCGCCGTTCAGTAGTTCCCGATCTCCACCCGTGGCGGCCCGTCGTGCCAGGTGCAGAACACCGACACCCGGTCGGCGCCCGAGGAGAACTCCACCCGGATCCACGACTCCGTCTTCCACACCTGCATCGACCAGCCCGCGCCCGGTGTCGCCGACACCAGCGACGCCGAGGCCGGCCCCAGGTCGAAGACCGCCCGGCCGCCCTCGGTGTCGTAGCTCTTGACCTGCCCGGAGGCGGTGTCGGCGGACGCGGGGGGCGGGGTGGGGGACTTCGGGGCGGCGGAGGCCGGCGTCCGGGAGGGCGCCGCGCTCGGTTCCCGGGAGGCGGGGGCGGTCTCGGAGGGCGCCGGGGACGGCGACGGGCTGTCCGACGGCGCGGGCCGGCGGGTGGAGGACGCCGACGACCGCGACGCCTGCGTCTCCTCGGCCACCGTGATGGGCAGGGCGCGGGGCGGGTCGTACGCCGTGCCCGCCATGACCGTGTGCACGCCCCACCACGACAGGGTGACCGCCGCGCCCGTGGCGAGCAGCCAGGCCAGTACGTGTACGAGTCCTCTGCGCATCGCGGCCATACTGCCCCACCCGCCCCATGAGTGTCGCGCACGGAAAGTTATCCACAGGCCTGAACTCGCCCCGCCCGTATGGCGTACGGTGCCGCCCATGGCAAGTGTGCTCGTGGTCGAGGACGACCAGTTCGTACGCTCGGCGCTCATCCGGCATCTGACCGACGCCGCCCACACGGTGCGCAGCGTGGGCACCGCGCTGGAAGCGCTGCGCGAGGTCGCCCAACTCCCGTTCGACGTCGTGATACTGGACCTCGGGCTCCCCGACCTGGACGGGTCGGAGGCCCTGAAGATGCTGCGCGGCATCACGGACGTCCCGGTGATCGTCGCCACCGCCCGGGACGACGAGACGGAGATCGTCCGGCTGCTCAACGCCGGGGCGGACGACTACCTCACCAAGCCGTTCTCCGTGGAGCACCTGTCGGCCCGGATGGCCGCCGTGCTGCGCCGCGCCCGGACCGGCGCCGGGGAGGCGCCGGCGTCCACCGTGCTCCGGGTCGGCGGCCTCACCGTCGACCCGCTGCGCCGCCAGGCCGAGCTGGACGGAGTGCGGCTCGACCTGACCCGGCGCGAGTTCGACCTGCTCGCCTTCCTCGCCGCACGGCCCGGCGTGGTCGTCCCCCGCAAGGAACTCCTCGCGGAGGTCTGGCAGCAGTCCTACGGCGACGACCAGACCATCGACGTCCACCTGTCCTGGCTGCGCCGCAAGCTGGGGGAGACCGCCGCCCGGCCGCGCTACCTGCACACCCTGCGCGGGGTCGGCGTCAAGCTGGAACCGCCCGGCGGGGAGCCGCCGCGATGAGGTGGGCGCTGGTCAAGGTGTCGCTGGCGGTGACCGCGATGGTCGTGGTCGCCTTCGCCGTCCCGCTCGGACTGGTCATCCGGGAGATGGCCCGCGACCGGGCGTTCTCCAACGCCGAACGGGAGGCCGCGGCGGTCGCCCCCGCGCTGTCCATCACCACCGACCGCGAGCAACTGGAGCGCGTCGTCGCCTCCGCCGGGTCGGACGACGCGCAGATCGCCGTGCACATACCGCCGGCCGGCGACGGCACGGCCACCGAGGACGGCACGGCCACCGAGGACGGCACGGCCACCGAGGACGGCACGGGGGTGGACGGGACCGACGGGGCGACGGGCGGGGCGACGGACGGGGCGACCGGGGACGGGGCCGGAGACGACGCTGACGCTGAGGCCGGGAGCGGAACCGCAGACGCGGCTGGCGGTACGGCGGAGGCCGGGACCGGAGACGCGGCTGGCGGTACGGCCGGGGACGCGGCCGGCGGGTTCGACATCGGTCCTGAGCGGGCCGCCGCCGAGGACATCGCCGCGGTACGGAGACTGGGGCGGGCCTCCACCACCCAGGTGCCCGACGGCTCCGTGCTGCTCCAGCCGGTCGCGCTCAGCTCGGGGCAGATCGCCGTCGTCGAGGTGCACGTCCCCGAGTCCGAGGTCAGCAACGGCGTGGGCACGGCCTGGGCGGTGCTCGCCGCCGTCGGCGCCGCGCTGATCGTCGGCTCGGTCGCCGTCGCCGACCGGCTCGGCGTGCGCATGGTGCAGCCCGCGCAGCGCCTGGCCGAAGGGGCCCAGGAACTGGGCGAGGGCAAGCTCGGCGCCCGGGTGCCGGAAGAGGGCCCGCCCGAACTGCGTTCCGCCGCCGTCGCGTTCAACTCCATGGCCGACCAGGTCGTCCAGCTCCTCGCCAACGAGCGGGAGCTGGCCGCCGACCTCTCCCACCGGCTGCGCACCCCGCTGACCGTGCTCCGCCTCAACGCGGCCTCGCTCGGCGAGGGACCGGCCGCCGAGCAGACCCGGGCCGCCGTCGAGCAGTTGGAGCGCGAGGTCGACACCATCATCCGCACCGCCCGCGACGCCAGACCGCAGACGGCGGCGGCCGGGCCCGGCGCGGGGTGCGACGCCGCCGAGGTGGTGCGCGAGCGGATGGGGTTCTGGTCGGCGCTGGCCGAGGACGAGGGCCGCAAGTGGCGGGTGGCCGGCGCCGACCGGCCGGTGCGGATACCCGTGGCCCGCGCCGACCTGGCCGCCGCCCTGGACGCGCTGCTCGGCAACGTCTTCCGGCACACCCCGGAGGGCACCGCCTTCGCGGTCGACGTGCACAACGCCGAGGACGCGGTGATCGTGCTCGTCTCGGACGCGGGCCCCGGCATACCCGACCCCGACGCGGCGATGGCGCGCGGCCGGGGGTCGGGCAGCGACGGGTCGACCGGCCTGGGGCTGGACATCGTGCGCCGGCTCGCGGAGTCCACGGGCGGGGACGTACGGATCGGCTCCTCCGTGCTCGGCGGGACCGAGGTGCGGATCTGGCTCCAGCTGGACGGCCGGGCGGCGCCCGTGCGGCGCGGGCACCGGGGAGCCGTGCGCAGGCGCCGGCCGCGTGTCGGCGCCCGTACCTTTAACCGGTCCCGATCCCTTCCTTAAGCGCGCCCTAAGGTCGCCGGCTGCCGTCCGGATCAGGGCCTTTGTCCGTTCCGGCGTCGCTAGCGTGCTGCCGCACCCCACCCCCACGTGAACCACGTGAACAGTGAAGGCAGGCACGCGATGAGTACCCACCGGCGCAGGATCAGCGGCAGGAACAAGGCGATCGGCGCGGTCGTGGCAGCGGCCGTCGCGGGCGGCGGCGCGCTGCTGTTCACCAGCTCCGCCCAGGCGGCGCCGGTCGGCGCCGCGTACACCAGGACCAGCACCTGGGAGACGGGGTACACCGCCCAGTACGTCGTCACCAACGACAGCACGGAGCGGAAGACCGACTGGACGCTCGAGTTCGACCTCCCCTCGGGGACGAAGCTCGGCTCCCTGTGGAACGGCACGTCCCAGGTGAGCGGGGAGCACGTGACCGTGACCGCGCCGAAGTGGGACACCGACGGGCTCGCGGCCGGGGAGTCGGTCACCGTCGGCTTCGTCGTCCAGGGCACCGGCGACCCGCTCGGCTGCCGCGCCGACGGCGCCGCCTGTTCCACGGACACGGGCGCCACCCCCGAGCCCAGCGGCCGGCCCACCGACACCCCGACCACCGGCCCGACCGCCACGCCCACCCCCACCCCGACGGTCACCGCGACCGAGGACACCGGCAGCGGGACCACCGACAGCGCCGGGTTCGCCCCGTACGTCGACACCTCGCTCTACCCGGCCTACGACCTGCTGGCCAACGCCGAGGCGACGGGCGTCAAGGAGTACAACCTCGCCTTCGTCACCGACGGCGGGAGCTGCACCCCCAAGTGGGGCGGCGTCACCGACCTGGCGAGCGACGCCGTGGCCGCGCAGATAGGCGACCTGCGCGCGGCGGGCGGCGACGTGCGGGTCTCCTTCGGCGGCGCGGCCGGCTCCGAGCTGGCCACCACCTGCTCCTCGGCCGACGCGCTGGCGGCGGCGTACGAGAAGGTCGTGGACGCCTACGACCTCACCAAGGTCGACTTCGACGTGGAGGGCGGCGCGCTGCCCGACACGGCCGCGAACACGCGCCGCGCCCAGGCCATCGCCCGGCTCCAGGCGGACCACCCCGACCTGGACGTCTCCTTCACCCTCCCGGTGATGCCCGAGGGCCTGACCCAGTCCGGCGTCGACCTGCTCGCCGACGCCAAGGAGAACGGCGTCACGGTCGACACCGTCAACATCATGGCGATGGACTACGGCGCCTCCTACAGCGGGGACATGGGCACCTACGCCGAACAGGCCGCCACCGCCACCCAGGCCCAGCTCAAGGGCGTCCTCGGTCTCGACGACAGCGCGGCGTGGAAGGCGGTCGGGATCACGCCGATGATCGGCGTCAACGACGTCGTCACCGAGGTGTTCACCGTGGCCGACGCCACCCAGCTGGTCGAGTTCGCCGAGGCCAAGGGGGTCGGGAGCCTCTCCATGTGGTCCGCGACCCGCGACAAGGCCTGCCCCGGCGGCCCCAAGCAGCAGGCCGACGCCACGTGCAGCTCCATCGAGCAGGCCGACGGCGCCTTCGCCGAGGCGTTCGCGGCCTACCGGCGGTAGGACACCGGTGGGGCGCGGCACCCCCGTCGGACGCCGCGCCCCGTTTCCCCGCTCCCTTGGACAGGTGGTCTACCGGGCCGCCCCCACCGGCGGGAGCGTGCCCGTGCGGGCGGCCTCGCCGTACCACAGGGCGCTCGACTTCGGGATGCGCTCCAGGGTCACGTAGTCGACGTAGACCCCGCCGAACCGCTTCTCGTAGCCGTACGCCCACTCGAAGTTGTCCAGCAGGGACCACAGGTAGTAGCCGCGCACGTCGGCGCCGTCGGCGATGGCCCGGCGGACCGCCGACAGATGGCCGTTGAGGTAGGCGACGCGCTCGGGGTCGTGGATCCTGCCGTCGGAGTCGGGCTTGTCGTCGTAGGCGGCGCCGTTCTCCGTGACGAACAGCTGCAGGCCCGGCGCCTCCCGGGAGTAGCGCATGATCAGGTCGTACAGACCGGTCGGGTCGACGGTCCAGCCCATCTCCGTGCGCTCGCCCGGCGACTGGTGGAAGGCCACGTCGTCGGCGCCCGGCCACGGTGAGAAGTCGCTCTCCCCGTGCCCGTCGGAACGCGGCACGCGGGCGTCCGCGTCGGCCGCCGACACCAGGGTCGGCGTGTAGTAGTTGAGGCCCAGCGCGTCCAGCGGCTGGTGGATCAGGGCGAGGTCGCCGTCCTGGACGTGGGACCAGTCGGTCACCGACGCCGTCGCCTCGAAGAGGTGCTCGGGGTAGGCGCCGTGCAGCACCGGGCCGTGGAAGATCCCGCCGGACAGGTCGTCGATCTTCCGGGCCGCCAGCAGGTCCTCCGGGCGCTGGGAGAGCGGCCGGACGACGGAGGTGTTCAGGCTCAGCGCGATCGAGTTGCGGGCCGGCATCACCGACCGCAGGGCGGTGGTGGCCAGGCCGTGCGCCAGGTTGAGGTGGTGGGCCGCGCGCAGCGCCGCCGCCGGGTCGGTGCGGCCCGGGGCGTGCACCCCGGAGGCGTAGCCGAGGAAGGCGCTGCACCAGGGTTCGTTGAGCGTCATCCACTGCTCCACGCGGTCCCCGAGCGCCTCGCCGACGATCTGCGCGTACTCGGCGAACCGGTGGGCCGTCTCCCGCTCGGGCCAGCCGCCGGCGTCCTCCAGCTCCTGCGGCAGGTCCCAGTGGTAGAGGGTGAGGGCCGGCTTGATGCCCTTGTCCAGCAGCTCGTCGACCAGGCGCCGGTAGAAGTCCAGGCCGCGCTGGACGGCCGGGCCGCGGCCGGTGGGCTGCACGCGCGACCAGGAGACGGAGAAGCGGTAGGAGTTCAGGCCCAGGTCCGCCATCAGCGCCACGTCGTCGCGGTAGCGGTGGTAGTGGTCGACCGCGACGTCACCGGTGTCGCCGCCGGCGGTCTTGCCGGGGGTGTGGCTGAAGGTGTCCCAGATCGACGGGGTGCGGCCGTCCTCCCGCACCGCGCCCTCGATCTGGTACGCGGAGGTCGCGGCGCCCCAGATGAAGGAGGGCGGGAAGGTCACCGGGGTCTCCGGTGTGGCGGACTCAGGCATGGAAGCGCTCCCATAGAAGGTCGTGACGACCGACGGGTCGACAAAGGAGGAGGTGGAGGGACCGGAGCGGCGGTGACCCGGTCCCTCGGTGAGTGGGTGTCAGCCCTTGACCGCACCCTGCATGATGCCGCCCACGATCTGCTTGCCGAAGATCGCGAAGACGACCAGCAGCGGCAGCGTACCCAGCAGCGCGCCCGCCATGATCAGGGACTGGTCGGGGGTGAAGCCGCGGCCCAGGCCCGCCACCGCGACCTGCACGGTCGGGTTGCCGTTCTGGGTGAGCACCAGGAACGGCCACAGGAAGTCGTTCCAGGTCTGTACGAACATCAGCATGCCCAGCACGGCCATCGCGGGCCGCGCCGCCGGGAACACCACGTGCCACACCACCCGCCAGCTGCTCGCGCCGTCCACGCGGGCGGCCTCGATGATCTCGTCGGGCAGCGCCTGGAGCAGGTACTGCCGCATGAAGAACACACCGAAGGCGCTCACCAGGGACGGGAAGACGACCGCCTGGAGCTGGTCGGTCCAGTCCAGCTTCGCGACCATCATGTACAGCGGGATGATGCTGAGCTGCGGCGGCACCATCATCGTGCCGATCACGATCAGCATCATGGCGTTGCGGCCCTTGAACCTCAGCTTGGCGAAGGCGAACCCGGCGACCGTCGACAGGAACACGATGGTCGCCGCCGAGACACCCGCCACGATGGTGGTGTTGACGAACGCCTCGCCCAGATTGGCGTCGGTCCAGGCCATCTCCAGCTTGTCGAACAGGTTCGCGCCGAACCAGAACGGCGGCGGGGTCTGCGCGAGCCGCTGGTTGTCGCGGGAGGCGGCGATCGCCGTCCACACCAGAGGGGCCAGGGAGCCGAAGGTGAACAGCGCCAGGACGATGTACGCGATCGGTCCGGCGTGCATGTGCCCGCCCGCGCGGGAGGCCTTGGAGCCGCGGCCCCGCTTCGGCGGCGGGGGAGGAGCCGGCTCGGCCGGGGGTTTGGTCAGGGTCGTCGTCACGGCCGGTTCTCCTTAACTACTGGCGCGCAGCCGGCGCGAGATGACGGAGTTGACGATCCCGATCACGATCAGGATCAGGAACATCGTCCAGGCGATCGCGGAGGCGCGGCCCAGGTGCTGGTTGATCCAGCCCTGCTCGTACAGGTAGAGCCCGAGCGTCTGGAACTGGTGCTGGGAGCCGCCGGAGGCGCCCTTGTTGGCGTCGAACAGCAGCGGCTCGCCGAACAGCTGCGAGGCGCCGATGGTCGAGACGATCACCGTGAACAGGATCGTCGGCCGCAGCGCGGGCAGCGTGACGTGGATGAACTGCCGCCACCGGCTGGCCCCGTCCAGGGCCGCCGACTCGTACAGGTCCTGCGGGATCGCCTGCATCGCGGCCAGGTAGATCAGCGCGTTGTAGCCGGTCCAGCGCCAGATGACGATGGAGGAGACGGCGAGCTGGGACGCCCAGTGCTCGTTCTGCCAGTCGATGTTGTCGACGCCGACCAGACCCAGCACCCAGTTGATCATGCCGTAGTCACGGCCGAACAGCAGGACGAAGACCAGTGACGCGGCGGCGATCGACGTCGCGTACGGGGCGAGCATGGCGACCCGCCAGAACGTGGAGCCCCGCAGCTTGTAGTTGAGGAGGTGTGCCAGCCCCATCGCCATCAGCAGCTGCGGCACCGTGGAGATGACGCCGATGGTCAGCGTGTTCCGCGCCGCGTTCCAGAAGAACTCGTCGTCGAAGATGCGGGTGTAGTTCCGCAGGCCGACCCAGCTCATGTCGGTCGGCGCGGTCAGCTCCACCTGGTGCAGCGAGGCCCAGCCCGTGTAGATCAGCGGGAACAGGCCGAACGCCAGGAAGAGCAGGAAGAACGGCGAGACGAAGGCGTACGGGCTCCAGCGCATGTCCCGCTGCCAGCGGCGGGAGAGCCGCGATCGCTTCCTCTCCGCCTCGGCGGCGGACCCGGCCGGCTCACGGCCCGGGGCCGCGCCCCCCTCGACGGGGGGCGCGGCGGTTTCGTGCTCGGTCGTCATTCCGGTCACTGGTCCAGGTTGTTGTCGATGGTCTTGGTGGCGTTCTCCCACGCCTCGTCGACCGACTTGCCCTGGGTCACCAGGACGACGCCGTTGTCCGTCAGACCCTGCTGGATGATCTGGTCCTTCGGGCCGATGACCTGCGCCGGGATGTCCTTGGCGGCCTTGGCGAAGATCTCGCCGATCGGGGTGTCACCGGTCATGTCGTTCTTCGCGCCCGTCACCTGGGGCAGGTCGTAGGCGCTGGGAGCGCTCGGGAAGCTGCCCTGCACGGCGAAGAGCTTGGCCTGCTGCTCCGGTGCGGTCAGCCACGCGACCAGCTTCTGGGCCTCCTCCACGTTCTTGCCGTTCTTCGGCACGCCCAGGAAGGTGCCGCCCCAGTTGCCGGACTTCGGGGCCGCGGCCACGTCCCACTTGCCGGCCGCGTCGGCCTGGGACTTGCCCTTGATGTAGCCGAGCATCCACGGCGGGCAGACGATGGAGGCGAACTTGCTGTTGGCGATGGTGGTGTCCCAGGCCGGCTGGAACTGGGTCTGCGACTGCACCAGACCCTCCTCGGCGGCCTTCGCGGTCAGCTCGAAGGCGGACTTGACGGCCGGGCTGTCCTTGTAGATCACCTTGCCGGAGGAGTCGTAGAACTTCTCCGACTCACTGCTGAGGACGGCGTTGAGCAGACCGCCGGGGGAGTCCATGAAGGTGGTGCCCTCGGGGGCCTTCTTCTTGTAGTCCGCGCCGACGTCGACCAGCTTCTTCCAGTCGCCCGCCCACAGCTTGCCGACCTCCTCGCGGTCGGTCGGCAGGCCCGCCTTCTCGAAGAGGTCCTTGCGGTAACAGATGGCCATCGGACCGATGTCGGTGCCCAGGCCGACCGTCTGCCCGTCCTTGGTGGTGGCCTGCTTCCACTTCCAGTCCAGCCAGTTGCTGCTCTTGACCCCCTCCACCTTCGACATGTCCACGAACTTGTCCGCCTGGGTGTTCACCACCTCGGCGATGTTGCCGACTTCGATGGCCTGCACGTCCTGCAGACCGCTGTTGGTGGTGAGGTGGTTGACGAGCGCCGGGTAGTAGTTCTCGCTGCGCTCGGTGACGTTCTCCTCGATGTTGATATCGGGGTTGAGCTTCTCGTACTCCTCGTAGAGGCCGGCTTCCTTGAAGCCCTGGGTGCCGAACAGGCCGAGGGTGATCGTCGTCTTGCCGCTGCCGCCACCCGACGACGAGCTCTCCTCGTCGCCGCCGTCATCGGCACAGCCGGCCAGCAGCCCGGCGCCCAGCGCGGTCACGGCCGCGACGGCCAGCGCCCGGCGGGCGGTTGTCGTGCGTGCTGCTCGCATTGCTCCTCCTGTTGCCCTGACGTGCCGACCCCCCGGCCAACTGCATTGTTGGGCCCGTTAGTTCATCATCGTTCTACGCTGCGGCTCGGGCGGGGAACGTGCGGGATGTGTAAGTGCCAGGTACTGTGGGAGCGCTCCCACAAGTGATGAGTTGAAGAGTCGTCGGTCCGGGCGGGGGTGTCAAGGGAGCGGACACGGAGAAGTGCGTTCAGTTATCGGCCTGTTAACTGGACGGTGACCCGGAAGGTGACCGGGACGTGCGAAGGGGCCGGCGCCCCGGGCCGGTCACCGGACCGGACCGGCCTGTTAAATTCCAGGCCAGCCGCAGAGTGCGGGGTGTCGACGGGAGGCAGTGCCGATGGCGAGCCACGGAACACGTGGGCGAAGCGGTGGCCGGCCCACCCTCGAAGAGGTGGCCGCGCGCGCCGGGGTCGGCCGCGGCACCGTCTCCCGGGTGATCAACGGCTCCCCCCGGGTGAGCGACGCGACCCGCGCGGCCGTCGAGGCGGCGGTCGCCGAACTCGGCTACGTCCCGAACACGGCCGCCCGCGCCCTGGCCGCCAACCGCACCGACGCCATCGCCCTGGTCGTCCCCGAGCCGGAGACCCGGTTCTTCTCGGAACCGTACTTCTCCGCCATCCTGCGCGGCGTCGGCGCCGAGCTGTCCGACACCGAGATGCAGCTGCTGCTGATCTTCGCGGGCAGCGACCGGGAGCGGCGGCGGCTCGCCCAGTACCTCGCCGCCCACCGGGTGGACGGCGTCCTGCTGGTCTCCGTGCACGCCGACGACCCGCTGCCCGACCTGCTCGCCCAGCTGGAGATCCCCGCGGTGATCAGCGGCCCGCGCTCCGCCACCGAGTCACTGGCCTCCGTCGACTCCGACAACTACGGCGGCGCCCGCTCGGCCGTCGAGCACCTGCTCTCCCGGGGCCGGCGCCGGATCGCCCACATCACCGGCCGCCTGGACGTCTACGGCGCCCAGCGCCGCGTCGACGGCTACCGCGACGCCCTGCGCGGGGCGGGCCTGGAGGCCGACGAGCGGCTCGTCGAGCCGGGCGACTTCACCGAGGAGGGCGGGCGCCGCGCCATGGCCGAGCTGCTGCGCCGCCGCCCCGACCTGGACGCGGTGTTCTGCGGCTCCGACGTGACGGCGGCCGGCGCCCGCCAGGTCCTGCGCGAGGCCGGGCTGCGCATCCCGGAGGACGTGGCGCTGGTCGGCTACGACGACTCGGCCATCGCCCGCCACATGGACCCGCCGCTGACCAGCGTCCGCCAGCCCATCGTGGAGATGGGCCGCGCGATGATCGACCTGCTGCTGGCCGAGATCGCCGACCGCCGCCCGGCCGCGTCCCGGGGGCTGGAGCGGCAGCGGACGGTGCTGGCCACACAGCTGGTGGAGCGACGGTCGTCCTGACCCCGGCGGGGCACCCACCGCGCCGCGCCGGGGGCGTATGCCGTGGGAGGGCGGGGCGGGGCGGGGCGGAGGCCAGGGGCCGGGGAGCGGAGGCCGGGGGCCAGGGGGCGGAGGCCGGGGCTCGGGGGACGGAGGGCAGGGGGGTCAGGGAGCAGGGGCCGGGGTCACGAGAAGACCCAGCGCTGCGCGGTGTACTCGTTCTCCCCGCAGGTCATCACCTGGAGCCGGGCGTCGTCACCGGCGCTCTGACCGCCGTTCACGCCCAGGCACAGGTTGCTCACGAGGTTGCGCAGCGCGTACGTGCCGCCCGCCCTGGGTTCCAGGTACCAGAGCTGGTTGTCCGCCCGGGTGGTGTCGCAGTGGTACTCGGTGAGCTGGGTCCCCTTCCCGACGCTGCCGTAGTTGGGCAGGTCGAAGCAGAGCCCGTCCTTGACGTTCTTGACGACGAACAGGCTCGCCCCGCCGGGCCCGCCCGCCGCCGAGGTGACGATCATGTTCCACTGCTGGTTGTCGGAGTCGCCGTCCCGGCAGATGTACTGCGTCACCGGACCGTCGACGGAGCCCTTCCCGTAGGCGGGCAGGTCGGCGCACTTGCCCGTCGCGGTGTTCTTCAGCAGGACGGCCGACTGGCTGGAGGCGGCGTTGGCCAGCTCACGGGCGGTGGGCCCGGACGCCTTCTCCACCGTGGCCTTCTTCTCCGTCCGCGCGGCCTTGGTGGTCTTCTTGACGGCGGGCTCCTTCGTCTCCTCGTCCCGTGTCTTCTCCGCCGCGCCGCGCGGTGCGGCCTTCACCTCGGCGGGGGAGGCGGACTTCGCGGGGGAGGCGGACTTTGACGGGCTCGGCGAGGGCGACGGCGACTCGGCCGCGTAGTCGGCGGACGGTTCGCCGCCCGACGAGCCGGGGTCCAGCGTCGTACCGCCGACGGGCGCCGTGGTGACCGACCGGCTGTCGTCGTCCCCGAGCGCGGCCAGCGCCAGGAACGGTACGGAGATCAGCAACGCGCCCGCGATGCCGGCCGCGGCGAGCAGGGGGCCACGGGGGCGGCCCGGGGGCCGCTGCTCGGCGGCCTCGGACGCGGCGACGGCTCCAGCACCGGTGCCGGCGGTGGCTCCGGTGGCGGTGGCGGTGGCGGTGGCGGTGATTATGGCGGTGTCTGTGGTTGAGGCTGCGGCTGCGGTGAGCGGGCTCGGGGTCGCTCCGGGCTCTGCCTCGGGTTCTGCCCCGGTCTTCGTCTCGGTCTTCGTCCGGGGGGCCGCCCCGGGCTTCGTCTCGGGGCCGGCCTGGGGTTTCGCCTCGGCCCGCAGCTCCTGGTCCGCCGAGCGGAGCTTGCCGAAACGGCGCCCGGCGGGGGCGGACGTGGCGGCGGGGGCCGGTTCGGGATCCGGGGCGGAGGTGACCGGTGCCGGTGCCGCGGGGGCGGGGGCGGGTTCCGGGAGGGGGACGCGCGGATTGAGGGCGGCGCCGGGGTCCTGGGACGGCGCCGGGACGGCCACCGCCCGCCGGACGGTGACGGAGGGCGCCGTCTCCGAGGAGGGCGGTACGTTCTGACGTGGCATGAACGCTGCTCCTTGTCGAGGTGGGGGAGGTGCGGTGTCAGTGATCGCCGACGGGCCCGGCACAGCGGTCCGGCCAGTCGCCCGCACCGGGCGAGGCACGGTCCGCCAGGGCGTGTCCCAGGCGGGTCGGCGCGGTCCCGTCCGCGTCCGCCGGCGCGGTGGACGCGGACGGGACACCGGGCGGCCGGCACGGCGGGGCCAGGGGCCCGGCGGCGCCGGCCGCCCGTACGCCGAGGGCTTCGAAGGCGGTGCCCGGGGCGAGGGCGGCTCCGTCGCCGCCCGCCCCCAGCGGCTGCCGGACCCGGCGGCCGGTGATGGACGACCGGGTCTTCCCGGGGCCGACGGGGCCCCTTCCGGGGCCGGAGGGGCGCCCGGTCCGCCGGTCAGGCGCCGGCTCGGCGGACCGCCGTCGGGCCCGGCGGCCGTCGCGGAGGCTCACGGGGCCTCTTCCCTCACATCCGTCCGACGCACCCGAACCTCATTCCGTCGCCACGGGGATGGTCATCCGACTCGGCCGACTCTGGACACTACTCGTTGCGTACGGGCTTCGAACCCGTGAACTGCTGTCCTTGTTCCCGGGGTTGGCGAGAAGGGAGTGGGCGGGGGCGGGAACGAAGAGAAGCCCCCGGTGCGCGTCATCCGCGTACCAGGGGCTTCCTGTCAGGGTGAGTGACGGGACTTGAACCCGCGACTTCCTGGACCACAACCAGGTGCTCTACCAGCTGAGCTACACCCACCATGACCAGTGCTGGGATTCCGTGTGGTTTCCCCTACCGGCCGAGAAAAAGTGTACAGGGTCCGAAGGGGTGCTCGCGCCACGCTTCCGCGGCGCCCCTACCGGGCGCGCACGGTGTGCTTCGCCGCGATGGCCCGGGCGGTCTCGGAGTCGGGGCCGGGCTGCGGCACGAAGACGGCTTCGCGGTAGTAGCGCAGCTCGGCGATGGACTCGCGGATGTCGGCGAGCGCGCGGTGGTTGCCGCTCTTCTCGGGACTGCTGAAATAGGCCTTCGGGAACCAGCGGCGGGCCAGCTCCTTGATCGAGGACACGTCGACGATCCGGTAGTGGAGGTAGTCCTCCAGGGTCGGCATGTCGCGGAGCAGGAAGCCGCGGTCGGTGCCGACGGAGTTGCCGCACAGCGGAGCCTTGCCGGGCTCCTTGACGTGCTCCCGCACGTACGCCAGGACCCGCTCCTCGGCGTCGGCCAGCGTCGTGCCGCGTTCCAGCTCGGTGAGGAGGCCGGAGGCGGTGTGCATCTGGCGCACCACGTCCGGCATGGTCTCCAGGGCCCGCTCCGGCGGACGGATGACGATGTCCACGCCGTCGCCGAGGATGTTCAGCTCGGAATCGGTGACGAGGGCGGCCACCTCGATGAGCGCGTCGTCGGACAGCGAGAGGCCGGTCATCTCGCAGTCGATCCACACCATGCGATCGTTCATGCGAACACCCTACGGCTGACGTCGCCCGTCCCGGTCCCCGGCGTCGGCGTGGGCCTCTTCGGGGGCCGCCGCCCCGGGCCCCCGGCTCCGGTCCGGGCGGCCTCGTCCTCGTGTGCCGGACGGGCTGGGGCGGGGGCGGCGTCCGCCGGGCGGGTCCTGGGAGCCGCCCGGCGTGCGGTGGACGTCAGGGTGCGCTGCGCTGGCCCGGGAGGCTGGGGCGGGGACCCGCGTAGGCCTCGCGGTCGGAGTCCGCGGACGCGAGGTGCGGGGCGGGGCGGCGGGTCTGGAGCGGGACACCGCCCTCCGGGTGCGGCGGGGCCGGGTGCTGACCGGCCGCCTCGGCCGGGACCGGGGCCCGCTCACCGCTCTCCGCCGGGCGGTCGCCCTGCGGACGGCGGGCGCGGTACGCGGCGCGGTACGCGGCCGGGGAGGAGCCGAGCTGGCGGCGGAAGTGGCCGCGCAGCGCCACCGGCGAGCGGAAGCCGCAGCGGCCGGCGACCTCGTCCACCGAGTAGTCCGACGTCTCCAGCAGGCGCTGCGCCTGGAGCACCCGCTGGGTGATCAGCCACTGGAGCGGGGCCGAGCCCGTCAGCGAGCGGAAGCGCCGGTCGAAGGTCCGGCGTGACATGTACGCGCGTGCGGCGAGCGTCTCCACGTCGAACTGCTCGTGGAGGTGCTCCAGCGCCCAGGCGACGACCTCGGCGAGCGGGTCGGCACCGATCTCCTCCGGTAAAGAGCGGTCCAGGTAGCGCTCCTGGCCGCCGCTGCGGCGCGGCGGGACCACCAGGCGCCGGGCCAGCGCGCCGGCCGCCTCGTTGCCGTGGTCCGTGCGCACGATGTGCAGGCACAGGTCGATCCCGGCGGCGGTGCCCGCCGAGGTCAGCACGTCGCCGTCGTCGACGAACAGCTCGCGCGGGTCGACGTGCACCGACGGGTAGCGCTTGGCGAGCGTCGGCGCGTACATCCAGTGGGTGGTGGCCGGGCGGCCGTCCAGCAGTCCCGCCGCGGCCAGCACGAACGCGCCGGTGCACAGACCGACGATGCGCGCGCCCTCCTCGTGCGCCCGGCGCAGCGCGTCCAGCGCCTCCTCCGGGGGAGGCGAGGTGATCGACCGCCAGGCGGGCACCACCACGGTGCCGGCCCGGGAGATCGCCTCAAGCCCCTGCGGCGCGGTCAGCTCCAGACCTCCCGTGGTCCTGAGCGGGCCGTCCTCCCCGGCGCAGACCAGCAGGCGGTAGCGCGGCACGCCGGCGTCCTGCCGGTCGATCCCGAACACCGACAGTGGTATGGAACTCTCGAAGATGGGGCCGCCGCTGAACAGCAGCACCGCGACGATCTCCTTGCGGCGTCGCCCGGAAAGCTTCCGGGTCGCGGCTTCCGGCGCGGCAGTGGAGTCGTGGCTCATACTGCTAAGCCCCCCTCGGTGGTCGCGGCGCCCCTAACTTGTCGGGCCTGTCGCTCCAGCACGTTTCCCCTCGGTCCTGCACTTGTCCCCCGCCGTAGACAATCAAGATCGAATCTACTGTGTCCCGTCGTACCGGGGTGGCCGGTTCGGCACTTGGGATATTGTCGACATGGCAACTTGGCGTGAAGCATTCGATCACGAAGCGTTGCACTCCGGGGCGCCGCAGGGAAGTGCGCCTCGTGACGGTGGCCAATCCCCGTAGGGTGCGCAGGGCCCCCGAGACCCTTTCCGTGCAGGTGGAACGGGGGTTGGGAGGTGGGTTCCGGCAGGGATGCGCCATGCGTCGAAGTTGGCCGAAAAGGAACGGGCGCGTGTACGGAAACCGGTCAGGCGACCGGTGCGTCTCCTTCGGCGCCCCGCCCGCCCCCGCCGTCCGCTCCTGCCGCCGGCCCGCCCCGCCCGCCCCCGCCGCCTCCGTGCGGCCTGTCCGCCCTGTCCGCCCTGCCTGCCCTACGCGCCCCACGCGCCTCTGCCCGTCACCGGCGCCCGCGAGGGAGCCTCCGCGCGGCAGGGGTTCGGGGCGCGGAGGTACGGCCGGGGCCGGGGCCGGGGCGGCGGAGTGCCACCCGGGAGGGGGCGGGGAGAGCGGGGTCGGTGCGGGGGGAGGGGTGGGGAGGGACGGGGTCCGGTGCCGGCGTGTGTGCTCCCCGGGGTGGCACACCGGGGTTCCGGCGCCCGCTTTGCCGACCGGTGCCGCTGGTCGAGCCCGTGCTCCGGAGTCTCGTACGAGAGTCGTACGGGCGCGTGAATCCTGTGCGAACCGCCTGTACGACGCAGCAACCATTGCGTAACGGGCGCCCCCTCGTGCATGCTCCGGGGAACCCCGGTGGGAAGCCCGCCGGGAACTGGGCGAAGGAGGCGTGCCGCCGTACCCTTGGGGGTATGGGGTTGGGAAGATGATTCCCGGACACTGATTCGGACACAGCTCCGCCGCACCCTGTCGTCCCACCCATAAAGGATCAGAACGCCGAGACAGTCATGGCCGGTCACGAATTCTTCGAACCCGCGGACCGCAAGCGGCCGGTCGCCGACCCGACGGCGGCCGACCCCCTGGCGGAGCCCGAGCCGCGCCACGCGTGCGACCCCGCGTTCAAGCACGGCGTCGTCGTGGGCTTCGACGGCTCCACGTCCAGCGAGCGCGCTCTCGCGTACGCCATCGGCATGGCGCGGCGGCAGGCGCACGGCCTGATCATCGTGCATGTGGCCAACCGGCTGCCCACGACCGTGTGGGCGGGCTGCGAGCCGCCCGTCTTCGTGGATGTGCCCGACCACCGCACCGAGGTCCTCGGGCTGGAACTGGCCTGCGCGGACTACCTCACCGAGGTGCCCTGGATCCTGGTCGAGCGCGGCGGCGACATCTGCCACGAACTCGAAGAGGTGGGGCGGGAGTACGAGGCCGACGCCATCGTCGTGGGCTCCACCCACGGTCTGGTGGGACGCCTGTTCGGCTCGGTCGCCGGACGGCTGGCCAAGCGCGCCCAGCGGCCCGTGATGGTCATTCCCTGACAGACCGGCAGCCTGACAGTCCGGCAGTCCGGTGGTCTGACAGTCCGGCAGTCCGGTGGTCTGACACTCCGGCAGTCCGGTGGTCTGACACTCCGATAGCCCGATAGCCCGATAGCCCGGCGGTCCGGAAGCCGCCAGTCCGGCCGAACTCGCCTGACCTACCGGCGCGTAGAGGTGTCCGTGCTCCTGTGAAGGGCATATAGGAGGCGCCGACCGAGGAGTGACGGCCGCCGGTCGGCAGTGTCGGCCGGGAAGTCGGGCGGCCTCCCGGCGACCCCGGACGGCCCCCGCGCGCCGGTGGCGCACGTGAGGGGCCGTCCGCTGCGCGAGGGCCTTGCGAGATCCTCGTGGAAGCCTCCGGGGGAGGAGCCGCGAGAGAGGTCGCGGGAGCCTCCGCGGAAGTCCTACTCCACCGTCACCGACTTGGCCAGGTTGCGCGGCTTGTCGATGTCCCGGCCCAGGGCCAGCGCCGTGTGGTAGGCGAGGAGCTGGAGGGGGATGCCCATCAGGATGGGGTCGAGTTCGTCCTCGTTCTTCGGGACGACGATCGTGTGGTCGGCCTTCTCCTGCTCCTGGTGGGCGACGGCGAGGATCTGGCCGCTGCGGGCCTTGATCTCCTCCATCGCGGCACGGTTCTTCTCCAGCAGGTCGTCGTCGGGGACGATCGCCACCGTCGGCAGGGCCGGCTCGATCAGCGCCAGCGGGCCGTGCTTCAGCTCGGAGGCCGGGTACGCCTCGGCGTGGATGTACGAGACCTCCTTGAGCTTCAACGACGCCTCGCGGGCCACCGGGTAACCCCGCACCCGGCCGATGAAGAGCATCGAGCGGGCGTCGGCGTACTGCTCGGCCAGCTTCTTGATGTCCTCCTCCTGCTCCAGCATCTCGGAGATCTGCGCGGGCAGCTTGCGCAGGCCCTCGATGATCCGCTTGCCGTCGCGGACGGACAGGTCGCGGGTGCGGCCCAGGTGCAGGGCGAGCAGCGCGAAGGCGACCGTGGTGTTGGTGAAGCACTTGGTGGAGACGACGCAGACCTCGGGGCCCGCGTGCACGTACATGCCGCCGTCCGCCTCGCGGGCGATGGCCGAGCCGACCACGTTGACGATGCCGAGCACCCGCGCGCCCTTGCGCTTCAGCTCCTGCACGGCGGCCAGCACGTCGTACGTCTCACCGGACTGGGAGACGGCGACGTAGAGGGTGTCGGGGTCGACGACGGCGTTGCGGTAGCGGAACTCGGAGGCGGGCTCGGCGTCGGCGGGGATGCGGGCCAGCTCCTCGATCATCTGCGCGCCGATCATGCCCGCGTGGTACGAGGTGCCGCAGCCGAGGATCTTCACGCGCCGGATGCGGCGGGCCTCGCGGGCGTCCAGGTTGAGGCCGCCGAGGTGCACCGTGGAGAAGCGGTCGTCGATCCGGCCGCGCAGGACGCGGTCGACGGCCTCCGCCTGCTCGTGGATCTCCTTGTGCATGTAGGTGTCGTGGCCGCCCATGTCGTAGGAGGCCGCCTCCCACTCCACGGTGGTCGGCTCGGCGGTGGTGCGGGTGCCCTCGGTGGTGTACGTGCGGAAGTCGTCGGCCTTGAGGGTGGCCATCTCGCCGTCGTCGAGGGTGACTATCTGCCGGGTGTGGGTGACCAGCGCGGCGATGTCGGAGGCGACGAACATCTCCTTCTCACCGATGCCGAGGACGACCGGGGAGCCGTTGCGGGCGACCACGATGCGGTCGGGGAAGTCGGCGTGCATCACCGCGATGCCGTAGGTGCCCTCGATCAGGCGGAGGGTCTCGCGGACGCGGTCCTCCAGCTTCTCGGCGCCCGAACGGGCGATGAGGTGGACGAGGACCTCGGTGTCGGTCTCGGAGAGGAACGCGACGCCCTCCGCCTCCAGCTTGCGGCGCAGCTCGGCGGCGTTGTCGATGATGCCGTTGTGGACGACGGCGACCCGGTCGTCGGCCGACATGTGCGGGTGGGCGTTGACGTCGGAGGGGGCGCCGTGGGTGGCCCAGCGGGTGTGGGCGATGCCGGTGGTGCCCTTGAAGCGCGCCGGGACCTTGGCCTCCAGGTCACGGACCCGGCCCTTGGCCTTGACCATCTTCAGGCCGGCCGCCTTCGGGGAGGTCACGACGATGCCCGCCGAGTCGTAACCCCGGTACTCCAGGCGCTGCAGGCCCTCCAGGAGCAGGGGCGCCACGTCGCGCTTCCCGATGTATCCGACGATTCCGCACATAAAACGCTGTCCCTCAGCCGTAGACGATGCGGCGCAACTGGCGGAGCGTCAGCTCCGGTGGTGCGACCGCCCGGTAAGTGAGTTCCGCCCTGATCCGCTCGAAGATCGTCGCGTTCACCAGGCCCTGGGCCTGGAGTTCGCGGTGGCGGCGACGGACGAATTCCTCGGTCGTCTCGTCGAAGTAGGCGAGCACGTCCTGGACCACGCGCAGCGCCTCACCCCGGTTGAGGGGCGTGGACCGCGTCAGATGATCAACGAGTTCGTCGTGCACCCGGTAGATCCTGGGGGACGGTCGGCGTTCGCGCAAGAATCCTGCCCGATTTCGGGCACGCACCTTTGAAACTCTCATGAGAGGCTGTTCGCCGGCTGTCCATCCTGTGGCCGAAAAGTCGTTGCCTCAGGAGACGAGTTTCAGACGCCATGGATATTCCTCGTATGGGCGTCCCGGAGCGGCTGGCCGCGCGGATGAGCATGGCCGAGCAGCACGAGTACCTGCGGGCCAGGTTCTCGCGCCGCACCCTGGTGAGGGGTGGCGCGGTCACCCTCGGTGCCGTGGTCGGCGGCACCTTCGTGGCGGGCGGCACCGCGCGGGCCACCGTGCCGACGCGGAAGACGGGCGGTGTCCGGACCGTCGACGGCGCCCTGGTCGCCCCCTTCGGCCGCCACCTCGCCTACGGCGACGACCCGCGCACCGAGATGACCGTCTCCTGGCAGGTCCCGGTCGCCGTCAGAAAGCCGTTCGTCCGGATCGGCGCCCACCCCTGGGACCTCTCCCACAGGATCGACGCCGAGATCCGCACCCTCCACACCCCCGCCGGCGTCGGCGCGAGCGGCGACCACACCCAGTACTACGTGCACGCCAGGCTCAGCCGGCTCAAGCCGGGCCGGACCTACTACTACGGTGTCGGCCACGCCGGCTTCGACCCGGCCGAGGCCCACCTCGCCGGGACCCTCGGCACCTTCACCACGGCCCCCGCCAAGGCGGAGCCGTTCACCTTCACCGCCTTCGGCGACCAGGGCGTCAGCTACCACGGCCTCGCCAACGACGCCCTGATCCTCGCCCAGAACCCCGCCTTCCACCTGCACGCCGGCGACATCGCCTACGGCGACCCGGCCGGACAGGGCAAGACCTCCGACACCGGCTTCGACTCCCGGGTGTGGGACCAGTTCCTGCACCAGACCGAGTCGGTCGCCAAGTCGGTCCCGTGGATGGTCGCGTACGGCAACCACGACATGGAGGCCTGGTACTCGCCCAACGGCTACGGCGGCGAGGAGGCCCGCTGGGAACTGCCCACCGACGGCCCGGACAGGGCCAACCTCCCCGGCGTCTACTCCTTCGTGCACGGCAACACGGCGGTCATCTCGCTGGACGCCAACGACGTGTCGTTCGAGATCCCGGCCAACCTCGGCATCTCCGGCGGCACCCAGACGACCTGGCTGGAACGGAAGCTGAAGGCGTACCGGGCGGACGGGGACATCGACTTCATCGTCGTCTTCTTCCACCACTGCGCCTACTGCACCGCCACCGCCCACGCCTCCGAGGGCGGGGTGCGCGACGAGTGGGTGCCGCTGTTCGAGAAGTACACCGTCGACCTGGTGATCAACGGCCACAACCACGTCTACGAGCGCACCGACGTCCTCAAGGGCGGCGAGGTCGCCAAGGAACTGCCCATCGGCGGCACCGCCTACCCCGAGACCGAGGGCGTCGTCTACGTCACCGCGGGCGCGGCCGGCAAGAGCCTGTACGCCTTCAGCGCCGACGAGTCCTACGAGGGCAACGTCAAGGACGACGAGTCCGTCTCGTCGTTCGTCTGCGTCGACGGAGGCCGGCGGAGCGAGACCGTGGCCTGGTCCCGGGTGCGCTACCTCGACTACTCCTTCCTGCGCGTGGACGTCACCCCGGCCGCCAAGGGGCGCACGGCCACGCTGAAGGTGCGCGGCATCGCCGAGACCGGCGAGCAGGTCGACCACTTCACGGTGGCCCGCCGGTCCCGGTGAGCGCCACCCCGGGACCGTCTCCCGGCGGGGGCCGGCACGGGAGGGCGTCGGCTCACGCGGCCATCGCGGCCGTTCCGACCGGCGTTCCTTTCGCGGCGGTCGCGCCTGTCGCGGTCGTCGCGGTTGTCGTGGCCGCCACGGTCATCGCGGTCGTCCTGGCCGTCCTGGCCGTCCTGGCCGTCATGGCCGTCGTGGCGGTTCCGTCCGCCCCGCCCGCCCCTTCCGCCCCGTACGTCGCGCCTGTCGCGTGGAACTCCTCGCGGGTGCGGAAGGCGAGGGGGGCCCTGTGCTCCGCCGTCGCGCCGGCCGCGTCCGGGGAGAGGATGACGCGGCGGACGGCCGGGTCCGCGAAGAGGTGGGTCAGGGCGGCCCTGAGCAGGAGACCGGGCACGGGGTTGTAGGCCGGGGAGGCGAGGAGGTGCAGGCCGATGTCGCCGGGCTCGGACTCGTGCAGGACGGCCGGGTCGTAGGTCTCCATGAGGAAGACGGGCACGCCGCAGCGCAGGCCCAGCAGGGCGTGGTGGCGCTCGTCGGCGGCGATCCGCATGCAGGCGCGCTCGACGTCCACCAGTTTCGCGTCCCGCGCCAGCCAGAAGGCGGCCTGAGGATGCGTGACCCACCGGTGCACCAGCGCGGCGTCCTTCAGCGGGTCCAAGGGGCGGAAGGTGAACGTCACGGAACTCTCCTCGGGAGATCTAGTTAGGTAAGCCTAACCTAACTAAACCTCGGGAAAGTGGCAACAGGTGTCCGGAACGCGTCGAGCCGCCTCGTCCCAGGGCGGGACGGGCGGCTCGAACGGGGGTGAGGGAAGGTCAGCTGACCTTCTTCGCCTTCTCGATGGCTTCCGCGAGGTTCGTCAGCAGCGGCGTGCACTTGTCGTACGACAGGATCGGCTCGGGGGAACGCGCGATGACCTGGCCGGCCTTGACCGCGGGCAGCTTCTTCCAGGTGCCCTCGGTGATGTCGGCCGGCTGGATGGTCGAGGAGCGGTCGTCCATGATGATGACGTCGGCGGCGTACTTGTCGACGTTCTCCCAGCTCAGCGACTCGAACCAGCCGCCGGTCGCCTTCTTGGCGGCGGCCGGGGGCTCGACGAAGTTCACGCCGAGGGCCTTGAAGTACTCCAGGTCGACCGAGAGGTCGGTGCCGGAGACGTAGAACAGGTCGGGGCTGGCCGAGCCCGCCATCACCTTGATCTCGGGGCGGGCCTTGGCGGCCTCGCGCAGCCGCTCGGCGGCGGCCTCGAAGTCCTTCTTCGCCTGGACGGTCCTGTCCGCCTTCATGTCGGCGCCCAGCGACTCGGCCAGCTCCCACATCCGCTGGAGCGGCTTGGTGAGCTGGCGGTCGAAGACGGAGATCGCGATGCTCGGGGCCAGCTTGGCGATCTTGTCCTTGGACTCCTCCGGGACCGACCACAGGGTGCCCGCGTCGTCGAACGTCGTGGTGATCAGCACCTCGGGGGCGAGGGCGGCGTACTTCTCGACGTTGAGCTTGCCCCAGGCGTTGCCCAGGACGGTGACCTTGCTGACGTCCATGTCACCGGCCTGGACGTCGGCCTCGCCGTCCTTCGTCGTCGTGGGCCCGAAGACGCCCTTGACCTGGATGCCGTAGTCGTAGAGCGCGGCGGCCACGCCCGTGAAGGCGACGATGCCCGTGGGCACCCGGTCCAGCTCCACGGTGGTGCCGCGGTCGTCCTCGAAGGACCAGGGACCGGACGCCGCGGAGGCCTTCCCGTCCGCCGAGCCACCGCTCTTGTCGTCGTCGCCGCAGGCCGTGAGCACGGCGCCGAGGCCGAGGGCGCCGCCGGCCGCGAGGATGCCGCGACGGGTCGGATGGGGGGCTCTGGCGTTGGACATGCGTGGCTCGTTTCGAACGGGGCGGAGCGCCCACCGGACAATTCGAACGTAGGTTAGCCTAACCTCATATCTCCCTGTCCAGGGTTTCGCTCCGGGTGCGCGGTCGCCCGTCTCAGCCCGCCAGACCCAGCTCCCGCGCGATCAGCATCCGCTGCACCTCGCTGGTCCCCTCGCCGATCTCCAGGATCTTGGAATCCCGCCACATCCGGGCGACCGGGTACTCGTTCATGAACCCGTACCCGCCGTGGATCTGCGTGGCGTCCCGGGCGTTGTCCACCGCGACGGTCGACGCGTACAGCTTCGCCAGCGCCGCCTCCTTCTTGAACGGCTCGCCCGCCACCAGCCGTGAGGCCGCGTCCCGCCAGGCCAGCCGGGCGGTGTGCGCCTTCATCTCCATGTCGGCGACCTTGAACTGGACGGCCTGGTTGGCCCCGATGGGCCGGCCGAAGGCGTGCCGCTCCTTGGCGTACTTCACCGACTCGTCCACACAGCCCTGGGCCAGGCCGGTGGCCAGGGCGGCGATCGCGATCCGGCCCTCGTCGAGGACGCGCAGGAACTGGGCGTAGCCCCGGCCCTCCTCGCCCAGCAGATGGCCGGCCGGCACCCGGACGTCCTCGAAGGACAGCTCCCGGGTGTCGGAGGCGGTCCAGCCGACCTTGGAGTACGGCGGGGCGACGGTGAGGCCGGGGGTGCCCGACGGCACGATGATCGCGGAGATGCGCGGGGAGCCGTCGGCTTTGCGGCCGGTGACGGCGGTGACCGTGACCAGCCCGGTGATGTCGGTGCCGGAGTTGGTGATGAAGCATTTGGTGCCGTTGATCACCCACTCGCCGGCCGCCTCGTCCAGCCGGGCCGTCGTCCGGGTCGCCCCCGCGTCCGAGCCGCCGTCCGGCTCGGTCAGCCCGAAGGCGCCGAGGATCTCCCCGGAGCACAGCTTCGGCAGCCAGGTCCGCTTCTGCTCCTCGGTGCCGAACAGGTGGATGGGCATCGCGCCCAGCGAGACGCCCGCCTCCAGGGTGATGGCCACCGAGGAGTCCACCCGGGCCAGTTCCTCCAGGGCGACGCCGAGGGCGAGGTGGTCGCCGCCCATGCCGCCGTACTCCTCCGGGAAGGGCAGGCCGAACAGGCCCATCCGGGCCATCGCGCGGACGATCTCGTACGGGAACGCGTGCCGCTCGTAGAAGTCACCGATCTCGGGGGCCACGACGTCGTGGGCGAACTCCTCGACGGTGCGGCGCAGTTCTTCCAGTTCGGGGGAGAGCCGGTGGTCCATGGCGGTCACTGCTCCTCGGCGGAGGCGGAGGCGGAGACGGGGGAGGACAGGGCGCGTACGGTGCGCGACGGGCTGGGGCGGTCGAGGTGCGCGGCCATCCAGACGCTGGTGGCGACCAGGCGGCCGAGGTCGACGCCGGTGTCGATGCCGAGGCCGCGCAGCATCCACACCAGGTCCTCGGTGGCCAGGTTGCCGGTGGCGGACCTGGCGAACGGGCAGCCGCCGAGGCCGCCGGCGGAGGCGTCGACGGTGGTGACGCCGCACTGGAGCGCGGCCAGGGTGTTGGCCAGTGCCTGGCCGTAGGTGTCGTGGAAGTGGACGCCGACGGTGTCCACGGGGACGCCGTGGCCGGTCAGCTCGTCCAGCAGGGCGGTGACGTGTCCGGGGGTGGCGACGCCGATGGTGTCGCCGAGGCTCAGCTCGTCGCAGCCCAGGTCCAGCAGGGCGCGGCAGATGCGGACGACCCGCGGGACGGGGACCGCGCCCTCCCAGGGGTCGCCGAAGCACATCGACAGATAGCCGCGTACGTGCGCGCCGGCGGCCTTGGCCCGGGCCACCACCGGCGCGAACATGGTGAGCGACTCGTCCACCGTGCGGTTGAGGTTGGCGCGGGCGAAGGACTCGGTGGCGCTGGCGAAGACGGCGACCCGGCGGGCGCCGAGGGCGAGGGCCCGGTCCAGGCCGCGTTCGTTGGGCACCAGGACGGGGAGGGCGACCGGGAGGGCGCGGACCTGCGGGAACAGGGCCTCGGCGTCCGCCAGCTGGGGAACCCGCTTCGGGTGCACGAAGCTCGTCGCCTCGATGGTCGTCAGGCCGGTGGCGGCCAGGCGGCGCACGAACTCGGCCTTGACCTCCGTCGGGACCCTCGCCTTCTCGTTCTGGAGGCCGTCGCGGGGACCGACCTCGTGGATGCGGACCCGGGCGGGCAGGCCGGGCGCCGGGACGGCCATGGGCAGCGACGGCGTCACGGGGCCTCCTCCACCGGGGCGACGACCGCCAGGACCTGGTCCATGGCGACCGCGGTGCCGGGAGCGATGTCGAGCCGGGTGACCGTGCCGGCGTGCGGGGCGCGGATGACGTGCTCCATCTTCATCGCCTCGACGACCAGCAGGCCCTGCCCCGCGGCCACCTCGTCGCCGACGGCGGCCTTCACCACCGTCACCGTCCCCGGCATGGGCGCGGTGAGCGAGTCGGTGCCCGCGCGCGCCGCCCGGGAGAGGGAGGCGGCGACCGGGTCGTGGTCCCGTACCCGCCAGGCGTCCCCGTCGCGGCCGAGCCAGTCGCCGGCCCGGTGGAAGGTGTGCCGGACGCCGTCCAGGGTGACGGTGACGGTGTCGTCGGTGACGGTGTGGGTGCCGCGCGGGGTGTACTCGACCGGGTCGTCCACCCTCAGGTGGAAGGACGGCGGCCTCGGCTCCCCGCCCAGCCGCCACCCGCTCGGCACCGAGAAGGGGTCCGTCCAGCCGTCGCCCTTCGGTGTCAGCGCGTCCAGCCGTACGGCCGCCGCCGCCTCGTACACCTCCTCCGGTACGTCCCCGGGGACCAGGCCGGCCACCTCCCGCTCCACCAGCCCGGTGTCCAGCTCGCCCGCCACCACCGCCGGGTGGGCCAGCAGCCGCCGCAGGAACCCGGCGTTGGTCGGCACCCCCAGCGTCACCGTCTCGGCGAGGGCGGCGCGCAGCTTGCGCAGGGCCGTCTCCCGGTCCGGGCCGTGGGCGATCACCTTGGCCAGCATCGGGTCGTAGCGGCTGCCCACCTCGGTGCCCTCGCTCAGCCCGGAGTCGGTGCGGACGCCGTCGCCGCGCGGTTCGCGCAGCCGCAGCACCGTGCCGCCGGAGGGGAGGAAACCGCGGGAGCCCTCCTTCAAGGACACGGTCTCGGCGCACAGGCGGGCCTCGACCGCGTGCCCCGTGAGCCGGACGTCCGCCTGCGCGAAGCCGAGCTTCTCGCCGGCGGCGACCCTGAGCTGCCACTCCACCAGATCCACCCCCGTGATCAGTTCGGTGACCGGGTGCTCCACCTGGAGGCGGGTGTTCATCTCCATGAAGCGGTACGCGGACGGATCGGCGCCGGGGACGATGAACTCCACCGTGCCCGCGCCCCGGTAGCCGCAGGAGCGGGCCGCCCGCACGGCCGCCTCGCCCATCGCGGCCCGCGTCGCCTCGTCGAGGAGCACGCTGGGCGCCTCCTCGACGACCTTCTGGTGCCGGCGCTGGAGGGAGCACTCCCGCTCGCCGAGGTGGACCACGTTGCCGTGGCCGTCGGCCAGCACCTGGATCTCGATGTGCCGGGGCCGGTCGATCCACCGCTCCACCAGCAGCGTGTCGTCCCCGAAGGAGGCGCGGGCCTCCCGGCGGGCCGCGGCGATCTCCTCCTCCAGCACGGCCAGGTCCCGCACCAGCCGCATGCCCTTGCCGCCGCCGCCCGCCGACGGTTTGAGCAGCACGGGCGCGCCCAGCGCGCGGGCCGCCTCGGCGAGGCCGGGGTCGCGTCCGCCCGGGACGACCGGGACACCGGCCGCCGCGACCGTCTCCTTGGCCCGGATCTTGTCGCCCATCAGGGCGATCGCGTCGGCGGGCGGTCCGATGAAGACCAGCCCCGCCGTCGCGCAGGCCCGCGCGAAACCGGCGTTCTCCGCCAGGAAGCCGTAGCCCGGGTGGACGGCCTGCGCGCCCGTCCGCTCGGCGGCCTCCAGCAGCCGCTCGACGGACAGGTAGCTCTCCGCCGCCGGGGCCGGGCCGATCCGTACGGCCTCGTCGGCCTCCCGGACGTGCCGGGCGCCCGCGTCCGCGTCGGAGAAGACGGCCACCGAGCGCACCCCCAGCGCGCGCAGCGTACGGATCACGCGGACGGCGATCTCGCCCCGGTTGGCCACGAGTACGGTGTCGAACATCGTCGCTCTCCCCCTCACATCCGGAAGACGCCGAACCGGGGCTCACCCAGCGGCGCGTGGGCACACGCGGTCAGGGCCAGGCCCAGCACCTGCCGGGTCTCCAGGGGGTCGATGACCCCGTCGTCCCACAGCCGGGCGGTGGCGTAGTAGGCGTTGCCCTGCCGCTCGTACTGCTCGCGCACCGGTGCCTTGAACGCCTCTTCCTCCTTCGCCGGCCACTCCTCGCCGCGTGCCTCCCACTGGTCCCGCTTGACGGTCGCCAGCACGGAGGCGGCCTGCTCGCCGCCCATCACGGAGATCTTGGCGCCGGGCCACATCCACAGGAAGCGGGGGGAGTAGGCCCGGCCGCACATCGAGTAGTTCCCGGCGCCGTAGGAACCGCCGATCACCACCGTCAGCTTCGGCACGCGCGCGCACGCCACCGCCGTGACCATCTTGGCGCCGTGCTTGGCGATGCCGCCCGCCTCGTAGTCCTTGCCGACCATGAACCCGGAGATGTTCTGCAGGAACACCAGCGGGATGCCGCGCTGGTCGCACAGCTCGATGAAGTGGGCGCCCTTCTGGGCGGACTCGGAGAACAGGATGCCGTTGTTGGCGACGACGCCGACCGGATGGCCGTGGACGTGGGCGAACCCGGTCACCAGGGTCTGCCCGAACTCGGCCTTGAACTCCGCGAACCGCGAGCCGTCCACCACCCGCGCGATGACCTCGCGCACGTCGTAGGGCGTGCGCGCGTCAACCGGGACGACGCCGTACAGCCCGTACGGGTCCACCTTCGGCTCCGCCGCCGGCCGCACCTCCCAGGGCGGCGCCCCGCGCGCGGGCAGCGTGTCCACGATGGTCCGCACGATCCGCAGCGCGTGCGCGTCGTCCTGCGCGAGGTGGTCGGCGACGCCCGACACCCGCGCGTGCACCTCGCCGCCGCCCAGCTCCTCCGCCGTCACCACCTCACCGGTGGCCGCCCTCACCAGCGGCGGACCGCCCAGGAAGATCGTGCCCTGGCCGCGCACGATGACCGCCTCGTCGCTCATCGCCGGGACGTACGCCCCGCCCGCCGTGCAGGACCCGAGGACGGCGGCGACCTGCGGGATGCCCGCGCCGGACATCCGGGCCTGGTTGTAGAAGATCCGCCCGAAGTGGTCCCGGTCCGGGAAGACCTCGTCCTGCATCGGCAGGAAGGCGCCGCCCGAGTCGACCAGGTACAGGCACGGCAGCCGGTTCTCCAGGGCCACCTCCTGGGCGCGCAGGTGCTTCTTCACGGTCATCGGGTAGTACGTGCCGCCCTTGACCGTGGCGTCGTTGGCCACGATCACGCACTCCCGGCCGCTGACCCGGCCGATCCCGGCGATCACCCCGGCGGCCGGGGCCTGCCCGTCGTACATCCCCTCGGCCGCCAGCGGCGCCAGCTCCAGGAACGGGGAGCCGGGGTCGAGGAGGCGGTCCACGCGCTCGCGGGGGAGCAGCTTGCCGCGCGCGGTGTGCCGGGCGCGGGCCCGCTCACCGCCGCCGAGACGGGCCGCCGCCAGCCTGCCGCGCAGCTCCTCGACGAGGGCGCGCTGCGCCCGGTCGTTGGCCCGAAAGGCCTCCGACGCGGGGTCGGCCGCGCTGGACAGCTCCGGCGCCTCGTGCATCTCGCGCTCCTCTTGTTAGTGAGCGTTAACACGTGTGCCCCACAGGTTAACGCCCGCTAACCTCCCTGTCTAGAATCGGTCCCATGGCCACCAGAACCGACGCCCCCACCCGCCGCGAGCAGATCCTCAAGGAGGCCGCGCGGCTCTTCGCCGAGCGCGGGTTCCACGGGGTGGGCGTGGACGAGATAGGGGCGGCGGTCGGCATCAGCGGTCCGGGTCTGTACCGCCACTTCGCCGGCAAGGACGCGATGCTCGCGGAACTGCTGGTCGGCATCAGCGGTCAGCTCCTGACGGGTGCGAAGCGGCGGCTCGCCGAGGCCGGTGACGGCGCCCCGGAGGCGGTCCTCGACTCGCTCATCGAGGGGCACATCGACTTCGCGCTCGACGACCGCCCGCTCATCACCCTGCACGACCGCGAGCTGGACCGCCTCCGGGACAGCGACCGGAAGCTGGTGCGGCAGTTGCAGCGGCAGTACGTGGAGCTGTGGGTGGGGGTGGTGCGCGAGGTGTACCCGGCGGTCACCGAGCCCACCGCCCGTTCGGCGGTGCACGCGGTGTTCGGGTTGCTCAACTCGACGCCGCATCTGGGGAGGGCCTCGCGGGCGGTGGCGGCGGGGCTGCTGCACCGGATGGCGCGGGGGGCGTTCGCGGCGGCGGAGGGCTCCTGAGGGCTCGGGAGGGTTCTGCCGGGGGTGGACGCGGGGCCGTCGGCCGGCCGCGTCCACGCCGCGGAGCCGCGCACCGGCGCGGCCCCGCGCTCCTGGGGTGCCTCCGCGTGACGCGCGTTACCCGCCGCCCGCTCTGGACGCCCGTCCCTACTCGCCGGTACCGTGAGGTCTGAGCAAGCGCTTAGATACGTACCCGTGGAGGTGGGCGCCCGTGCGCCGTACGGTGTTCAACGAGGATCACGAGGCGTTCCGGGAGACCCTGCGCGCCTTCATCGAGGCCGAGGTCGTGCCGGAGTACGACACGTGGTTCACCGAGGGCATCGTGCCCCGCGAGTTCTACTACAAGCTCGCCGAGCTGGGCCTGTTCGGCATCAACGTCCCGGAGGAGTTCGGCGGCGCCGGGCTGGAGAGCCACAAGTTCGAGGCGGTCCAGTACGAGGAGACCGCCCGCGCGGGCGTCACCTTCGGCGGCTCCGGCGTGCACGTCCTGCTCGCCCTGCCGTACATCAAGATGCTCGCCACCGAGGAGCAGAAGAAGCGGTTCCTGCCCAAGTTCGTCTCCGCCGAGGAGATGTGGGCGATAGCGATGACCGAGCCCGGCACCGGCTCCGACCTCGCGGGCATGAAGTCCACCGCCAGGCTGAGCGACGACGGCACGCACTACGTCCTCAACGGCGCCAAGACCTTCATCACCGGCGGCGTCCACGCCGACCGCGTCATCGTCTGCGCCCGCACCGCCGCCCCCACGCCCGAGGACCGCCGCCACGGCATCTCCCTCTTCGCCGTCGACACCAAGTCCGAGGGCTACTCGGTCGGCCGCAAGCTGGACAAGCTGGGCCTGCGCACCTCCGACACCGCCGAGCTGGCCTTCGTCGACGTCAAGGTGCCGGTCGAGGACCTCCTCGGCGAGGAGAACAAGGGGTTCTATTACCTCGGCGCCAACCTCCCCTCCGAGCGCTGGGGCATCGCCTACGGCGCGTACGCGCAGGCCAAGGCGGCGGTGCGGTTCGCCAAGGAGTACGTCCAGGACCGCACCGTCTTCGGCAAGACCGTCGCGTCCTTCCAGAACACCAAGTTCGAACTGGCCGCCTGCCAGGCCGAGGTGGACGCCGCCGAGGCGGTCGCCGACCGGGCCCTGGAGGCCCTGGACGCCGGCGAGCTGACCGCCGCCGAGGCCGCCGGCGCCAAGCTGTTCTGCACCGAGGTCGCCCACCGCGTCATCGACCGCTGCCTCCAACTGCACGGCGGCTACGGCTACATGAACGAGTACCCGATCGCCCGCCTGTACGCCGACAACCGCGTCAACCGCATCTACGGCGGCACCAGCGAGGTCATGAAGATGATCATCGCCAAGGACATGGGCCTGTAGCAGCCACCGGCATGAGCGAAGCACTCCAGAACCTGCTCGATCTGCTCGACCTGGAGCGGATCGAGCGGGACATCTTCCGCGGCCGGTCCCGGTCCGCCGTGATCCCCCGGGTCTTCGGCGGGCAGGTGGCCGCCCAGGCGATGGTCGCCGCCGGGCGCACGGTCCCCGCCGACCGGCACGCGCACTCCCTGCACGCGTACTTCCTGCGCCCCGGCGACCCGGGCGCCCCCATCGTCTACGAGGTCGACCGGCTCCGCGACGGCCGCTCCTTCACCACCCGCCGGGTGGTCGCCGTCCAGCACGGCAAGCCGGTCTTCACCCTGTCGGCGTCCTTCCAGACGCACGAGGAGGGCCTCGACCACCAGGCGCCGATGCCGCCCGCCCCCGACCCGGCGACGCTGCCCACCTACGCCGACCGGCTGCGCTCCTACCCCCACCTGCCCGCCGAGACGGTGGAACGGTTCCTCGAGGCCCGCGCCGCCGTCGACCTGCGCTACGTCGACGACCCGCCCTACGGCGCCTACGGCACCCCGCGCGAGCCGCGCTCCCAGGTCTGGTTCCGCACCGACGGCAAACTCGCCGACGACCCCCTCCTGCACGTCGTCCTCGCCACCTACGTCTCCGACATGACCCTGCTCGACTCCGTGCTCCTCGCGCACGGCCGGGGCGGCTGGGCCGTCGGTGACGTCGTCGGCGCCTCGCTGGACCACGCCATGTGGTTCCACCGCCCGTTCCGCGCCGACGAGTGGCTCCTCTACGACCAGCAGTCGCCGTCGGCCTTCGGCGGCCGGGGTCTGGGCCAGGCCCGGATCCACACCCAGGACGGGCACCTCGCCCTGACGGTCATCCAGGAAGGCGTGCTCCGCGTCCCACGGGAGCACTGAGGGGCACGGCGCGGACGGAACGGGACGGGGCCGCGGGCGGCGGCGAGAGCGCCTTCACGGGGGGCGTCGCCGCCTTCGCCGAGGCGGGCGTCGTCCTCGTCGAGGCGGCGGCCGGCGTGATCGGCGACTGGCGTGATCGGCGGCCGACGTGATCGGCGGCTGGCTCCGGCGCGCTGCTGCCGGAGGCCGCGCACCCGGTCGCCGGCACCGTCACCGGGGTGCCGTGGCCGGCCGCGCCGAAGCGCGGCGTCCGCCCCGCCGGCGAGGACCGCGCCCCTCGGCCCCGGTTCCCGGGAGGCCCTGGCCGCCGCCGAGGCCGGCCTCCGGGACGGGACGGCCGCCAGCCGGGCCGGGCGGCGGCTGCGGGCCGGGCGGCGGCCGTGAACAGACCGGGCGGCGGCAGCGGGCCGGGCCGGGCCGGGCCGGGCCGCCGATGGTGCGCCGGGTCTGTCCGGACCCGGCGCCCGGCACGCGGGGCCGCGGGGCCGCGGGGGGCCTCAGGCCAGCCCCGCCTCCGCCAGCAGGTACGCCGTCATCGGGTCGTAGTGGCGCGGGCTGAGGACGTGGTCGTCGAGCGGGACGGTCACCTGCACCGTTCCCTCCGCCTCGGCGAGGAACAGCGCCGGGTCGTTGCAGTCGGCGTACCCGCAGGAGTCGACGCCGTGCTGACCGGCGTAGCCCGCCCAGCCGTGGTCGGCGACGACCAGGTCGGGCAGCGGGCGGCCGGCGCGCTCCAGGCCGGTGAGGATCGCCTTCATCGGTTCGCCCGAGTGGGTGTGCCACAGCGTGGCACCGTGCTCCAGCACCGCCACGTCCGCGAACTGCACGACGTACCCCTCGTCCGTCTGCAGCCCCTCCGGGATGACGACGATCTCGCAGCCGGCGGCGCGCAGCGCGGCGGCCGTCGCCCGGTGCACGTCCAGCAGGCCGCCGGGGTGGCCGGTGGCGAACAGCACCCGCTGCGCGCTGTCGGCGGCCTTGCGCAGCCGCTCGGCCAGCCGCTCCAGCGCGGCCACGGTCAGCTCGGGGTCGATGGTGTCCTGGCCGTGGCGGAACTCGGCGTCGTCGACGACACCGACCCGCTCCGCCATCACCGCGAGCACGTCCTGCTCGTCGCTCCAGCGGTCGCCCAGCTCCAGGCCGAGCCAGTAGTTGCGGTCGCCGTTCGCGAGCTTCCGGTAGTGCGAGAGGTTGTTCTCGCGGGGAGTGGCGACGTCGCCCGCGATACGGGTACGGACGAGGTGTTCGACGAGTTCGGCACGGCTGGGTGTCCCGGGTATCGGCATGCCTCCCATTGTGGGGCAGCGGCCGGCGGGCGTCCCCGGTGTACCGCTCCTCGGACGCGGCTCACCCCCGGCGCAGCGCGAACCACAGCTCCATCCGCACGTCCGGGTCGTCGAGGTCGGCGTCGAGCAGCGCCGCGCACCGGGCGATGCGCTGGCGCACGGTGTTGCGGTGCACCGACAGGGCGACGGCCGTGCGGTCCCAGCTCCCGTGCAGCGACAGCCACGTCCGCAGCGTCTCGGCCAGCGCCGCCGACCCCGCCAGCGGCGCGAGCAGCGCCCGCGCGTGCGCCGCCGCCTCCGCCTCCGGGACCAGGCCGGCGAGGGCGCCCCGGCCGCCGTGCCGGACCAGCGGGGCCCGGGTGGCGCGGGCCCGCGCCAGCGCCCGCGCGGCCTGCGCGTCGGCGGCCGGCCACTCGGCGGCCGGCACCGCGGCGCTCACCCCGAGCGTCCACCCGGGCCGCGGCCCCGGCTCCCGGCCCGCCGGGAGCAGCACCCGCACCCGGTCCCCGGCCGGATCCACCAGCGGCGACCCCAGGGCCGCGCCCAGCGCGAGTGCCGCGGCCGTGTCCGGCGCCGCCCCGCCCGGCCGGTCGCGCCGGGCGTGCACCACCAGCCACCGCCCGTCGTCCTCCGGCCCCGCCGCCAGCAGCGGCGCCACCTCCTCGGGCGCCGCGCCCAGCACCACCCGCACCAGGGCCGTCGTCCGGGCGGCGTCCGCGCCGTCGGGGCGCTCTCCGGCCAGCAGGGAGAGCAGCACCGCCGCCAGGGAGGCGATCGTGTGGTCACCCGGCTCCCGCCGCCCGGCCGCCACCCCGAGCACCGGCCCCCGGTCCCCGGCGCCCAGCGCGTACGCCGCCAGGTGCGCACCCGCGACGGCGTCCGTCGCGGTGCTCGCGGCACCGGAGGTCCGTCCGCCGACGAACCGGGCCAGCGAGGCGAGCGCCTCGCCCGCCCCCTCCGCCGGCTCCCGGCCCTGGGCGGCGAGCGGCTCCCCGTCCGGCCCGAACAGCACCGCCCGGCCGCCCAGCAGCACCGCGAGCCGCCGCAGCACCGAGGCCACCGGATCCGGCCGGGACGCCGCCGCGGCCAGCCCCCGCTGCGCCTCGGCCACCCGCCGCAGCTCCGCCAGCCGGACCTGCGCCACCAGCTGCCACACCGCCCGCGCCACCGCCGCGAACGTCGTGTGCGGCGGCACCTCGAGCAGCGGCAGCCCGTACGCCTCGCAGGCCGCCACCAGCGCCCGCGGCACCGTGTCGTGCACCGGCGCCACCCCGAAGCCCAGCGCCGCGCCGCCGCCCGCCACGATCCGCGCCACGTAGTCGTCGAAGTACGTCCCCGACCCCGCCGCCTGCGGGATGTGCACCCCCGCCGT
Organism: Streptomyces sp. SYSU D01066-1; assembly: GCF_054956795.1. Classification (NCBI taxonomy): domain Bacteria; kingdom Bacillati; phylum Actinomycetota; class Actinomycetes; order Kitasatosporales; family Streptomycetaceae; genus Streptomyces; species Streptomyces sp. SYSU D01066-1. The sequence continues at coordinate 312,985 of NZ_JBUDHV010000002.1, read as the reverse complement.
CAGCAGCAGCTCACCGCCGAGCAGGTACGGGTACGGGTCGGACATCTCCGAGGTCTGCGCCCAGTGCACCGCCGTTTCGGACGCCACCGGGCCGGCGATCTGCCGCAGCGCCAGGTCCTCCCGGGCGAGCAGCGCCGCCAGCGGCACGGGCGGCGTCGGCGGGACCGCCGGCTCCTGGACCATGTGGACGTTTCCTCCCGGGAGCCCCTGCTGAATGGAGGAAACGTACACTTCGCAGTCGCTTTTCGGCCACCTAGTGTCAGTGCGGAACTGAGCGAAGGAGGGTCCCATGGCCATCGACTACCTGGTGATCGTCGCCTATCTGGCTGGCATGCTGGCCATGGGCTGGTGGGGCATGCGCCGCGCCAAGTCCAAGAGCGAGTTCCTCGTCGCCGGGCGCCGGCTCGGACCGGCGATGTACTCCGGCACCATGGCCGCGATCGTCCTCGGCGGCGCGTCCACCATCGGCGGCGTCGGCCTCGGCTACCAGTACGGCCTCTCCGGCGCCTGGATGGTCGTCACCATCGGCCTGGGCATCCTCGCCCTGTCGGTGTTCTTCTCCGCCCGCATCGCCCGGCTGAAGGTCTACACCGTCTCCGAGATGCTCGACCTGCGCTACGGCGGCAGGGCCGGCGTCATCTCCGGCGTCGTCATGTGGGCGTACACCCTGATGCTCGCGGTGACCTCGACCATCGCCTACGCCACCATCTTCGACGTCCTCTTCGACGTGAACCGCACCCTCGCCATCGTCCTCGGCGGCTCGATCGTCGTCGCCTACTCCACCCTCGGCGGCATGTGGTCGATCACCCTCACCGACATGGTGCAGTTCGTCGTCAAGACCATCGGCGTGCTGCTCCTGCTGCTGCCCATCGCGGTGGTGAAGGCCGGCGGCTTCGGCGCGATGAAGGACCAGCTGCCCACCTCGTACTTCGACCCGCTGGGCATCGGCGGCGAGACCATCTTCACGTACGTGCTGATCTACACCTTCGGCATGCTCATCGGCCAGGACATCTGGCAGCGGGTGTTCACCGCGCGCGGCGACCGCACCGCCAAGTGGGGCGGCACCGTCGCCGGCACCTACTGCCTCGCCTACGCCGTCGCCGGCGCCGTCATCGGCACCGCCGCGAAGGTCATGTACCCCGACCTCGCCAACCCCGACGACGCCTTCGCCACCATCGTCAAGGACGAACTCCCCGTCGGCCTGCGCGGACTGGTCCTCGCCGCCGCCCTCGCCGCCGTGATGTCCACCTCCTCCGGCGCGCTGATCGCCTGCGCCACCGTCGCCAACAACGACATCTGGTCCCGGCTGCGCGGCCGGAGCACCGCCGCCGACGGCGCGGAGCACGACGGCGCGGAGCACGACGAGGTGAAGGGCAACCGCGTCTTCATCCTCCTCATGGGCGTCGCCGTCATCTGCGCGGCCATCGTCCTCAACGACGTCGTCGAGGCCCTCACCGTCGCCTACAACCTCCTCGTCGGCGGACTCCTCGTCCCGATCCTCGGCGGCCTGCTGTGGAAGCGCGGCACCGCCCAGGGCGCGCTCGCCGCCGTCGCCGTCGGCGGCCTGGCGGTGACCGGCCTCATGGCGGGCTACGGCATCCTCGCCAACGAGCCCGTCTACTACGGCCTGCTCGCCTCCCTCGCCGCCTACCTGGTGGTCTCCCTCGCCACCCGCCCGACCGACGCCGCCGTCCTCGCCGCCTGGCGCGAACGCCTCGCCGGCCGCGCCCCCGAAACCGTGTCCGAACCGGCCCCCGCACACCAGTAGGGCCGGAAGCAAGCAGTACATGCGCGACGAAGCGTACGAAGGAAGAAGGCAGTTCATGAGCAGCAACGAGACGCCCCGCGGCCCCGTCGACTCCTCCCGGGTCCCGCGCTACGCCGGCCCGGCGACCTTCGCCCGGCTGCCCCGGCTCGACGAGGTCGGCCGCGCCGACGTCGCCGTCGTGGGCGTCCCGTTCGACTCGGGCGTCTCCTACCGGCCCGGCGCCCGCTTCGGCGGCAACGCCATCCGCGAGGCGTCCCGGCTGCTGCGCCCCTACAACCCCGCGCAGGACGCCTCCCCCTTCGCCCTCGCCCAGGTCGCCGACGGCGGCGACATCGCCGTCAACCCCTTCCACATCGACGAGGCCGTGGAGACCCTCGAGGCCGTCGCCGACGACCTGCTCGGCACCGGCGCCCGCCTGATGACCCTCGGCGGCGACCACACCATCGCCCTGCCGCTGCTGCGCTCGGTCGCCAAGAAGCACGGCCCCGTCGCGCTGCTCCACTTCGACGCCCACCTCGACACCTGGGACACCTACTTCGGCGCCGAGTACACCCACGGCACCCCGTTCCGCCGTGCCGTCGAGGAGGGCGTCCTCGACACCTCCGCCCTCTCCCACGTCGGCACCCGCGGCCCCCTGTACGGCAAGCAGGACCTCACCGACGACGCCAAGATGGGCTTCGGCATCGTCACCTCCGCCGACGTCTACCGGCGCGGCGCCGACGAGGTCGCCGACCAGCTCCGCCAGCGCATCGGCGACCGCCCGCTGTACATCTCCATCGACATCGACTGCCTCGACCCCGCCCACGCCCCCGGCACCGGCACCCCCGAGGCCGGCGGCATGACCTCCCGCGAGCTGCTGGAGATCCTCCGCGGCCTGGCGTCGTGCAACCTTGTCTCCGCGGACGTCGTCGAGGTGGCGCCCGCCTACGACCACGCCGAGATCACGTCGGTGGCCGCCTCCCACACGGCCTACGAACTGACCACGATCATGGCCCGACAGATTGCCGAGGCACGCGCGAAGTGACGCACGACCACGACCTGGAGCTCCGTCCGACGCCCGCCCAGACCGAGGCGGCGCTGAACCCGCCTCCCGGCCGCACCGGCGGAGACCTGGTCGTGGAGAGTCTCGCCGGGCTCGGCGCGACCACCGTCTTCGGCCTGCCCGGCCAGCACGCCCTCGGCGTGTTCGACGCGCTGCGCCGCTCCGGCCTGCGCTACCTGGGCCTGCGGGTGGAGAACAACGCGGGGTTCGCCGCCGACGCCTACGGCCGGATCACCGGCGAGGCGGCCCCGCTGCTGCTCTCCACCGGCCCCGGCGCGCTCACCTCGCTCGCCGCCCTCCAGGAGGCCCGCGCCGCCTCCGCGCCCGTCCTCGCCATCAGCAGCCAGGTCCCCACCGCCGGGCTCGGCGGCGGCCGCCACGGCTACCTGCACGAACTCCCCGACCAGGCGGCGTCCTTCCGCGGCGTCGTCAAGTCCGTGCACACCGTCCGCACCCAGTCGCAGATCCCCTCCGCGATCGCCGAGGCGTGGACGTCGGCGCTGACCGTCCCGCACGGCCCGGTGTGGGTGGAGATCCCGCAGGACGTGCTGCTCGCCGAGACCGCGATCCCCGTGGTGACCGGCGGCGACACCTTCCCCGAGGAACTCCCCCCGCGCCCCGAGCTGACCGCGGTCGCCGCCGACCTGCTCTCCCGCGCCGCGCGCCCCGCGATCGTCGCGGGCGGCGGCGTGGTCCGCGCGGACGCCGCCAAGAAGCTCCGGCAGCTCGCCGAACGCCTCCAGGCCCCCGTCGTCACGACCTTCGGCGGCAAGGGCGCCTTCCCCTGGGAGCACCCGCTCTCCCTCCAGTCCTGGCTGGAGGACCGGCACACCACCGACTTCCTGGAGGACGCCGACGTCCTCCTCGTCGTCGGCTCCGGCCTCGGTGAACTCTCCTCCAACTACCACACGTTCCGGCCCCGCGGCCGGGTGATCCAGATCGAGGCCGACCTCGGCAAGCTGGAGTCCAACCACCCCGCCCTCGGCATCCACGCCGACGCCCGCCTCGCCCTGCAGGCGCTCCTGGAGACGGTGGACGCCCGCACCGACCCGGCCGCCCCCGACCGCGTCCGCACGGTGCTGGACCGGGTCCGCGCCCGCCTTGCCGCCCAGGACCTCACCCTGGAGCAGGACGTCCTGGCGGCCGTCCGCGCGGCCCTCCCGGCCGGCTCCCCGTCCTTCTGGGACATGACCATCCTGGCCTACTGGGCGTGGTCGGCCTTCGACCCCGAGGGTCCCAACACCATGCACTCCGCCCAGGGCGCCGGCGGCCTCGGCTACGGCTTCCCGGCGGCCCTGGGAGCCGCCGCCGCCGACCCCACCCACCCGGTCCTCGCGGTCTCCGGGGACGGCGGCGCACTCTACTCGATCGCCGAACTCGCCACCGCCCGCCAGTACGACCTGGACGTCACCTGGCTGATCGTCGACGACGGCGGCTACGGCATCCTGCGCGAGTACATGACCGACGCCTTCGGCCAGGCCACGGCGACCGAGCTGACCCGCCCGGACTACGTGGCGCTGGCCGAGTCCTTCGGCGTCCCCGGTGTGCGCACCTGCCCGGAGACCCTCCGGGCCGACCTCGCGGAGGCCCTCGCGACGCCGGGCCCCTCGGTGGTCGTCCTCCCGGCGGTGCTGCGCATGTTCGCGCCGACGCACCTGTAGCGGGCGGCGGTTACCAGATCGCCTCGACCCACTCCGGGTGGTCGATGAACGGGTTGCGGTTGTGCTGGTAGCTGTCGTAGATGACCTGGTTGCGGTTCTCCTCGAAGGCGCTGGGCGGGTCCTGCTCGTTCCACGCCTTGAGGACGGAGAGCTTGCCGATGTACGGGTTGCTGCCGTTGTTGACCTTCTCGTTGGGCTCCAGGTCGGCCCAGCCGTCGTCGCCCTCGTAGCGCACGGCCATGTACAGGATCATGCGGGCCACGTCGCCCTTGTCGGCGTCGCGCGGCTCGAAGGAGTCGGAGTCGACCAGGCTGCCGCCGCCGCCCGACACCGTGGAGCCGCCGTTGTCGAAGTCCAGGTTGCCGCGGACGCTGTTGACCTGGACGTCGGCCGGGCGCAGGTGGTGCAGGTCGGTGCCCGGGCCGGTGGCCTCGCCGAAGTCGCCGTGCGACTTGGCCCAGGTGTGCTCGCGGTTCCAGTCGCCGACGTCACCGCCGTTGAGGGACTTGCTGCGGGAGACGCCGCTGTACAGCAGGATCACGTTGCTGCTGTTGTTCGGGTCCTCGTCGGTCTCCTTGAGCGCGTTCCAGACGGCGGAGTAGGAGATCTTCGTCTGGCTGCTGATGATCGTGTGCAGCGAGGACTTCAGGCTCGTGCCGGTCTTGCCGATCGCGTTCTTGTAGTACGTCGTGTCGTAGTCGGTCGTGGTGGCGGTGGCGTCGGCCGCCGTCAGGGCGGGGGCGGTGAGGGCGGTCAGCACGGCCGCCGTGGCGAGGGCCAGGGCGCGGTGGCGGGGTCTGGGGATGCGGATCGCGAGCATGTGGGGTGTCCGATCTACGCGGGTTGCACGGACGGGATACCCGGAGGGTGGCATGGACATGTAGAGCATGTGGTGTACATGACGTGTCGATCGTGTGACGACGGCCCCTCGATCCGGTGGTCGAGGGGCCGTCGTGCCAGGCGTGGTGCGGTACCGGTCAGTTCACGTCGGAGGCGTCCAGTCGGTAGAGGCCCGAAGCACCGTCGACGTCCGTGACCTCGGTGCCGTTCTTCTGCACCCACTCGGTGACCTCGGTGCTGAGCGTGCTGCCGCCGCCCATGCCCCCGCCGCCCATGCCGCCGCTGGAGACCTGGATGTAGTGCAACTGCCCGCTCTTGACCAGCTCCTTGAGCTTGGCGAGGGTCATCGCCTTGTCGCTGCCGGACCAGCCCCACATGGAGATGACCGGCTCACCGCTGCTGAGGACGAGCTGCGCGGCGCTCTGCGAGCTGGAGACGGCGAGCAGCCAAGTGGCGCCGTCCTGGTGCTTCTTGAGGTAGGAGATCAGCTCGGTACTGGCACTGCCGCCCATGCCGCCGCCCATGCCTCCGCCGCCTGTCTGACCGCCCGTCTGACCGCCCGTCTGGCCGTCGGCGCCGCTCGGGGGCGTGCCGCCCGCCTCCGCCGTACCACTGGGAGCCGTACCGCCGGGAGCCGTACCGCCGCCCTGCGGCATCTCCCCACCGCCCGGCACCTCGCCGCCGCCGGGGAAACCGCCGGCCGCCTGGCCGCCCTGCTCGGAGCCGCCCGGCAGCTGGCCGCCGGGGCCGCCGCCCTGGCCGCCGCCGCCCGGACCGCCCATGCCGCTGCCCGTCGTCGGACCGGCGGTCGGGTTGGTGCCGCCCATGCCGCCGCCCGAGCCGGACGGCACCGACCAGGCGTACGCCGCCGGACCCGCCACCGAGGCGACCACGGCCGCGGCGACGGAGACCGCCAGCAGCCGGATGCGCCGGCCGGAGCGGAAGACCAGCAGGCCGGCGATGGCCAGCGCCATCACCACCGCGATGGCCGGCCACAGCCAGCTGTTCCACCCCGAGGCCCGGCGCAGCAGCACGACCGCCCACACCCCGGTGACCGCGAGGGCCAGCGGCAGCACCCACGCCCACCGCCGGCCGGCGCGGAAGACGCGCAGCAGCATCACGCCGCCGCCTCCGCACAGCGCCGCGATGCCGGGGGCGAGGGCGGTGGTGTAGTACGGGTGCATGGTGCCCTCGGCCATGCTGAAGGTCAGGAAGTGCAGGACCGTCCAGCCGCCCCACAGCACCAGCGCGGCCCGGGTGAGGTCGGTGCGCGGGGCCCGCCCGCACAGCACCAGGCCGGCGACGAGCGCGATGCCCGCGAAGGGCAGCAGCCAGGAGATCTGGCCGCCGAGCACGTCGTTGAACATCCGGCCGATCCCGGCGGTCCCGGCGAAGCTGCCGCCGCCGCCCCCGCCGTTGCCCTCGCCGCCGAAGACCCGGCCGAGGCCGTTGTACCCCATGATCAGGTCCCAGGCCGTGCCGTCCGTCGAACCGCCGATGTACGGCCGGTCGTCGGCGGGCACCAGCGAGACGGCCGCCGCCCACCAGAAACTGGCGACGGCCAGCACGACCGCGGCCAGCACCAGGTTCCGCACCCGCTGCGCCCAGCCGAGCCGGGAGGCGTACACGTACACCAGGAACACGGCGGGCAGGGCGATGTAGCCCTGGAGCATCTTGGTGTTGAAGGCGAGCCCGAAGCAGACCGCGGCGCCCAGCAGGGGCTGCAGCCGGTCGGTGCGCGTCGCCCGCAGCCCGAGGGCCGCGCCGCTCACCATCAGGAACACCAGCAGGGTGTCGGGGTTGTTGTCCCGGTTGATGGCGACGGTGATCGGGGTGAGGGCGAGCACCAGCGCGGCGACCGTCGCCGCGCCGTGGCCCCACACCCGCTTGACGGACGCGTGCAGGATCCAGATCGTCGCCAGCGCGGCCACGATCATCGGCGCCATCATCTGCCAGGTGCCGTATCCGAGGACGCGGCACGACAGGCCCATGACCATCAGCGCCAGCGGCGGCTTGTCGACGGTGAGGAAGTTCCCCGCGTCCAGCGAACCGAAGAACCACGCCTTCCAGCTCTCCGTGCCGCTGAGCACGGCGGCGCTGTAGAAGCTGTTCAGGCCGGAGGAGGACAGGTTCCAGGAGTACAGCGCCGCCGCCAGGACGAGGATCGCCACAAGGGCGGGCGACGACCAGCGGGGCGCGGCGGACCCGTCACCGGGCCGCGCGGCGGGTGTCGCGGCGGGCGCGGACGCGGGGGCGGGCGCGGGGGCCGGGGGAAGTGGATCGGTGGCAGAGGTCACCAGAACACCCTCCACACGCGCGATGAGCGCGGACTGTCCCCCGCCTGGGAGCAGTCTGTGAATCGGCCGGTCAGGGGGCGGTGGCGCCCCACGGTGCGAGCAGATCACCCAGCAACGCGCCGAAGGCCCGGTCCAGGGCGCCCTCCGCCTCCTCGTCACCGGCGGCCTCGGGGCTGAGGGCGGCCGGCCGCGCGACCCAGAGGATCTTCCAGGCCCGGGATGCCAGCGCGGGATCGCCCCCCACCCCGCCGTACGGGACCAGCGGATACAGCAGGTCGTGGACCAGTTCCGTCGCCGCGTGGACCAGCGGGCCGTCGGTCGCGGTGTGCGCCCGCGCGAACGCGGCGGGGGAGGACCGGGCGACCGCCGCCGTCGTCGGGTGCCGGCGGACGAGCCGTACGGCCTGGGACAACTGTCCGCCGATACCCGCGACGGTGCCGTCGCTGGGGTGGGTGCGGTCCGCCACGGTGAAGACGTGCGCCAGCTCGGCCCGCAGCGCGAGCAGGTGCAGCGCGGAGGCGGAACGCCAGTTGTCGTAGAGGAAGTTGCGCGAGGTTCCGCACGCGCGGGCGATGGCGGCGAGGGACACGTCCAGGCCGTCGGACCGCATGAGCGCGCGTACGGCGTCGATCACGTGCCGGGTGCTGTGGGGGTTGCTTCCCCAGGTGGCTGCCGCAGTCATGCACCCATCGTCGGAAAAGCGTGAGCAGGTGGGAGGTGAATGCCAGGAAGGCGCTCAAATGAGTGAGGGGAGGACAGCAGGGAGGGACTTGTTCGCGTTTTTCCTGACCAGGCCATGGTGCCGTCGGAGTCCGCAGCCGAACTCCCCTCCGCGTTCGGCCACACTCACCGCCTCCACCGCGGTGACGTCTCGCGTCGGCGATCACGGCGAGCGTGTCGTCGGCGAGCCGGCGGAGGGTGCAGGGGCCGGCCAGATGGCGCGGGCGGCTCCACCCGCGGAAGCCGACAGGGAGCGTGTCGCGTTCCGCGAGGCGGCCGACGACGAGGTCCCAGGTGCGGGCGGAGCCACCCCAGTAGTGCGGGAAGACCAGGGTCGGTCCGGTTCCCGGCCGGTGGTCGTGAGCGGGCAGCGGCGACTGCCGCGTCGTGGTCGTCGTGACTCTCCCGATCAGGGTTATGGGGCGGTTGTCCTGTGCGTTCGTCGAACCCCTTCCGCTGTGCCGGGGCATTGGCGCGACGGGGCGCCCGATGGCGGAAAACGGACAGGCGACCGTGATCCGGCACATGGCCTACCAGCCCGTCGAGCGCGGTGCCGCCACTGTCGAGACCATGACGTTCGGCCGCCTTCGCGAGCTGAACGACGGCGGGACACCGCGCGCCGACTTCCACGTCCTCGCCGTCGTCGATGCCGGGCACGGAGCCGTCACCGTGGACCTCCTCCGGTACCGGCTCCAGGAGCGGTCCGCGGTGCGGGTCGCTCCCGGAGCCGGGCACCGATGGGACGACATCGCCGGCGTGACCGGGCACGTCGTGCTGTTCGTGCCGACCGCGCCGGTCACCCACGCCACCCGGGAGCTGGCCGCCTCCCCGGACCTGGTCGCACACTGGCGCGTTCCCGACGCCGACTGGCCGTTCGTCGACACCGCGCGCGGCCCTCTTCTCCTCGAAGCATCCGCCCGGGGACATCCCGACGGAGCTGCCCGGGATCCTGGTCCCCGCGCTCATCACCCGGCTCCGGCCTCCCCACGCCGGGACACGGCCGGTCAATCCGGTGTTCCGGTTGTTCCGGTTGTTCCGGCTGTTCCGGCTGTTCCGGTCCAGCGTCGAAGCGCACTTCCGGGGACACCACGACGCCGGCTACTACGCCGGGCACTGGGACACGCGCCCCGCACCCCCTCAAGAGCGGTGCGGCAGGCCACGGGCCGCACCGCGAAGGCGTACATCGTCGACCGGACCGGATCGTCCTGAAGGCCAGACGGCTCCTCGCGCACGACCGCCTCACCGCGGCCACCTGCGCCCACGCGCTCGGCTTCCCCGACGCCTCCGACTTCTCGCTGTTCTTCCAGGGAACGGCAGGCGTGCGCCCGGGGGCGTGGCAGGCGACGGTGACCGTCGGGTGAGGGGGTGTGCGAGGTGGCTGCCGCAGTCAGGCACCCGCCGCCGGGAAAACGTGAGCAGGCGGGGGGTGAGTGTCAGGGAGGCGCTCGGATGAGCGGGGGAAGGACGATGGGGCGCGAATTGCTCACGTTCCTTGTGAGCGGTGTGGTGACGGGGCGGGGTGGTCGCTGGGCCGCCTCGAAATCGCTGGACGGCCCACGGGCCGGTCGGCGAGCATCCGCAGGTGACAGATGACGCTGATCGCCGTGTCCCGTCCGTGCGGAGCCCGAAGCGTGTCCGCTTCGCGGAGTTGTCCGGCGAGGCGATGTCCGCCCTGCTCGACGGCGACCTGTCCGAGGCGGGCAGGCTGGCCGGGGTCCCGCTGACGGACTACTTCCTGACCGACAGGGCGCGGTGGCTGTGGCGGTACCGGCTCGGCCAGATGGCCGCCGATCCGCGCGGTGCGCGGTGGATGGTGCGGCAGGCGGTCATCGGCGACGGGGGCCTCGTCGTCGGACACGCCGGGTTCCACGGACCGCCCGACGAGGCCGGCATGGTCGAGATCGGCTACTCCGTCGCCCCTGGCTTCCGCCGCCGGGGATACGCCCGTTCCACGCTGGTCGAGCTGCTGCGCAGGGCGGCGGCCGAGACGACGGTGACGACCGTACGGGCGACGATCAGCCCCGACAACACGGCCTCCCTGGCCACGATCGCGGGCTTCGGCTTCGTCGAAACCGGAGAACAGTGGGACGAGGAGGACGGCCGCGAACTCGTCTTCGAGGTCCCTGCCCGCCGGTTCCGATCCACGTGACGCCGGTGCCTGCGGCGCTACTGGGGCTCGGGCAACCGCCCGCCTGTCACGGCCCCGACGAACGCCGTCCATTCCGACGGCCGGAACACCAGGGCGGGGCCGTCAGCCACCTTGGAGTCCCGCACGGGGACGCCGCCGTCCCAGCCGTCCAGTACTTCCAGGCAACTCCCGGCGGTGGAATCGCTGTAGGAGGACTTCCGCCACCCCTTCAGTGCCGTTGCGTTCCGCGTCGTCTTGTCAGTCATGGCGCGCATGCTCCTTTGCGGTCGACCGGGCCTACCTGTGCCTGGGCGGGCATCAACTGCTGACTCGCCTTTACTGCTGAGAGGGCAGCCCTCCGTCCCTCACGGCCCCGACGAACGCCGCCCACTGCGACGGCCGGAAGACCAGGGCGGGCCCGTCAGGCACCTTGGAGTCCCGCACGGGGACGCCGCCGTCCCAGCCGTCCAGTACTTCGAGGCAACTCCCGGCCTGATCATTGCTGTAGGAGGACTTGCGCCAGCCCTCCAGTCTCCCGGCCGCGCGTACGGTTACGTCAGTCATGGCGTCCATAATCCCTTGCGGTCGCCCTAAGTAAAGCGAGCGTCTCCCTGAGCGGCAGCGCGTTGCCCAGTGTGAAGTCGAAGCGGTGCTGTAGTTCCTGCACCACCGACGGGGCATCGTGCAGCTTGCCCATATACAGGCCCTCCCCGTAGGCCACCGGTGGCTGGTCTTTGAACCACATCAGCGTGAGCATGTTGTTGAGAAGGGGATGTCCGCCTGTGGTGAACGGCACGACATGCAGCTGAATTCGTCCGGCCTCCGCGAGTTGAACCAGATGGCCGATCTGTTCCGCCATGACGTCCGGCCCACCGATGCGACGGTGGAGGACCGACTCGTCGAGCAGCGCCCACACTGCGGGCGTGAGGGGGTCGTGAAGGATCTTCGCGCGCTGAAGGCGAGTGACAACGCGCTTGTCACACTCTTCCGCGCTCACTCGGGGGAAGGACCTGTCCAGAACCGCACGCGCGTACCTCTCGGTCTGGAGAATGCCCGGGACGAACGACAGGGCGAACTCCCGAATCATCACCGCCTGTTGTTCGAGCAGCCGCACCGCCTCGAAGTAGTCGGCGACCGCCGGTTCCTCGCCCGGCAGAAAGGTGCTCAGCACGTTCCCCGTGTTGAGGACCGCGTCGAGGCGCCGCGCGTCCTCCAGCGACGGCATGCGACGACCCGCCTCGATATGCGCGATGTGCGACCGCGTCATCAGGGCCAGGTCGGCCAGTTGCTGCTGCGTCAGCCCGGCCGCCTCCCGCTGCTGCCTGAGCCAGTTGCCGTAGGTGTTGCTCATCCGTGCGACCCCCGCGTGACAAAGGAACCGGCACATCCGTCCCTCTGGCGAGCCTAGCCGCGACCACTCCACCCTGTGAGGGCTTCGCTACACAAAGCGAACCCCCGCGACCGTCGCACCGGCCCGGGGGCATGGCCACCGACCGACCTCACGGAGCCGATGAACGTGCGTCACCGTACCGCCCGCCGGGCCTGGCTGCCCCTGCTTCTGTTGCTCGACCTCCTCCTCCCCGCCACCGGACGGCGCCGCCGCCGACGGCGCCCCGCACCCGCGACGTACGCCCCCGCCCCCGTCCCACCCCGGCCCCGCCCCGCGGAACCGCTCCTGCGCGGCGAGGACAACGCCCTGGTCCGCCCCTACCTGAAGGCCCTGGAGGCGGTCCGATGACCGACAGCCCCGGTACGCCCCGCCGCCTGCCCTGGACCGGCCCCGACGGCAAGCCCGCCTACCTGCTGACCGACGGGACCGGGCCCCTGTCCCGGCTCGTCGACGCCGTCGACGCGCAGCAACTGGAGATGGCGGGGCGGTTGCTCGACCACGCCGCCGACATGCTGAACGACGACAGCGCGACCTCCGACCAGCTCCGCCACCTGCTGACGTGCATGTACGACGCGCTGACCGACGTACACCGCATCGCGGAGCACCGGCGCGCAGCGGACCGCTGACCTCACCTCCGCCAGAACAGGTGGTGCGTCACGCCGCTCGGACTCGGCACCACCTCCAGGTGGTACCGGTCGAGCAGGTCCTCGGGGGAGTCCCACAGGCGCAGGCCGGAGCCGAGTTCCACCGGTGAGACGGCCACGTGCAGCGTGTCGACGAGACCGGCCGCCAGGAACTCCCGCACGGTGGTGACCCCGCCGCCGAGCCGGACGTCCCGGCCCCGCGCGGCCTGCCGGGCCCGTTCCAGGACGGCGGCCGGGTCGCCGGCCACGAAGTGGAACGTGGTGTCGGAGAGGGTGATCGAGGGGCGTTCGTGGTGGGTCAGGACGAACACCGGGGTGTGGAACGGCGGCTCGTCGCCCCACCACCCCTGCCAGTCCAGGTCGGTCCACGGCCCGCGCTGGGGGCCGAACTTGTTGCGGCCCATGATCTCCGCGCCGATGTTCCGCGCGAAGTCCCGGGTGAAACAGTCGTCCAGGCCGCGGCTGCCCCCGGGATCGGTACGCATCGGCCAGCTCGCCGTGGCACCGGCCCAGGAGAACAGCCGCTCGGCCCCGGGCAGCCCGAACGGGTTCTCCAGGCTCTGCCGTTCCCCGGCGGCGATCCCGTCGGCCGAGACGTTGAAGTTCATGACTCTGAGCAGCTGGCTCATCTGTTCCTCCGGTTCCGCGCGCCCGTGCGCGCTCCTGGTGCCGCCACCCGTACGTCGAACGGCGGCGCACCGGATCGACAACGGCCCGCGAGTTTCTCTTCGCGCCCACCCGACGTCACCCGACCGCCGTACCGTGCCGCCATGCACCCGAAGACTCTGCGCACCGCGCTCGCCACCGTCACCGCCGGCCTGGCCGCCGCCACCTGCCTCACGACCGCCGGACCCGCCGCCGCGTCACCCGCGGCGGCGCCCGCGGCGTCCGGCATCGCGGCGCGGAACGCCTGCTCGTCCTCCGTGGCCATCGAAGGCTTCTCCGACGCCCTCGACAAGACGACCTACGAGGGCACCTACGTCGGCAACTTCTCCGCGCTGGCCACCGACCGCCACGGCACGATCGCCGCGCTGTCCGACCGGTCCTCCCTCTTCCGGCTGGACGAGGACACCCTCCGGCCGACGTCCGTCGTCGCGCTCGCCGACGAGAGCGGTGCCGCGCTGGACAGCGAGGGACTCGTCGTCGACAAGGACGGCACGTACCTCGTCTCCTCCGAGACGGAGCCGTCGATCCGCCGCTACTCCCGTACCGGCGAGATCCTCGACACCCTCCCCGTACCGGACGCGCTGCGCACCACGCCCGCGGGCCGGGGGCAGTCCAACGGGACGTTCGAGGCGCTCACCCTGCTGCCCGACGGCCGGACCCTGGTCGCGTCGATGGAGTACGCCCTCTCCGGCGACGACACGAACCTGGTCCGGGTCCAGACCTGGCAGCGGAAGAAGGACGGCGGTTTCCGGCTGGGCGCGCAGTACGCCTACCAGGTCGACGCCGGTCTCGGCGTGCCCGAGGTCACCGCGGTGCCGGACGGGCGGCTGCTGGTGCTGGAGCGCGGCTTCACCTCCGGCGTCGGCAACACCGTCCGCCTCTACCTGGCCGACGCGCGCCGGGCCACGGACGTCGGCGGGACCGAGACCCTGACCGCCGGGCGGCACGGCCTGCGGACGGTGAAGAAGACCCTGCTGGCCGACATCGCCGCCTGCCCCTCCCTCGGCGCCACCGCCAAGCAGCCCCAGCCCAACCCGCTCCTCGACAACATCGAGGGCATGGCGGTCACCGGCCGCGCCAAGGGCCGCCTCGACGTGCTCCTGGTCAGCGACGACAACCAGAACGCCACCCAGACCACCCGCTTCTACCGGCTGCGCGTGCGGGTCTGACCGGCACGGGACGACCGGCACGGAATTGTTGCGGCGGGATGAAATCCCGCCCGGTCCGCGTTGGTGCCTTCCGGCAGATCAGCACAACCGGAAGGCACGGCGTGGACGCGCGACGGGGATGGGCACGACGACTGGCGGGCTACGCCTGGCGCTACCCGAAGGACGTCGTGCTGGCCCTGGGCGCCTCGCTGGGCGGCATGGCCGTCATGGCGCTGGTCCCGCTGATCACCAAGGTGATCATCGACGACGTCATCGGGGACAAGAGCAGGTCCATGGCCACCTGGGCCGGGCTGCTGGTCGGCGCGGCGGTCGTCGTCTACGGGCTGGCCTTCCTGCGGCGCTACTACGGCGGGCGGCTCGCCCTGGACGTCCAGCACGACCTGCGGACCGACATGTACGACGCCATCACGCGGCTGGACGGGCGGCGGCAGGACGAGCTGTCCACCGGGCAGGTGGTCGGGCGGGCGACCAGCGACCTCCAGCTGATCCAGAGCCTGCTGTTCATGCTGCCGATGACCATCGGCAACGTGCTGCTGTTCCTGATCTCCCTGGTGGTCATGGCGTGGCTGTCGCCGCCGCTCACCCTGGTCGCGCTCGCGGTCGCGCCGGCGCTGTGGTTCATCGCCCGCCGCAGCCGCTCCCGGCTGCACCCGGCCACCTGGTACGCGCAGGCCCAGGCGGCGGCCGTCGCGGGCGTGGTCGACGGCGCCGTCAGCGGCGTACGGGTGGTGAAGGGGTTCGGGCAGGAGGAGCAGGAGACCGGGAAGCTGCGGCGGATCGGACGGAAGCTGTTCGCGGCGCGGCTGCGGACCATCCGGCTGAACGCCGCCTACACCCCGGCCCTCCAGGCGGTGCCCGCCCTCGGCCAGGTGGCCATGCTGGCCCTCGGCGGCTGGCTGGCCGTGCACGGGCACATCACGCTGGGCACCTTCGTCGCCTTCTCCACCTACCTCGCCCAGCTCGTCGGCCCGGTCCGGATGCTCGCCATGGTCCTCACCGTCGCCCAGCAGGCCCGCGCCGGCACCGAACGCGTCCTGGAGCTGATCGACACCGAGCCGGTGATCGAGGACGGCACCCTGGAACTGCCGGCCGACGCGCCGGCGACCGTCGAGTTCGACGGCGTGTCCTTCGGGTACGACCCCGAGCGGCCTGTTCTCGACGGGCTCTCCTTCGAGATCCGGGCCGGCGAGACCCTCGCCGTCGTCGGCGCCTCCGGCTCCGGCAAGTCCACCGTCTCCCTCCTCCTGCCGCGCTTCTACGACGTGGACCGCGGCGCCGTCCTCGTCGGCGGGCACGACGTGCGCGAGCTGACCCTGCGGTCGCTGCGGGCCGCGATCGCGCCGGTCCCGGAGGACTCGTTCCTCTTCTCCGACACCGTCCGCGCCAACATCGCCTACGGCCGCCCCGACGCGAGCGACGAGGAGGTCGAGGCCGCCGCCCGTGCCGCGCAGGCCGACGGGTTCATCCGGGAGCTGCCCGACGGGTACGACACCACCGTCGGCGAACACGGCCTGACCCTCTCCGGCGGCCAGCGCCAGCGCGTCGCGCTCGCCCGCGCGCTGCTCGCGAACCCCCGGCTGCTGGTCCTGGACGACGCCACCTCCGCCGTCGACGCCCGCGTGGAGCACGAGATCCACGAGGCGCTGCGGGAGGCCATGCGCGGCCGCACCACGCTGCTGATCGCGCACCGCCGCTCCACCCTGAACCTCGCCGACCGCATCGCCGTCCTCGACGCCGGCCGCCTCGCCGACATCGGCACCCACGAGGAACTCCAGGAGCGCTGCGCCCTCTACCGTCGGCTGCTGACCGACCCCGGCGAGCTGGGCGCCGTGTCCCCCGGTCACACCGTCCGCTCCACCGAACCGGCCGAGGACACCTCCGTACGGGACGAACTGGACGCCGAGTTCGACGCCGGACGCGGCATCACCCCCCGCCTGTGGACCGGGGAGCGCGAGCCGCGCGACGCCGCCCTCGCGGGCACCCCGGCCACCCCCGAACTGCTCGCCCGGGTCGCGGCGCTCCCGCCCGCCACCGGCACCCCGGACATCGACGAGGAGCAGGCGGTGCGGCCCGAGGACTCCTACGGGCTGCGCCGCCTGCTGCGCGGCTTCGGCCGCCCCCTCCTGCTCAGCCTCGCCCTGGTCGCCGTCGACGCCGGCATGGGCCTGCTGCTGCCGGTCCTCATCCGGCACGGCATCGACGACGGCGTCACCCGGCTCGCCCTCGGCGCGGTCTGGACCGCCTCGCTGCTCGGCCTGCTCGCCGTGCTGGCGCAGTGGTGCGCGCAGAGCGGCGAGATCCGGATGACCGGACGGACGGGGGAGCGGGTCCTGTACGCGCTGCGCCTGAAGATCTTCGCCCAGCTCCAGCGCCTCGGCCTCGACTACTACGAGCGTGAGCTGACCGGGCGGATCATGACCCGGATGACGACGGACGTGGACGCGCTGTCGACGTTCCTGCAGACGGGGCTGGTCACGGCGTTCGTGTCCGTGGTCACCTTCTTCGGCATCATGGCCGTGCTGCTGGCGCTCGACCTCCAGCTCGCCCTCGTCGTCTTCGCCACCCTGCCCCCGCTGGTCATCGGCACGTACTTCTTCCGCCGGGCGAGCGTGAAGGCGTACGAGCTGGCCCGCGAGCGGGTCTCCGTGGTCAACGCCGACCTCCAGGAGACGGTGGCGGGGCTGCGGATCGTGCAGGCGTTCGGGCGGGAGCGGGACGGCGGGCGGCGGTTCGCCGAGCGCAGCCGCGGCTACCGTCAGGCGCGGGTGCGGGGGCAGCTGCTGATCTCCGTCTACTTCCCGTTCGTCCAGCTGCTGGCGTCCCTCGCCGCGGCGGCCGTGCTCGTCGTCGGCGGCGGACGGATCGACGACGCGACCCTGACCACCGGCGCGCTGGTGGCGTACCTGCTCTACATCGACCTGTTCTTCGCCCCCGTGCAGCAGCTCTCCCAGGTCTTCGACGGCTACCAGCAGGCGTCCGTCTCGCTCGGCCGCATCCAGGAGCTGCTGCGCGTGCCGACCTCGACGAAGGCCGCCGAGCATCCCCTCGACGTGCCGTCGCTGCGGGGCGAGATCGCCTTCGAGGGCGTGCGCTTCGCGTACGGGGCGGAGGAGGAGGCCATCGGCGGCGTGGACCTGCGCATCCCGGCCGGGCAGACCGTCGCCTTCGTCGGCGAGACCGGCGCCGGCAAGTCGACACTGGTCAAGCTGGTCGCCCGGTTCTACGACCCGACCGAGGGACGGGTCACCGTCGACGGGCACGACCTGCGCGACCTCGACCTGGCCGCCTACCGGCACCGCCTCGGCGTCGTCCCGCAGGAGGCGTACCTCTTCCCCGGCACCGTCCGGGACGCCATCGCCTACGGCCGCCCCGACGCCACCGACGCCGAGGTGGAGGCGGCGGCCCGCGCGGTCGGCGCCCACGAGATGATCGCCACCCTGGACGGCGGCTACCTGCACGAGGTCGCCGAACGCGGCCGCAACCTCTCCGCCGGGCAGCGCCAGCTGATCGCGCTGGCCCGCGCCGAACTCGTCGACCCCGACATCCTGCTCCTCGACGAGGCGACCGCCGCCCTCGACCTGGCCACCGAGGCCCAGGTCGACCAGGCCGCCGACCGAATCGCCGGACGGCGCACGACCCTCGTCGTCGCGCACCGGCTGACCACGGCCGCCCGTGCCGACCGGGTCGTGGTGATGGACGGCGGGCGGGTCGCCGAGGACGGCACCCACGAGGAACTGCTGGCCCGCGGCGGGCTGTACGCCCGGCTGTGGCACGCCTTCCTCGGCGTCCCCGAACCGGAGGAACCGGTCGGGGTCGCCTGAGCGTCGTACACCTGTACGTCAGTGGGCGCCGTACGCGGCAGTACGCATCCGCACAGGCGGTACGCACCCGCACGCGGTAGTACGCGCCCGCACGCAGTAGTACACACCCGTACGCATCCGCGCGCGTCCGTACGCGGTCACGCGCAGTCGTACGGGTGCGTGGGCAGCCGTACTCGGCCGTGGGCGGCCGTACGCAGTCCTGCCGGTTCGTACACGGAGTCCTACGGAGGGGACGGCGATGGGTGAGCGCCCTGGTGCACGCAGACGGCTGGCGCTCGGCGCGGCGGTCCTGACCGCGGCCGGACTGCTCACCGTCGCCGCGCCGCAGGAGGCCCGGGCGGCGGCCCCCTGCCCGGGCCGCAAGGTCCGCACGCTCCCGTTCGCCACCGGCTCGGCCGTCGTCTACAGACGCGACGGGTACGTCTGCGCCGTCACCCTCCCGAAGAACCCCGGTACCAAGCGGAAGATGTCGGTCAGTCTGCGGGCGCGCGGCGGCCGGCCGGTCGTCGACGAGGGGCGGTACGCCTACCGGGCCGGGCCCGTGACGGTGTACGCCGGGCAGCGCTGCGTGTGGGTGAAGGGCAAGGTGGGGTCCGAATCGGTCAGCTCCGGCTGGATCCTGTGCTGAGGCACAGGCTTCTGCTAGCTTCCGGCGGACGTCAGTTACCCAGGGAGGGTGCATGCGCAAGGCGCTCAGATGGCTGCTGGCGCTGGCGGTGCTCATAGGCACCGCCGGCACGGCCCAGGCGGCCACCGCCTCCCCCACGCTCGACTTCGCTCGCGCGGGGGGACCCCCATCGCCGGAAGCCGTCGACATCAAGGACCGGCTGCTCGCCGTACCGGGAATGAGCCTGATCGAGGAGAAGCCGTACCCCGGTTACCGCTTCTTCGTCCTGAACTACACCCAGCCGATCGACCACCGGCACCCGTCCGAGGGCACCTTCCAGCAGCGGATCACCGTGCTGCACAAGGACACCGCCCGCCCGACGGTCTTCTACACCAGCGGCTACAGCGTCCTCACCACGCCCAGCCGCCGCGAGCCCACCCAGATCGTGGACGGCAACCAGGTCTCCATGGAGTACCGCTACTTCACCCCGTCCCGGCCCGAGCCGGCCGACTGGTCCAAGCTGGACATCTGGCAGGCCGCCAGCGACCAGCACCGCGTCTTCAAGGCCCTGAAGAAGATCTACTCCGAGAACTGGATCTCCACGGGCGGCTCCAAGGGCGGCATGACCGCCACCTACTACGAGCGCTTCTACCCGCGCGACATGGACGGCGTCGTCGCCTACGTCGCCCCCAACGACGTGGTGAACAGCGAGGACTCGGCCTACGACCGGTTCTTCGAGACGGTCGGCACGGCCGAGTGCCGGGCCCGGCTGAACGGCGTACAGCGCGAGGCACTGGTGCGCCGGGCCCCGCTGGAGGAGAAGTACGCCGCGTACGCGGCCGAGAACGGCTACACCTTCGACACCATCGGCGGCCTGGACCGGGCCTACGAGGCGGTCGTCCTGGACTACGTCTGGGGCTTCTGGCAGTACAGCACCCTGGCGGACTGCGCCGGCATCCCGGCGGACGCGGGGAACGCCACCGACGACGAGCTCTGGACCTCCGTCGACACGATCTCCGGCTTCTCCTTCTACACCGACCAGGGGCTGGCCCCGTACACGCCGTACTACTACCAGGCGGGCACCCAACTGGGCGCGCCCACCATCCACTTCCCGCACATCGAGAAGGAGTACATCCGCTACGGCTACCAGCCGCCGCGCAACTTCGTGCCCCGGGACATCCCGATGCGGTTCCAGCCGTTCGTGATGGACGACGTGGACGCGTGGGTCAAGCGCAACGCCGACCGGATGCTCTTCGTCTACGGCGAGAACGACCCGTGGGGTGCCGAGCCGTTCCGGCTGGGCCGCGGCGCGCGTGACTCGTACGTCTACACCGCTCCCGGCATGAACCACGGCGCCAACGTCGCCGGACTGGTCGCCGAGGAGAAGGCCGCGGCCACGGCCCGCATCCTCGACTGGGCCGGCGTCACCCCGGCGGCCGTCCAGGCCGACCCGTCGACGGCGAAGCCGCTGGCGAAGTACGACACCCGCCTCGACCGCCGGGACGTCGAGCGCGAGCCCGCACTGCGACCGTGACCCACCCGGTGATCCGGTGACCGGGTGAGCCGGCCAGGTGATCCGGTGACCTGGCTGTACCGCCCGGTGAGCCGGCCCGGTGACTCGGCAAGTGATCTGGTGCCCCGGCCCGGTGAGCCTGCGGGCCGGGTCACCGCGTCCGGCCGCTCACAGTGGCCGGGCGCAGCCCACCGGGCGCTCCCCGCCGAGACGGACGTACAGAGCCGTCGCGGCGGGGCAGCGGGCCCGCTCGGTCACCGCGTCGATCACCTCGTACTGCGGCGCCCGCTCGCCCGTGCCCGTGCAGGGCGTCTCCCGGACCTCGTCTCCGCCGGCCTCGTACACGCAGTCCCCGACGATGGTGCGCGGCCCGCCCCCGCCGCCGGGGTCGCCGGGGTGCGGCGGCTGGAGGTTGCGCATGCAGGCGTACCCCCGGGGCACCGCCCCGTCGCCGTCCTCGTCGGCCGAGGGGCGCTGTTCGCTGATGTGCAGTACGAAGTCGGTGGTCGCCGGGCACGGCGGACCGCCCTCCTCCCGGCCGTCGTACCGGGCCACCACCCGCGCCGCCGCCCGCTCGCTGGCGCACGCCACCTCGGTGAAGCTGGTGATGCCGAACGAACTGCACTCGTCGACGCCGAGGAAGACCGCCCCGTACCCGGACGGCCGCACCGCCGTCGGGGAACCCGCCGTCCCGCCGCCCAGCCGCCCGTCCGCCGCGGGCGTCGCCCCGGGCGTGCCCTGGCACGACGTGAGGGCGGCGGTGAGTACGCCGGCCGTCAACACGCCGGTCAGCGCCTTCGTGAGCGCTCGCGTCAGTTCTTCCGCCAGCGCTCTCGTCGGCTCTCTGGTCGGCACTCCTGTCAGCGCCGCGGAGCGTAACGCGGGGCACGCGCCGTGCGCCCTCGCGGACCGTTCCCGCCGCATAGCCGCCCCCGAATCCCCGCACCCCGGATCCCCCGCACCCCGGACCACCGTCCAGCGTGACCCGCCGCGGTGGGGGCACGCCAGACGCGCGGGGGTGTATTGCGCAGCGCGCGGGGCCCGCCACCGGCGCGTGTCGTACGCGCGCTACGCCCGGTACGACAGCCCGTGCCCGACCGGCAGGAGCACCGCCGCCGGGTCGTCGGCCCGCGGCACCGGCACCGGCAGCCTGCCCCGGGGCCGTACCCGCCCGGCGAGGACCCGGGCCGCCGCGCGCACCTCGACGTCGGTCCAGCCGTAGGCGGCCAGCACGGCCGCCGCGCCGGGCAGATGGGCGACGTCGTACGGATTGCGGACGGCGACCACCGCCACCGGCTTCCCGGTCGCCGCCAGCTCCCCTACCAGGACGGCCTGCGGGCTGTCCGCGGTGACGTTGCAGGTGGCGGCCACCACCGCGTCGGCGTCCCTCGCCGCCGCGACCGCCCGCGTGACGACGGCCGGGGCGGGGGAGGTGCCGGTGGACAGGGCGGTGACGGTGAAGCCCAGCTCGGTGAGCGCGTCCGCGAGCACATCGGCGGGCGGACCGGTGGTGCCCGTGGGAGAGGCCGGGTCCGCGCCCACGACCAGCAGTTTCGGGGTGCGGCGCCGGTCCAGCGGCAGCAGCTCCCCCTCGTTGACGAGCAGGGTCGTCGTCCGCTCGGCGATCCGGTCGGCCGCGGCGAGGTGCGCGCGGGACCCGACCGTGCGGTCCACCTCCCGCCGCGAGGTGTACGGGTCCCGGAACAGTCCGAGCCTCCGCTTCAGCCGCAGCACGCGCAGGACCGATTCATCGAGCCGCGCCTCGGTGATTTCCCCCTCCCGTACGGCGGTCAGCACCGCGTTCCAGGCCAGGTCCAGGTCGGGCGGGTTGAGGAGCAGGTCGGCGCCCGCCTTCAGCGCCAGCACCGGCACCCGCTCGTCGCCGTACCCGGTGCGCACGCCCTCCATGACGAGCGAGTCGGTGATCACGACCCCGTCGTAGCCCAGCTCGCCGCGGAGCAGACCGGTGAGGATCGGGCGGGAGAGGGTCGCCGGGTCACCGGAGGCGTCGAGCGCCGGGACCTTGAGGTGGGCGGTCATGATCGCGTCGACGCCGGCCTCGATCGCGGCCCGGAACGGCGGCGCGTCCAGCTCCTCCCACTCCTCGCGGCTGTGCGTGATGACCGGCAGGCCGGTGTGGCTGTCGACGGAGGTGTCCCCGTGCCCGGGGAAGTGCTTGGCGCAGGCGGCGACGCCCGCCCCCTGGTACCCGGCGACCTCGGCGGCCACCAGGGAGGCCACCGCCCGCGGCCGGGAGCCGAAGGAACGGACGCCGATCACCGGGTTGGCCGGGTCGACGTTGACGTCGGCGACCGGCGCGTAGTCCTGCCGGACGCCCATCGCGCGCAGCTCGGCGCCGGCGATCCGGCCGAGGGCGCGGGCGTCGGACCGCGAACCGCCGGCCCCGATCGCCATCGCCCCCGGGAGCAGCGTGGCCGGCGCGCCCACCCGGGCCACCGCGCCGTGCTCCTGGTCGGTGGAGATGAGCACGGGCAGCCCGCGCTCCAGCTCCAGGGAGGCCCGCTGGATGCCGTCGGACAGCTCGGCGATCTGGTGCGGGTCGCGGGTGTTGTGCGCCCAGGTGAAGTAGATGACGCCGCCGACCCGGTACTTGGCGACCAGCTCGGCGGCGGTGCGCACGCCCAGCTCCCTCAGGTTGGCGTCGGCGTCGGCCTGGTCGGGGGCGGTGGCGGAGTGGCCGTAGACCCGGGTGACGAACAGCTGGCCGACCTTCTCCTGGAGGGACATCCGGGCGACGAGGGCACGCGGCCCGTCACCGTCCGGTGCGCCGCCCCGCGCGGACGCGGTGCCGCCGGCCGCGAGGGCCGCGGTGACGCCGGCGCCGGCGGCGAGGAGGGCGCGTCTGGAGGGCTCTGCGGCGGACGGTGCGGCGCTTTCCGTGCTGCTGTCGGGCACGTGCGCTCCTTTGCGGGGCCGGGGCGGCTGACGGGAACTTCCGGGAAGTCAGCAATATCCGGGATGTTTCCGCCGGTCAAGGGAGCGCACGGAGGCGGCGGGGCGGAGCCGCCGCCGGCGCCGGGAGGGAGGGCGCCGACGGCGGCGCGGTGCCGGCCGGGGTGCGGCGGAGAGGGTCGGTCAGCGATCGCAGCCAGCAGCGAGGGCCGACACCGCACCACGGAGACTCGTCCGGCACCGCGGGCGTTGGACGGGCGGACCCGGGTCCGGGTTCCCGGCCCCGCCGAGCCGGCGCGGGCGCGCGCGGCGGGGCTGACGGGGCGTGGACCGTTCCCGCGGCTCAGGGGTGCGTGCGGGAGACGGACGACACCTCGGGCCCGGGGCGCCGTCCGCTTCCGGGGCGTCCGTCCGGCGGCCGGCGCCCTGGGGTCGGTTCCGTGTGCGTGGTCGGGGTGGCCGGAGGCTTGGGGACAGTCCCGTGCGTGGTCGGGGTGGTCGGTGTCTTGGGGTCGGTTCCGTGTGCGTGGTCGGGGTGGTCGGAGGCTCGGGGACAGTCCCGTGCGTGGTCGGGGTGGTCGGTGTCCCGGGATCGGTCCCGCGCGTGGGTCGGGGTGGCCGGCGCCCCGGGGTCAGTCCCGGGCGTGGGCCGAGACGGCCGGCCAGTGCGCGCGCAGCGCCCGTACCGTCTCCGCGATCGCCGGTCGCCGGGCCGCCCCCGTCCGCCACAGCGCGTACAGCCGCCGTACCGGCATCGGGTCGAGCGGCACCTCCACCACCCCGGCGGGCAGCGGCCCGCGCCCGAGGCGGGGGATGAGCGCGACGCCGAGCCCGGCGGCGACCAGCGCGACCAGCGTCGGGTTCTCGTCGGCCTGGTGCACGATGTCGGGCTCGTGCCCGGCGGCCCGCAGCGTCCGCACCAGCCAGTCGTGGCAGACCCGGCCCGGCGGCTGGCAGATCCACCGCTCGCCGCCCAGCTCCTCCCGCCGTACCGCGTCCCGCCCGGCGAAGGGGTGTCCCTCGGGGACGAGCAGGTCGCACAGGTCGTGCCCGATGAGCGCCTGCTCCACCCCGGCCGGCGCGGGCAGCGGCGCGATGTCCCAGTCGTGCGCCACCACCAGGTCGACCGCCCCCTTGGCCACCAGCCCCACCGACAGGTGCGGGTCGACCTCGGTCAGGCGCGCGTCCAGCGCGGGGTGCTCCCGGGCCAGTTCCGCCAGTACGCCGGGCAGCAGCCCGCGCGCCGCCGACGCGAACGCGGCGATGGCCAGCCGCCCGGCCGGCCGCCCCCGCCGCTCCTCCAGTTCCGTCTCGGCCCGCTCCACGATGCTCATCAACTCGCGCGCCGTTTCGGCGAGTCGACGCGCCTCGGCGGTGAGCCGTACGCCCCGCCCCTCCCGTTCGAGGAGCACCGTCCGGGTCTCCCGCTCCAGCTTGGCGATCTGCTGGGAGACGGCGGACGGCGTGTAGCCCAGCGCGGTGGCGGCGGCGCCGACCGTGCCGTGCACCGAGACGGCGTGCAGAGCGCGCAGTCGCTGGAGATCGAGCACCGGTCCTCCCGCGGTCATCGGTCGTGATGCGTCAGTGACCCGTCAGTGATCCGTCACTGACGCGCCAGCGATCCAGCGGTCCAGCAGTGGTCCAGCGCTCCATCGCTGGCGCGTCAGTCGTCCGTTCAGCGGCCCACCAGTGACCCGCCGGTATCATTTCAGCGTTGCTTCATCCAATCATGCAGTATTCATCGCTGGTGCTTCACGGTCCTCACCGGTCATCCTCGGCGTATGCGACCGTCCCACCTCGTCCTCGCCGTCCTCGTCGCCGCCGTATGGGGCGTCAACTTCACCGTCATAGAGATCGGCCTCGACCGCTTCCCGCCGTTGCTCTTCTCCGCCCTGCGCTTCCTGGCCGCCGCGCTCCCCGCGGTGTTCCTGGTGGGCCGCCCGAAGGTGGCGTGGAAGTGGACCGTGTCGGTGGGGCTGGTGCTCGGGGTGGCCAAGTTCGGCCTGCTGTTCGTGGGCATGGACGCGGGCATGCCGGCCGGGCTGTCCTCCCTGGTGCTCCAGATCCAGGCGGTGTTCACGGCCGTGATCGCCGGGGCGGTCCTGGGGGAGCGGCCCACGCGCGTGCGGGTGGCGGGCATGGCGGTGGCCCTGTCCGGCATCGGTGTCGCGGCCTGGGACGAGGGCGCCTCCGGCCCGCTGGGCGCCTTCGCCCTGGTGGTCGCGGCGGCGGCCTGCTGGGGCGTCTCCAACGTCCTGACCCGCAAGGCGTCCCCGCCCGACTCGCTGAACTTCATGGTGTGGGTGAGCACCGTCCCGGTGCTGCCCCTGCTCGCCCTGTCCCTGCTCGTCGAGGGTCCCTCCGCCGACTGGGCGGCCCTACGCGCGCTGGACTGGCAGGGCGCGGGCACGGTGGTCTACGTCGCCTGGGTCACGACCGTCTTCGGCTTCGGCGCCTGGGGCTGGCTGCTGCGCCGTCACCCGGCCTCGGCGGTCGCGCCGTTCTCGCTGCTGGTGCCGGTGTTCGGGATGTCGTCGGCGGCGCTGTTCCTGGGCGAGTCGGTCTCCCCGGCCCGCTGGTGCGCGGCGGCGCTGCTGGTGGGCGGGGTGGCGTTGACCTCCCTGCCGTCCCGGCACCGGCGGACCGGAAAACCGTTCGACGGCCCCGTCGGCGGCGGGAACGACGCGGCCGGTGCCGTTCACGATGAAGGCCCCGGCCCGCGACGGCACGCCGGTGCGGCTGGAGCCGCCGGCCCGGCGGCACGCGGCTGACCTCGCCGAGGTGGCCGAGGAGGACCGCGCCACCTGTGTCCACACCTGGGTGCCGAGGGCCGGCGAGGCCGACGCCTGCCTCGACGCGCGGCTCGCCGGGGCGGACTCCGGGCGCCTCGCCCCCTGCGCCCGAATCCCCCTCGCCACCGGCCGGACCGTCGGCGCCACGGCCTGCTGGGAGCCCCGGTCCCGGCGGACGGACGACGCCCTGGACGCCGTGGAGGGGCCGGCTTCACCCGGCTCGTCCGCTCGGCCCAGGGCACCGGGCTGACCACCGAGGCCGAACTGCTCCTCCTCCGGCACGCCTTCGAGGTCTGGGGAGTGGCCCGCGCCGACCTGAGGACGGACGCCCGCGACAGCCGCTCCCGCGCCGCCGTCGAGTCGGCGGGCGCCCGCTTCGAGGGCGTCCCGCGCAACCGGTCCCGCTCCTGGGTCCTCGGCGAGGAGGACCGGTCGCGGGACTCCGCCGGCCGCTCGATCACTGCGGCGGAGCGACCCGGGTGCCACGAGCGGCCGGCCCGGAAGGTCGCGGCCGGCGCGGCGTGAGGAGCCGCGGGGTACTGCCGGTACGACTATGGAACAAAGCCTCTTTTCGTCCCGTCGGCGCGCTTCTAATAAATGACTTGTCCGGCTAATTGTTCACCCGTGTGCCGCGCATCCGGTGGAGTGACCCGGCGTTAGTCGGAACATGAGCGAGGTGACTGGGTGCACGGCCGCGTCGAACGTGCTCTCGTTGGGTTCTTATACGTATGTCCACGCGCCGGTGTACTCGGCGACCCCGGTGAACGGAACTCTGTCGAAAGGTGGACTCCCCGTGACCCTCAGAGTGACGGAACCGATTCTGCGGGATTTCCTGGACGTGCTGGGTGAGCTGCAGGACGATTTCACCCGCCGCTTGGGCGCGATCAAAGAATGGTCAGTACTGTCGCGAGCTGAATGATCGGGCCCTATTTAACGTGTATGACGACGAACCCGTTTACGGCCGCGAATTCACGGGACCTTACGCGGCTTCTTACCCGAATTCCCACCCGAACCGCACCACCGGCGTGTACGACGAGGCGGGCCGCGGCCGGCACCGCGCTCCCGCCGACGACGCGGAACCCTTCCTGCCGGACATGTCCTGGGACGAGGAACTGGCCGTCATGCTCCAGGACGCGCTGGAGGAGCAGCGCCCCGGAGGGCCACCGCCGCCGGTCCGGTGGGGGGACGGCGCGGACGGCCGCGACGAGACACCGGCCGCCGCCCCGGCGCCGGGCAGCCCCCTGGGGAACCCGCGGGACAGCACGGAGGAACTGCCCCCGCTGAAGGGGCCCCGGACCGGCCGCGGCCACCGCCGGGCCCGTCCGCCCCGCCCGCCGCGCGGCCCCCGCGGCATCGAGGCCGTCAGTTACGCCACCGCGGCGCTCGCCACCGTCATCGCCTCCGGAGTGAGCCTGCTGAGCGGCATCGTGGCCTACGACCCGCTCCGCGTCGTCGCCGTCACGCGGCTGGAGCCCGATGTGGTCGCCTGGTGGCCCCTGCTGGTCTTCGGCCCCTGGCTCGTGGCGTCGCTCTCCGTCCTGCGGGCGGCGCTGCACCAGCGCCGTGCCCTGCACGCCTGGTGCGTCGTCCTGGGCTTCTCGCTGATCGCGGTCTTCCTGTGCGTGCTCCAGGCGCCCGGCACCGTCGTCGACGTGGCCGCCGCGGCCCTGCCCGGCCTGGCCTCCCTCGCCTGCTTCCAGCAACTGGTACGGCAGATCACCCTGACCCGGCCGCCCAGGCGCCGCGCCCCGCGCCACCGCGTACGCCCCGAGCCCCGGCAGCCGGCCGAACCGGACCGCAAGACCGGGACGGGCGGGCCGCCTGACACGACGTCTCACGCGGCACCTGCTGTGACGTCTCACGCGACATCTGACACGACGACGGACGCGGACGCCCCGAATCCGACGGCCCCCGCCCCCGCCGTCCCGGCCACCACCTCCGGCGTCCGGTACGACGCCCGCCGTGAACCCCGCGGTCCCGCGCCCGCGCCCACGCCGCCGGCCCGGACGCCGGAGCAGCCCGTCATGACGTACGTGATCAGCAACGGCCGCCCGCTGCGGACCCGGCCGACCGGTCGGTCCCGGTCCTTCCCGGCCCCCCGGACCGGCTGACCGCCGGGTCCGCCCGGCTCAGGCCGACTCGTTGAGCAGCCGGGCCAGGTGCCGCCGTCCCGCGTCCAGGACATCGGGCAGCGGGGCGGCGTCCTCGTACCACCGCTTCTCGTACTCCCAGCACAGCCAGCCGTCCCAGCCGTGCCGGGAGAGCAGGTCCACGCACTCGGTGAGCGGCAGCACGCCCTGACCGAGCGGCAGCGGCGTGGTGTCGTCCGCGGAGGCGATGTCCTTGACCTGCACATAGCCGAGGTGCGGGGAGAGCGCGGCGAAGGACTCCGCCGGCTGCTCGCCGCCCAGCCAGGTGTGCATCACGTCCCACAGCGCACCGGCCTGGCGGTGCCCGACCAGGCCGAGGACGCGGATCGCGTCGGCGCCCGTGCGGTGTGAGTCATGGGTCTCCAGGAGGATCCGCACCCCCGCCTCGGTGGCGTACTCGGCGGCCGTGCCCAGCCGCCGGGCGGCCGTCGCGTCCGCCTCCTCGGGGCTCTGCTCGGTGCCGCCGCCGGGGAAGACCCGCACGTACGGGGCGCCCAGGTCGCGGGCGAGGCCGAGCAGGTCCCGGATCTCCGCGAGGACGGGGGCGTCGTCGCCGGGGGCCGCGACCCGCACGTAGCCCGCGACACACAGGACCGCGACGCCGGCCGCCTCGAACTCGGCGGCCACCGCGGCCCGTTCGGCGGAGGACAGGCCGGGGTGCACCGGTTCCTCGGGGTGGGCGCGCAGTTCGATCCCGTGCCAGCCGTGCTCGGTCGCGAGCCGCAGCACGTCGGTCACGGGCATTCCGGGGACGCCGAGGGTGGAGAACGCGAGCTTCATGTTTCCGGACAGTACCCGCCGCGCCGTTCCTCACTCCCCGCGCACGCCTGACGCGCGGTGGACGCGGACCCGCGCACCGGTCGGCGCGGAGGCCGGGGGACCGGCTCGAAGCCGCGCGGTGGCCGGGGGACTGGTTCGAAGCCCACGGGGGCCGGGGACTGGTTCGAAGCCGCGTGGGGGTCGGGGGACTGGTTCGAAGCCCGCGGGGGCCCGGGGACTGGTTCGAAGCCGCGCGGGGGCTGGGAGGACCGGCTGAGAGCCGCGAGGAAGTCCTCGTCCGGGGAAATCGTCCTGCCGCCACCGGGGGACACCGGCATCACGACGAGCCGCCGCTCATCGCCCGGGCCCTCGCCCGGCAGCAACCGCACCGGCATGGGGCTGCCCACCACCAGCAGCCCACCACCACCAGCCCGCCGCCTTCGCACTCCCCGCCTACGCCCTCGCCCTCCCAGCCCTCCTCACGCTTCCCCACCCTCCCCGCGCAGCTCGCGCGGGCCCGCTGCGGGGACGGGCGGCCGGCGCACGACGCCGAGCCGTGGGCGGAGCGCGAGCCGACGGCTGAGCCCGCACCGACGGGCCCCACCGGCCGCCCCTTGAACCCCACCGACCGCCCCCTCACCCCCGCGGCTGGCCGGAGGACCCCCGCACCATCAGCTCCCCCCGCACCGTGGCGATCCCCCCGGGCGGCGCCTCCTCCCGCCCCATCGCGATCCGCCCGGCCCGCGCCCCCGCCTCCGCCAGCGGCAGCCGCACCGTCGTCAGCGCCGGTACCGCGTCGACGCTGAACGGCAGGTCGTCGAAGCCCGCCACCGACACGTCCGCCGGGATCCGCAGCCCCGACTCCCGCAGCGCCGCGCACGCCCCCAGCGCGACGGAGTCGTTCGCGGCGACCACCGCCGTCAGGGACGGGTCCCTGCGCAGCAGCTCCAGCGTCGCCTCGTAACCGGACCGGCGGTCATAGCGCCCGTGCACCGTCCACCGCGGGTCCTCCGCGATGCCGTGCGCGGCGAGCGCGGCCCGGTGGCCCTCCAGCCGGTGCCGGGTGGTCGTCCGTTCCACGGGCCCCGCGATGTAGCCGACGCGCCGGTGCCCGAGCCCGATCAGATGCTCGGTCAGCTCCCGCCCGCCGCCCCGGTTGTCGAAGGTGAGCGCGATCGCCCCGGTCTGCGGCGCCGGCGGTCTCCCGCACAGCACCACCCGCGTCCCCGCCTCCGCGAGCCTGCGCAGCTTCGCCGCCACGGCCGTCTGGTGCGGCGCGTCCTCCACCGCCCCGCCGGTCAGCACCACGGCCGCCGCCCGCTGCCGTTGCAGCAGCGTGAGGTAGGTCAGCTCGCGCTCCGGGGAGCCGCCGGTGTTGCAGACCACGGCGAGCCGCTCGCCGCCCGCCCGGCCGCCCGGCCCGCCGATCTCGGACTGGATCGCGCCCGCCATGATCCCGAAGAACGGGTCGGCGATGTCGTTCACCAGGATGCCGACCAGGTCGGAGGTGGCGGCGGCGAGGGCGCTCGCGGGTCCGTTCAGCACGTAGTCCAGCTCGTCGACCGCCTTGAGCACCCGTTCCCGGGTGGACGCGGCGACGGGGTAGTTCCCGTTCAGCACGCGCGACACCGTCGCGGGGGAGACCTGCGCGCGGGCCGCCACGTCCGCCAGGGTCACCGTCATGTCCTCGTCCTCCGCATCGTCGCGCCCCGAAGGCGCGTCGCCCGACCCGCCCCGGCCGTGGTCTTGTCCGGACCACCGTCCACAGGCTAGCTTCGTATCAGATAGAAAGCGCTTGCTATCACGCCCGTCCCGGCGGAAGCGGCGCGCGGACCGTGTACGAAGGGAATGACGTGACACGCAAGACGGTGCGTATCGCCATGAACGGCGTGACCGGGCGCATGGGCTACCGCCAGCACCTCGTCCGCTCCATCCTGGCCCTGCGCGAGCAGGGCGGACTCGACCTGGGCGACGGCACCACGCTGTGGCCGGAGCCGGTCCTGGTCGGCCGCCGTGAGCACGCGCTCAGGGCGCTGGCCGAACGGCACGGCCTGGAGCACGTCTCCACGGACCTGGACGCGGTCCTCGCCGACGACGGCGTCGACATCTACTTCGACGCGCAGGTGACCTCGGCCCGCGAGGAGGCGATCAGGAAGGCGATCGCCGCCGGCAAGCACGTCTACACCGAGAAACCCACCGCCACCGACCTCGACGGCGCCCTGGAACTGGCCCGCCTGGCCCAGGCGGCGGGCATCAGACACGGCGTCGTCCAGGACAAGCTGTTCCTCCCGGGCCTGCTCAAGCTCAAACGCCTCGTCGACGGCGGCTTCTTCGGCCGGATCCTGTCGGTGCGCGGCGAGTTCGGCTACTGGGTCTTCGAGGGCGACTGGCAGTCGGCCCAGCGCCCCTCCTGGAACTACCGGGCCGAGGACGGCGGCGGCATCGTCGTCGACATGTTCCCGCACTGGGAGTACGTGCTGCACGAGCTGTTCGGCCGGGTGACGTCCGTGCAGGCCCTCACCGCCACCCACATCCCGCAGCGCTGGGACGAGAACGGCAAGCCCTACGGCGCCACCGCCGACGACGCCGCGTACGGGATCTTCGAGCTGGACGGCGGCGCGATCGCGCAGATCAACTCCTCCTGGGCGGTCCGCGTCAACCGCGACGAGCTGGTGGAGTTCCAGGTCGACGGCACCGAGGGCTCGGCCGTCGCCGGCCTGCGCGACTGCCGCGTCCAGCACCGCTCCGCCACCCCCAAGCCGGTCTGGAACCCCGACGTCCCCGCCACCTACGCCTTCCGCGACCAGTGGCAGGAGGTCCCCGACAACGGCGAGTTCGACAACGGTTTCAAGGCCCAGTGGGAGCTGTTCCTGCGTCACGTCTACGCCGACGCCCCCTACCACTGGGACCTGCTGGCCGGCGCCCGCGGCGTCCAGCTCGCCGAGCTGGGCCTGAGGTCCTCGGCCGAGGGCCGCCGTCTGGACGTGCCGGAGATCGCGCTGTGACCCTCCGCCTCCCGGGCCCCGACGGCACCCTGCGCGCCTACGAGCCCCGCACCGAGCCCCTCGCCTTCTCCACGGGAAGCGCTTTCACCTCCCGTACGGTCTTCTCGGCCGCGCACGTCGTCGCCGACCCGTACGCCGACACCACCCCCGACGGCCCCGCCGCCGTCGACTGGGACGCCACCCTCGCCTTCCGCCGCCACCTGTGGTCCCACGGGCTCGGCGTCGCCGAGGCGATGGACACCGCCCAGCGCGGCATGGGCCTGGACTGGGCCGGCGCCGCCGAACTGATCCGCCGTTCGTCCGCCGAGGCGAAGGCGGCCGGCGGCCGGATCGCCTGCGGCGTCGGCACCGACCAGCTCACCGCCGGCACCCTCGCCGGCATCCGGGCCGCCTACGAGGAGCAGCTCGCCGTCACCGAGGAGGCGGGCGCCCAGGCCATCCTGATGGCCTCCCGCGCCCTGGCCGCGACGGCCGAGGGCCCGGAGGACTACCTGGAGGTCTACGGCCACCTGCTGCGCCAGGCCGCCGAACCGGTGATCCTGCACTGGCTCGGCCCGATGTTCGACCCGGCCCTGGAGGGCTACTGGGGCTCGTCCGACCTCGACGCGGCGACCGACACCTTCCTGGAGGTCATCGCCGCCCACCCCGACAAGGTCGACGGCATCAAGGTCTCCCTCCTCGACGCCCGGCGCGAGGTCGCCCTGCGCCGCCGCCTGCCGCAGGGCGTGCGCTGCTACACCGGCGACGACTTCCACTACCCCGAGCTGATCGCCGGCGACGACCAGGGCTTCAGCCACGCCCTGCTCGGCATCTTCGACCCGCTGGGACCGCTGGCGGCCGAGGCGGTCCGCGTCCTGGACACCGGTGACACGGACGGGTTCCGCGCCCTCCTCGACCCGACCGTCGCCCTCTCCCGCCACCTCTTCCGGGCCCCGACCCGCTACTACAAGACGGGTGTGGTGTTCCTGGCCTGGCTGGCCGGCCACCAGAGCCACTTCACCATGGTCGGCGGCCTCCAGTCGGCCCGCTCCCTGCCCCACCTGGCCCACGCCTACGAACTCGCCGACACCCTCGGCCTGTTCCCCGACCCGAAACTCGCCGAGGAGCGGATGCGGACCCTGCTCTCCCTGTACGGAGTCACCCAGTGAGCGACCTCTCCCGTTTCTCCGTCAACCAGATGACGGTCAAGCAGCTCACGCTGCCAGAACTGACCGCCGCCTGCCGCGACCTGGGCGTCGGCAACGTCGGCCTGTGGCGCGAACCGGTCCAGGAGTACGGCGTCGAGGCCGCCGCGAAACTGGTCCGCGAGGCGGGCCTGCGCGTCACCACCCTGTGCCGCGGCGGCTTCCTCACCGCCACCGACCCGGACGCCCGCGAGGCCGCCCTGGCCGACAACCGCCGCGCCGTCGACGAGGCCGCCGCCCTCGGCACCGACACCCTGGTGCTGGTCTCCGGCGGTCTGCCGCCCGGCGACAAGGACCTCGCCGCCGCCCGCGAACGCATCGCGGACGCCCTCGCCGAACTCGGCCCCTACGCCGAGGAGCGCGGCGTCCGCCTCGCCATCGAGCCGCTGCACCCGATGTACGCGGCCGACCGCTGCGTGGTCTCCACCCTCGCCCAGGCCCTGGACCTCGCCGAACGGTTCCCCGCCCAGCAGGTCGGCGTCACGGTGGACACGTACCACGTCTGGTGGGACGACCGGGCGCCCGAGCAGATCGCGCGGGCGGGCGCGGGCGGCCGTATCCACACCTTCCAGCTCGCCGACTGGACCACCCCCCTGCCCGAGGGCGTCCTCAACGGCCGCGGCCAGATCGGGGACGGCTCGATCGACATGCGGCAGTGGAGGGGGTACGTCGAGGCGGCCGGGTACACCGGCCCCATCGAGGTGGAACTCTTCAACGAGGGGCTGTGGGCCCGCGACGGCCGGGAGGTACTGGCACAGACGGCCCGGCGGTTCATGGAGCACGCGCTCTGACGCCTGCCCGGCACGCGCTCCGGCGTCTCCCCACGCGCGCCCCGGCGTCTCCCCGGCACCCTCTGACGTCCCGGGGAAAAATTCTCCGCGTCCTCGTGCAACCCTCCGCGCGTCCGGTGTGTCGTACATGGCGCCAGGACACCCGCAGGGGGAGATCCGGGGGGATCGCGGGTCCTGAGGGAGGGGAAACGCGAGGGGGCCCGGTCGGTGAACCGGGCCCCCGGAGTGTCACCCGGCGCGGGCGGGCCGGAAGAGGGCCCCGGCCTCCCTCACAGCGCCGCCACCTCCTCGGCGGTCGGGTACGACTCCTGCGCCCCCGCCTTGGTCACGGCCGCCGCGCCGACCCGGGCCGCGTACGCCGCCGCCTCGGCGAGCGGGGCGCCCGCGCCGAGCCGGTAGGCGAGCGCCGCGGTGAACGCGTCGCCCGCGCCCGTGGTGTCCACGACGTCCACCGCCACCGACGCCACCCGCGCCACGCCCTCCCTCGAGGCCACCAGCGCGCCCTCGGCCCCCAGGGTCACCACCACCGAACGCGGCCCCTTCGCCAGCAGGATCCGCGCCCAGTCCTCGGGGTCGTCGCTCACACGGGCGGTCCCGAGGATCACCTTGGCCTCGTGCTCGTTGACGATCAGCGGGTCGCAGGCGTCCAGCACCTCGCGCGGCAGCGGACGCGGCGGCGAGGGATTGAGGACGAAACGGCTGTCCGGCGGCAGGCTCCGCACCACCTCCACCACCGTCTCCAGCGGGATCTCCAGCATCGCGGAGACCACCCGGGAGGCGTGGAAGAGGCTGCTCGCGGCCCGGACGTCACCCGGGGCGAGCCGGCCGTTGGCGCCCGGCGAGACGACGATGCTGTTGTCCCCGGACGGGTCCACGGTGATCAGCGCGACGCCGGTCGGCACGTCGCCCACCAGGATCCCCACCGTGTCGACGCCGGCCGCCCGCTGCGCGTCCAGCAGCAGCCGGCCGTGCCCGTCGTCGCCGACCCTGGCCAGCAGGGCCGTACGGGCCCCGAGCCGGGCTGCGGCCACCGCCTGGTTGGCGCCCTTGCCGCCCGGATGGACGGCCAGGTCGGAGCCGAGCACCGTCTCCCCGGGCCCCGGCCGCCGCTCGACGCCGATCACCAGGTCGGCGTTGGCCGACCCCACGACCAGCAGGTCGTAGTCGTACATGGTCCCTCTCCCCGCATCCGAGTGCCGCGCCTGTGCCGCTGTGCCGCCGGTCAGCCGTCGAAGCCGGCCACATTCTCCTCGGTGACCACCTTCACCGGCACCCTGACCGTCTCCTCGGTCTTCTTCCCCGCGGCCGCCGCCGACGCGTACAGCGTGCCGTCCTGGACCGCCTTCAGCCCGTC
This sequence comes from Streptomyces sp. SYSU D01066-1, assembly GCF_054956795.1. Lineage (NCBI taxonomy): Bacteria > Bacillati > Actinomycetota > Actinomycetes > Kitasatosporales > Streptomycetaceae > Streptomyces > Streptomyces sp. SYSU D01066-1. The sequence goes on along the minus strand of NZ_JBUDHV010000002.1, from coordinate 277,771 downwards.
CGGCGTGCCGTCGGACCCGACGGCCCGCACGGACGTCCCGGCCTTCGCGCCCAGCACCGTGATCGCGCCGAGTGCCGTCTCGCCGTTCTCCACGAAGACGCCCTTGGTGCTTGGTGCTCGGTGCTCGATGCCGGGGCGGGCCCGGAGCGGGTTCGTCGTCACGTCCAGCCCCTTGGCGCGGTCGGAGCCGGCGGGCTGCTCGGTGCCGTTGCCGGCGGCGGTGGACACGCCCGGCCCGGCCGCCTCGGTCGCGGGGCGTAGGTCCCGCGCCCCGGACACGCCGCGCCCCGCCGGGCTAAGCTCGTTCCTCATGGACGCCACGCCGGTCGCCGGCCGCCGGACGCTGTTGGACCGTACGCGCGACACTCTGCGGCGGCTCACCACCGAGCGGGACGTATGGGTGTCGACGGCTCACCCGGACCACGGTCCGCACCAGGTGCCGCTGTGGTTCCGGTGGGACGGGCGAGCCGTGTGGCTGTGCACCGGCGCCACGTCCGTGACCGCGCGCAACGTCCGCGTGGAGCCGCGGGTGCGCCTGTCGCTGCCGGACACCTTCGACGTCGTGCTCCTCCAGGGCGAGACGGAGTGCTTCACCGAACAAGAGGTGCCCAAACCCGCCGCGGAGGCGTTCGCCGACAAGTTCGGGTGGGACCCGCGCGGGGAGGAGGGCTCCTTCCTGTATCTGCGCGTGACCCCGAGGACCGTGCGCGCCTGGCGCGGCGAACCGGAGCTGCGCGGAAGGGTCGTCATGCGGGACGGGACGTGGCTGGAACAGCGGCCGTCCTCGACGAGCACGCCCCGGACACCGGACGGCCGGTGACAGGATCGCCGGACGCACAGCGAACTCATCCGCACCCCCTGCGTGGCCATGGAATCCGCCGGGCTGTCCACGATCGTGGGCGCGGTGCGCACGCTCCCGGGGATGGCGGTCGGTGCCCTGGCCGCCGCCCGGGTGCGGTCGCGCGGGGCGATCGCGCAGGCGGACGCGGTGCCGGCGCAGGCCGACATGACCTGCCGGGCGGTTCTCGACCAGACGCGCGTCGCGCGACGCGCCGCGCATGAGCAGCGGCGCCGGGAGATCAGACGGGACGCCTCCGCGGTGTTCGTCACCGCGCTCGACGAGGTGAAGGAACTGGCCGCCCGGCCCGAACTCCTCGACGCCGCCGCCCTGTCGGCCGCCTCCCGCGCGGTGACGGCGGCCTTCGCGGTGGTGGAGCCGGAGGGCCCGGCCCCTCTCACGGCCCTCGCGCGGACGGCACAGCGGCGTTGCCTCGTGGCCGACGAGCACGCCCGACGGCCGGCACCCCGCGCCACCGCCATGCGCGCGCTGACTACGGCAACCGGCGCCGCGACGGACCAGGCCGACAGCGGGCCCCCGTCCGCCCTCGCCCGCGCGGCCCACCGGGCACTGACCCGACTGCGCGAAGCCGCCTGCCGCCACGACACCGGCCGAGCGGACCGGTCCGCCTCCGCATCCGCGTGCCACCGCGCGGCCGAGGTCCTGGACGCGTGCGGCCTGTTCACGGCCGAACAGCGGCACGCCCTGCTCGGCGGCCCCTCATGGGAGGCGGCCTGCGCATGGTCGGCGAACACGCCCAATTCCTCCGGCAGTTCGACGCGGCACGCACCGACTTCGTCCCCGCGGCCCGCGAACTCCTCGACACCGCCACCGACCGCCGATGAGACGGCGGTGCCGTGCGGGGCCGGAGCGCCGGCCGCCCGCACGGCACCGCCCACCGCCCTTACCGCACGAGCACGACCGAGTTGATCGGCGTGAAGTCGTACGGCGCGTAGGCGCCCGTGGCGCGCTGCACGGGGTAGCAGTTGGTCCCGTTGTACCCCTTGCAGATCTGGAAGCCGGCGCCTCCCGTCTGGTTGTTCACGATCACCCGGGTACCGGTCACGTTGGACAGGTTGTGGGCGCCGTAGCTGTAGAAGATGTTCTTGTTCAGGATGGTGCCGTTCGTCTCGCGGATGCAGACCGCGCCGGACGGACAGGGCGTCGCGGCCGTGGCGCTCGGCGCCAGGGTGACCCCGAGGGCACCCAGGGCGAGAGTCATGCCGGCGACCGTTGCAGCGAGCTTGCGCAATGTTCCCCCTATGCAGGGATGCCCCGGTTTGGGCATCTCGTACGTCGAAAGTAGCCGGGCCGATGAGGGCACGCCAGGGCACCGGGACAACTCGCGCGTTGTGGTGTGAGTGGGATTCAGGAGGCGGACGCGTCATCGGCGTTGCGACAGATGTCCGGATCGCTCCCCTTGTGCGACGCGTGTCCCGAAAAGGGATGGCGCTTCGGTCCGAAGTGCCATCCCTTCTCAGGCGGGGACACCGCCACCCCCGACCGCCCCCCGCTCCCCCTGCTGCCCCCACCCACCGTCACCCGCTTGTCCGGCCCGGTGTGTCCCGGGCCGCGACGGCGCTCCGCGGCTCCGAGACCCCCCACGCGCCCGTCCGCACCTTCCCGGCGCCCTCCTTCACCGCCTTCGTCGAGTCCTTCGGGCAGACGGCGAGCGAGGCGGAGGCGCAGGTGCTCCCGACGCCACCCCCACCCGACCGCTCAGGACTTCCGCGCCTTCCGCAGCGCCGCGCCGACAGCCTCCTCGTCCCGGCCGAAGACCGCCTTCTCCAGGCTGTCGTCGTCCTTCCGGGAGAACCGCTCCCCGAGCGACACGTCCTCCTTGCTCAGCACCCGCCCGCACCACTCGCCCTGCCCGGCGACATGGTCGTCGAACGGCACGGCCGCGCCCTCCCCGAGCACCACCCAGCCGTCGTCGACCCAGCGCAGCGCGAGCAGGTAGGTGTGCCCGGTCTCCAGCCGGGGCGCCGCCGCGGCCGTCCGCTTGACGCGCGTACCGCTCTCGTAGACCCGCCACCCGGGGGCGACCATGTCGAATCCGTCGCCCAGTTCGTGCCGGGGCGACCCGGCGGACCACAGGACATCGTCCGCGCGGAAGGTCACCTCCCGGTCCGCCGTGTACTTCACCGATCCCTCGGTGTAGTCCTCCCGGTTGATCTCCTTCTCGCCGGTGGGCGTCGCCACGACGACGTGGTCGGCGCCAGTGACCCAGTCCGACGCGGTCTGCGACGCGTAGGCGTCCTGCGGGATGCCGCACCCGACCACGGTGTCCAGACCTCCTCGGCCGACCAGTACGCCGGCGAGCACCCCGGCGGCGGCCAGGGCCGCGGCGATGGGCCGGCCGGGCAGACGGTCGAACAGGGCGGGACGCGCGGATCTCATGAGGGGACACCGTTCCAGGAGCGACTTGGTGCAAGACAAGACGATCAACGGGCCTGAACGGTTACCGCGAAGATCGACATCCGTGTAACAGCCGCCCCGCACCCTGCCCCAGGGCCTCCCTAGGGCCTGCCGTCCTTCCCGTACCGCCGGAACTCCGACGTCTCCACGGTCCACAGCCCGAACGGCACCGAGTCGCCGAAGACGTACGGCTCCTTGCTGAGGTAACGGCCCTTGCAGGGCTCGGAGTGCACCTCGATCGTGCCGGTGCGCGGGTCGACGATCAGGTGGAGCGGGATGCCCATGGCCGGACAGTCGGCCAGCTTCGCGTCGTAGTCGTTGCTCGGGTCGGACGGAGAGACGATCTCGATGACGGCCAGCACCTGCGCAGCGTCGACGGCGAGCCCCTCCTCGTCCAGGGCGGTCTCGGGATGACCACGGCGCCGGGCCGGCGCATGCGGCCGATCGCCGGGTGCTCGATCTCGGGGCCGTTCTCGCAGACGTGGCCCGGGCGGGTGGCAGGAAGCTGCGTGTTGAGCTGATTGCGGATGCGTCGGATCGTGCCCTTGTGCCGCTTCGAGGGACACATCATGGCCAGTATCGGACCGGACGGCCCGATCTCAACGCTCCAAGCTCCTTCGAGCTGCTCGGCGTAGGACCCGAGATCCGCAGCGATGGCGCGCATCTCGGCGTAGTCCATGCGTCAGGACTACTGAGCGACTCCCTGCCGGACCGTCCGCTGTCACAGCCCCCCGGTACCGTCGAACCATGAACGACCAGTCCGCGGCGGCCCCCGGCGAACGGCGGCTCGCCGTGCTCGAAGGCGTCCTGGAGCGCATCACGTACGCCAACGAGGAGAACGGCTACACGGTCGCCCGCGTCGACACCGGCAGGGGCGCCGGCGACCTGCTCACGGTGGTCGGCGCGCTGCTCGGCGCGCAGGTGGGGGAGTCGCTGCGGATGGAGGGCCGCTGGGGGTCGCATCCCCAGTACGGCAAGCAGTTCCACGTCGAGAACTACACCACCGTCCTGCCCGCCACCGTCCAGGGCATCCGCCGCTACCTCGGTTCCGGTCTGGTCAAGGGCATCGGGCCGGTCTTCGCCGACCGCATCACCCAGCACTTCGGCCTCGACACGCTCACCGTCATCGAGGAGGAGCCCAAGCGGCTGATCGAGGTCCCGGGCCTGGGGCCCAAACGCACCAAGAAGATCGCCGACGCCTGGGAGGAGCAGAAGGCGATCAAGGAGGTCATGCTCTTCCTCCAGACGGTGGAGGTGTCCACCTCCATCGCCGTGCGGATCTACAAGAAGTACGGCGACGCCTCGATCTCCGTCGTGAAGAACCAGCCCTACCGGCTCGCCGCCGACGTCTGGGGCATCGGGTTCCTCACCGCCGACAAGATCGCCCGGTCCGTCGGCATCCCGCACGACAGCCCGGACCGGGTGAAGGCCGGGCTCCAGTACGCGCTGAGCCAGGCCACCGACCAGGGGCACTGCTACCTTCCCGAGGAGCGGCTGATCGCCGACGCGGTCAAACTGCTCCAGGTCGACACCGGGCTCGTCATCGAGTGCCTCGGCGAACTGGCCGCCGAGCCGGAGGAGGAGGGCGCGGACCCCGGCGTCGTACGGGAGAAGGTGCCCGGCCCGGAGGGCGGGGAGCCCGTCACCGCCGTGTACCTGGTGCCCTTCCACCGGGCCGAGCTGTCGCTGGCGGGGCAGCTGCGGCGGCTGCTGCGGGCCGAGGAGGACCGGATGCCGGGCTTCCAGGACGTCCGGTGGGACAAGGCGCTCGGGTGGCTGAAGGGGCGCACGGGCACGGATCTGGCGCCCGAGCAGGAGGCCGCCGTGAAGCTGGCGCTCACCGAGAAGGTCGCCGTGCTCACCGGCGGGCCGGGCTGCGGCAAGTCGTTCACGGTCCGCTCGGTGGTGGAGCTGGCCCGCGCGAAGAAGGCCAAGGTCGTGCTCGCCGCGCCCACCGGGCGGGCCGCCAAGCGGCTGGCGGAGCTGACCGGTGCCGAGGCGTCCACCGTCCACCGGCTGCTGGAGCTGAAGCCGGGCGGCGACGCCGCCTACGACCGGGACCGGCCGCTCGACGCCGACCTGGTGGTGGTCGACGAGGCGTCGATGCTGGACCTGCTGCTCGCCAACAAGCTGGTGAAGGCCGTTCCGCCGGGAGCGCATCTGCTGTTCGTCGGGGACGTGGACCAGTTGCCGTCCGTCGGCGCCGGCGAGGTCCTGCGCGACCTCCTCGCCGACGGCGGCCCCGTCCCCGCCGTCCGCCTCACCCGCGTCTTCCGCCAGGCCCAGCAGTCGGGCGTGGTGACCAACGCGCACCGGATCAACTCCGGTCAGCACCCGGTCACCGACGGCATGAAGGACTTCTTCCTCTTCGTCGAGGACGACACCGAGGAGGCGGGCCGGCTCACCGTCGACGTGGCGGCCCGGCGCATCCCGGCCAGGTTCGGGCTCGACCCGCGCCGGGACGTGCAGGTACTGGCGCCGATGCACCGGGGACCGGCCGGCGCGGGCACGCTCAACGGGCTCCTCCAGCAGGCCGTCACCCCGGGCCGCCCCGACCTCCCCGAGAAGCGGTTCGGCGGACGTGTTTTCAGAGTCGGCGACAAGGTCACACAGATCAGGAACAACTACGAGAAAGGGGAGAACGGCGTCTTCAACGGCACGGTGGGCGTCGTCACCTCCCTCGACCCGGTGGAACAGCGGCTGACCGTGCTGACCGACGAGGACGAGGAGGTCCCGTACGACTTCGACGAACTGGACGAGCTGGCGCACGCCTACGCGGTGACCATCCACCGCTCGCAGGGCAGCGAGTACCCGGCGGTGGTGATCCCGGTGACCACGGGGGCCTGGATGATGCTCCAGCGCAACCTGCTGTATACGGCGGTCACCCGGGCGAAGAAGCTGGTCGTCCTCGTCGGTTCGCGCAAGGCCATCGGGCAGGCGGTCCGCACGGTCTCCGCCGGACGGCGCTGCACGGCGCTGGATTTCCGGCTCGGGACCCCCACCGCGTAACAAATGATCGATCAAATGAGTCGCGAAGGTCACAGACCACTTCCCGAAGGGGGGCGCAGGGGGCAGTATGAGCAAGTTGGCGGCACTCAGTGCCGCCGATAGGCCCGATGGTCGACCCCGAGTGCACTCTCCTGAGCCAAGTGGGGGATGGTAGAGACAGTCAGGGCACCTCGAAGATGAGGCACTACGTCGGTGAGGGAAGACGTGAGCGACAACTCTGTAGTACTGCGGTACGGCGACGGCGAGTACACCTACCCGGTGATCGACAGCACCGTCGGCGACAAGGGCTTCGACATCGGGAAGCTCCGCGCCCAGACCGGTCTGGTCACGCTGGACAGCGGTTACGGCAACACCGCCGCCTACAAATCCGCCATCACCTATCTGGACGGCGAAGCCGGCATCCTCCGCTACCGCGGTTACCCGATCGAGCAGCTGGCCGAGCGCTCCACCTTCCTGGAGGTCGCCTACCTGCTGATCAACGGCGAGCTGCCGACGGTCGACCAGCTCACGGCGTTCCAGAACGAGATCACGCAGCACACCCTGCTGCACGAGGACGTCAAGAACTTCTACAAGGGCTTCCCGCGCGACGCCCACCCGATGGCCATGCTGTCGTCGGTGGTCTCGGCGCTGTCCACGTTCTACCAGGACAGCCACAACCCGTTCGACGAGCAGCAGCGCAACCTCTCCACGATCCGCCTGCTCGCCAAGCTCCCGACGATCGCGGCGTACGCGTACAAGAAGTCGGTCGGCCACCCCTTCGTCTACCCGCGCAACGACCTCGGCTACGTCGAGAACTTCCTGCGCATGACGTTCTCGGTGCCGGCTCAGGAGTACGACCTCGACCCGACGGTCGTCGCGGCCCTGGACAAGCTGCTGATCCTGCACGCGGACCACGAGCAGAACTGTTCGACCTCCACGGTCCGCCTGGTGGGTTCGTCCCAGGCCAACATGTTCGCGTCGATCTCGGCCGGCATCAACGCGCTGTGGGGCCCGCTGCACGGCGGTGCCAACCAGTCGGTGCTGGAGATGCTGGAAGGCATCCGCGACGCCGGCGGCGACGTCGACTCCTTCATCCGCAAGGTGAAGAACAAGGAGGACGGCGTCCGCCTGATGGGCTTCGGCCACCGGGTCTACAAGAACTTCGACCCGCGCGCCAAGATCATCAAGGCCGCCGCGCACGACGTCCTCTCCGCCCTCGGCAAGTCCGACGAGCTGCTGGACATCGCCCTGAAGCTGGAGGAGCACGCGCTCTCCGACGACTACTTCGTCTCGCGCAGCCTCTACCCGAACGTCGACTTCTACACCGGTCTGATCTACCGGGCCATGGGCTTCCCGACCGAGATGTTCACGGTCCTGTTCGCCCTGGGCCGGCTGCCGGGCTGGATCGCCCAGTGGCACGAGATGATCAAGGAACCGGGTTCCCGCATCGGCCGCCCGCGCCAGATCTACACCGGCGTGGTCGAGCGCGACTTCGTCCCCGTCGAGGAGCGCTGAGCCCCGGGGAACCGTCCAGGGTCCCGTACCGCCTCGCGGCGGTGCGGGACTCCTTCGTTTCGTTTGCGGGTGCGCCCGGTGGTGTTCACGTCCGCTCGCGGACGCGCCCGGCGGCGTTCCCGGACAAGCGGAAGGCGCCCTGGCGCCGGTCCCCCCACGGGCCGGCGACCAGGGCGCCTTCCCATGTCCCGGTGCGGATTCCCCCCACGGGATCCGGCCGGGCGTCTGAGAGAACAGCGCCTGAATCGCTGTACTGCTGTGCCATCTCCGTACTGCTGCGGTCTGCCGGGACAGCGCACCTCGGGAGGGCCGCTCAAAGCTTCCCGGTGTACGTACTGCCCCGGCAACGCTCCCCCGGCTCTCAACTGCGTTCGAGCCGGGAGGTGCCCCCATCCGGGAAAGTCCCCCAAGACATCCCCGGACGCCAGTTCGCGCCCCCCAAGACGCTCCCTGACATTGTCAACTTAGACCTTCGAACCCCTCCGTTGGTTACGTTCGGGCCACTGTGAGCTGCGTCTCCCACCCATGTCCGTCAGATGGACGGGAGACCGGTATGCCGAACGAGACCCCAGCGTAAGGAAGATGCGCGAGCCTTGTGAAGAGCTTATGGGAGACGGGTGCCGGACTCCAGGGGTACCGGTGGTTCGAGACCTCAGTGAAATGTGCGCAGCCGGAGGCTGTTGGTGACGACGAAGACGGAGGAGAAGGCCATCGCCGCCCCCGCGATCATCGGGTTGAGCAGTCCGGCGGCGGCCAGGGGGAGGGCGGCGACGTTGTAGCCGAAGGCCCACACGAGGTTTCCCTTGATCGTCGCGAGGGTGCGGCGGGAGAGCCGGATGGCGTCGGCGGCGACCCGCAGGTCACCCCGGACCAGGGTCAGGTCGCTCGCCTCGATGGCGGCGTCGGTGCCGGTCCCCATCGCCAGGCCGAGGTCGGCGGTGGCGAGCGCGGCGGCGTCGTTGACCCCGTCGCCGACCATGGCGACCGTACGGCCCTCGGCACGGAGGCGTTCGACGACGGCGACCTTGTCCTCGGGCAGCACCTCGGCGATCACCTCGTCGATGCCGACCTCGCGGGCGACGGACTCGGCGACGGCACGGTTGTCGCCGGTGAGCAGGACGGGGCGCAGACCGAGCGCGCGCAGCCGGGCCACCGCTTCGGCGCTGGTGTCCTTCACCGCGTCGGCCACGGCGACCATCCCGCGCGCCGTGCCGTCCCAGCCGACCAGGACGGCCGTACGTCCGGCCCGCTCGGCCGCCCCGGCGGCTTCCGCGATCTCCTCCGGGACCCGCTCGAAGAGGCGCCCCACGGAGACCTCGCGGCCCTCCACGCGCCCGCGCACGCCCCGTCCGGGCACGTTCGCGAACTCCTCGACCGGGGGGAGCGCGCCGACGCGCTCTTCGGCGCCGGCGGCGACGGCCCGGCCGACGGGGTGCTCCGAGGCGTGCTCGACGGCACCGGCCAGGCGCAGCAGCTCGCGCTCGTCGGTGCCCCGGGCGGCGTACACCGTGTGCAGGGTCATGCGGCCGGTGGTGACGGTGCCGGTCTTGTCGAGGACGACGGTGTCGACGCGACGGGTGGACTCCAGGACCTCGGGGCCCTTGATGAGGATGCCGAGCTGGGCGCCGCGCCCGGTGCCGACCAGGAGGGCGGTGGGGGTGGCCAGGCCCAGCGCGCAGGGGCAGGCGATGATCAGGACCGCGACGGCCGCGGTGAACGCGGCCACCGTGTCGCCGGTGGTGCCCAGCCAGACCCCGAAGGTGCCCGCCGCGATCAGCAGCACCACCGGGACGAATATCCCGGAGACGCGGTCGGCGAGGCGCTGGACGCGGGCCTTGCCGTTCTGGGCGTCCTCCACCATGCGGGCCATGCGGGCGAGCCGGGTGCCGGCGCCGATCCGGGTGGCCTCCACCACCAGCCGGCCGCCGGCGTTGACCGTGGCGCCGGTGACGGTGTCCCCGGGCGCGACGTCCACCGGCAGGGACTCGCCGGTCAGCAGTGAGGCGTCCACCGCCGAGGTGCCCTCGACGACCGTGCCGTCGGTGGCGATCTTCTCGCCGGGGCGTACGACGAACAGGTCGCCGACCGCCAGCCGGTCCGCCGGGACGCGCACCTCGCGGCCGTCGCGCAGCACGGTCACGTCCTTGGCGCCCAGCTCCATCAGGGCCTTCAGCGCGGCGCCCGCGCGCCGCTTGGAGCGGGCCTCCAGGTAGCGGCCGAGCAGGAGGAAGGCGGTGACGCCGGCGGCCACCTCCAGGTAGATCGCCGAGGAGCCGTCGGCGGGGGAGACGGTCAGCTCGAAGGGGTGGCGCATGCCCGGCATGCCGGCGTCACCGAGGAACAGCGCCCACAGCGACCAGCCGAACGCCGCGAGGGTGCCGAGCGTCACCAGGGTGTCCATGGTGGCGGCGCCGTGGCGCAGGTTGGTCCAGGTGGCGCGGTGGAAGGGGAGGCCGCCCCAGACGACGACGGGCGCGGCCAGGGTGAGCGAGAGCCACTGCCAGTTGTCGAACTGCGCGGCCGGGATCATGGCCAGCAGCACGACGGGCAGGGCGAGCAGCGCGGAGACGGCCAGCCGGCGGCCCAGCTCCGACAGCTCCGGGTCGTGCTCGGCCGGCCGGGCCGCCGTGCCGGCGGCGGGCTCGGGCTCGGGTGCGGGCGGGGGCGGTTCCTCCGCCGTGTACCCGGTGCGCTCCACGGTGGCGACCAGGTCGGCGATCCGCGTGCCCGGCGGGTGGGAGACCAGGGCCTTGCCGGTCGCGTAGTTCACCGTGGCGGTGACGCCGTCCATGCGGTTGAGCTTCTTCTCGACGCGGGCCGCGCAGGAGGCACAGGTCATGCCCCCGATGCGCAGTTCGGTCCGCGAGCGGCCGTCCGCGTCGTCCACCGGGGACGGCGCGGACGGGGGCGGCGCGGACGGGGGCGGCGCGGACGGGGTGCGGGCGGTGGTGGTCATGCTCCGGCTCCAGACGGCCGACCGGGCGCACGCGACGCGGCCCGGCCGCGAGGGGGTGGGGTTGTCCAGTGCGCGAGCGCGCGGCGGCGCGCGTGCGGGCGGCGTGCGGGCGAGGGGCGGGCCGGGCCGCTCAGGCGCGGCCGGCCAGCTCGAAGCCCGCCTCGTCCACGGCGGCGCGCACCGCCTCCTCGTCCAGCGGCGTCTTTGAGGTGACGGTGACCTCGCCGGTGGAGGCGACGGCCTTCACGGAACGGACACCGGGGATCCCGCCGATCTCGCCGGCGACGGCGCCCTCGCAGTGTCCGCAGCTCATCCCGCTCACCTTGTAGACGGTGGTGACGGAATCCGAGGTGCCGGTAGGGGCGGTCATGTCTACTCCTCGTCGGGGTGTGTGGGTGGGGTACCCGTGACCCGTGGTGGGATCACTCACTCTCCAGCATACCCCTAGGGGGTACGGGTGTGGGGTACCGGGAGCCGGCCGTCCGGGGTCAGTGCTTGCGGCGTCCCCCTCTGCCCGGCCGGGACGCCACCCACGCGCGCACCGTGTCGGCGTACCAGTAGGGCTTGCCGTCCTCGACGTGGTCGGGCGGGGGCAGCAGGCCGTGCTTGCGGTACGACCGCACGGTGTCCGGCTGCACCCGGATGTGGGCCGCGATGTCCTTGTAGGACCAGAGGGTTCGGTCGGTCATGTGTCGCGCCTCCCCGCGCGCGCCACGGGGCGGCCGGGAACGGCCGTCGGGGAACCGGGCGCCGCGCTGGCGATCGTCGGGAGCTGTGACCGGTCAACGACTCCGCGTGACCGGCGGACGGGGACCGTGCGCGGCTGTGACGGAGGACCGGCGGACCCGCGACAGCCGTGACACGGCCGGGGCGTTCGTGACAGAAGTGCCGCACGGCGGTGCGCCGTACGGCGGGCGTGGCGCGTTGACACCGAGGGAAGGGTTCGGGTACGGCAGGGCCGGGACCGACCGACACCGAGGGGCCGCGTATGGCGTACGACGTGATCACCATGGGACGGATCGGGGTCGACCTCTACCCGTTGCAGACGGGCGTCCCGCTGGCGCGGGTCACGTCCTTCGGGAAGTTCCTCGGCGGCTCGGCCGCCAACGTGGCGGTCGCCGCCGCCCGCCTCGGCCGCCGTACGGCGGTGATCACCCGCACCGGCGACGACCCCTTCGGCGCCTACCTCCACCAGGCCCTGCGCGACTTCGGCGTCGACGACCGCTGGGTCACCCCGGTGCCCGGACTGCCCACCCCCGTCACCTTCTGCGAGGTCTTCCCGCCGGACCACTTCCCGCTCTACTTCTACCGGCAGCCCAAGGCCCCCGACCTGGAGCTGGACGCCGACGGCCTCGACCTGGACGCCGTGCGCGCCGCCCGGATCCTCTGGGTCACCGGCACCGGCCTGTGCGCGGAGCCCAGCCGCACGGCGACCCTCGCCGCCCTCGCGCACCGCGCCGGGACCGGCACGACCGTCTTCGACCTGGACTGGCGCCCCATGTTCTGGGACGCGCCGGACGCGGCCCGCCCCTTCTACCGGGAGGCCCTGCGGCACACCACCGTCGCCGTCGGCAACCTCGACGAGGTGGAGGTCGCCACCGGCCTGCGCGAACCGCGCGCCGCCGCCCGCGTCCTCCTCGACGCGGGCGTGCGGCTCGCGGTCGTCAAACAGGGCCCCGAGGGCGTCCTCGCCGTCGACGACCGGGGCGCCGCCGTCCGGGTCCCGCCGCTGCCGGTCGACGTCCTCAACGGCCTCGGCGCGGGCGACGCCTTCGGCGGCTCCCTCTGCCACGGTCTGCTGGCCGGCTGGGAGCTGGAGCGGACCATGCGGTACGCCAACGCCGCCGGCGCCCTCGTCGCCTCCCGCCTGGAGTGCTCCTCCGCCATGCCGACCGCCGACGAGGTGGCGGCGGCGCTCGCGGCGGGGGCCGTGCGGTGACCGGGCCGCGCCGGCCCGGGAGCGCCCCCGGCGCGGCGGCACCCCCGCACCTGTCTACGCCAGGTCCGCAACCGCAGACACTGTGTCGGGCCCGGCGCCGGGTCCCCGCCTGATGGGATGTCCTCCGTACCGACCCCCTGACCCCGGCCCCTGGTCCGCGAAGGAGTTCACTGCCATGACGGACATCGTCAACCACTGGATCGGCGGCAGGACCGTCGAAGGCACCTCCGGCAGGTTTGGACCGGTGACGAACCCGGCCACCGGCGCGGTCACCGCCCACGTCGCCTTCGCCTCGGCCGAGGAGGTGGACGCCGCCGTCGCCGCCGCCCGGGAGGCGTACGCGACCTGGGGACAGTCCTCGCTCGCCCGGCGCACGGAGATCCTCTTCCGCTTCCGCGCCCTGCTGGACGCCCACCGCGACGAACTGGCCGAGCTGATCACCGCCGAGCACGGCAAGGTGCGCTCCGACGCCCTCGGCGAGGTCGCCCGCGGCCTGGAGGTCGTCGACCTGGCCTGCGGCATCACCGTGCAGCTGAAGGGCGAGCTGTCCACCCAGGTCGCCACCCGCGTCGACGTGGCCGCCATCCGGCAGCCGCTGGGCGTGGTCGCGGGCATCACGCCGTTCAACTTCCCGGCGATGGTGCCGATGTGGATGTTCCCCCTCGCCATCGCCTGCGGCAACACCTTCGTGCTCAAGCCGAGCGAGAAGGACCCCTCGGCCTCGCTCAGGCTCGCCGAGCTGCTCACCGAGGCCGGCCTGCCCGACGGCGTCCTCAACGTCGTCCACGGCGACCGCACGGCCGTCGACCGGCTGCTGGAGCACCCCGACGTCAAGGCGGTGTCGTTCGTCGGCTCGACGCCCATCGCCCGCCACGTCCACGCCACCGCCTCCGCCCACGGCAAGCGCGTGCAGGCGCTCGGCGGCGCCAAGAACCACATGCTCGTGCTGCCCGACGCCGACCTGGACGCGGCGGCCGACGCGGCGGTGAGCGCCGCCTACGGCTCCGCCGGCGAGCGTTGCATGGCCGTCTCCGCGGTCGTCGCCGTCGGCGCCGCCGGCGACGTACTCGTCGACAAGATCCGCGAACGCGCCGAGAAGATCGAGATCGGCCCCGGCGACGACCCGGCCAGCGAGATGGGCCCGCTCATCACCAGGGCCCACCGCGACAAGGTCGCCTCCTACGTGGCGGGCGCGGCGGCCGAGGGCTGCGAGGTCGTCCTCGACGGCACCGGCTTCACCGTCGACGGCCACGAGGACGGCCACTGGATCGGCATCTCCCTGCTCGACAAGGTGCCCACCTCGGCGAAGGCGTACCGGGACGAGATCTTCGGCCCGGTGCTGTGCGTCCTGCGCGCCGAGACGTACGAGGAGGGCCTCGCCCTCATCAACGCCTCCCCGTTCGGCAACGGCAGCGCGATCTTCACCCGGGACGGCGGCGCCGCCCGCCGCTTCCAGCTGGAGGTGGAGGCCGGCATGGTCGGCGTCAACGTGCCGATCCCGGTCCCCGTCGGTTACCACTCCTTCGGCGGCTGGAAGGACTCCCTCTTCGGCGACCACCACGTCTACGGCAACGACGGCACCCACTTCTACACCCGCGGCAAGGTCGTCACCACCCGCTGGCCGGACCCCTCCGAGGCCCCCTCCGGCGTCGACCTGGGCTTCCCGCGCCACCACTGACAGCGCGCCCCGGGGTCCGTCCGCACCGCGGACGGGCCCGTTTTTTTACGCCCGGCCGCTGCGGTTCCCGCAGTACGGCAATGCGCGCTCCCCACGGCCCTGTTGTGTCCTGATGGCCATCCTGTGCCCCCATGAGCTGCGGATTCCGTAGGTGATCACCCATTGACGGCACGCTTTTCGTCGGGGTTAATGCTGCGCAACCGGGAGCGGACCACGAGGAGTACCAGTACCGCCTGAGCCGCCGGAGGCGATAGCGCTCCCGTCCGTCACCCTCTGCCGCACGAGTCGATCGGACCGCCGCATGACCGACACGCTCCGCCCTGCCGAACCCCTCGTCCCCCCGGCGCCGGACGCCGGCACCGGCGGCCCCCGGACCCTGAAGCGTTCCATAGGCGTCGTCGGCGGCACCCTGCTGACGCTCTCCTGCGTGACCCCCGCCTCCACCCTCTTCGTCGTCGTCCCCGACCTGTTCGGCTCCCTGGGCACCGCCACCGCCCTCACCATCGCCGTCGGCTCGCTGCTCTGTGTCGCCGTGGCGTTCTGCTACTCGGAGCTGGGCACCCTCGTCCCCAGCGCGGGCGGCGAGTACGCCATGGTCTCGACGATGGCCGGCCGGCTGGCCGGCTGGCTGGTGTTCGTCCTCTCCCTGCTGGTCGTCATGATCGTGCCGCCGGTCATCGCGATGGGCACCGCCGACTACCTCGCCCCGCTCGTCGACCTCGACCCGTCGGCCGCGGGCGCCGGCGTCATGCTGCTCGCCACCCTGGCCGGCCTGCTCGACCTGCGCGCCAACGCCTGGATCACCGGCGTCTTCCTGGTCCTGGAGGTCATCGCGGCGGCCCTGGTCGCGGTGCTGGGCTTCGCCCACGCCGAGCGCGGCCCCGGCAGCCTCGCCTCGATGGAGGTGGCCGGCGCGGACGGCCACGCCGGCCCCGTCACCGCCATGCTGGTCGTCTCGGGGCTGGCCATCGCCCTCTTCATCACCCAGGGCTTCTCCACGGCCGTCTACCTCTCCGAGGAACTGGAGGACCCGCGCCGCAACGTCGCCCGTACGGTCCTGGCCACCCTCGCCATCTCCACCGCGATCATCCTGGTCCCGGTCGTCGCCGTCACCCTGGGCGCCGCCGACCTGGCCGAGCTGACCGGCGGCGACCTCGGCGCCATGGTCACCGCCTGGTCCAACTCCGCCACCGGCACCTTCGTCAGCCTCTGCGTCGCCCTCGCGATCATCAACGCCGGCATCGTGATGGTCATCCAGAACTCCCGCGTCCTGTTCGCCTCCGCCCGCGACAAGGCGTGGCCCGGCCCGGTCAACGCCGTCTTCACCAAGCTCGGCCGCTTCGGCTCCCCCTGGGTCGCCACCCTCGCCGTCGGCATCCCCGGCGCGGCCCTGTGCTTCGTCGACCTGGACACCCTGTACGGCGTCACCGGCGTGTCCGTCACCGGCATGTACCTGCTGGTCGCGATCGCCGCCCTGCTGTCCCGCCGCGGCGACCACCGCCACACCGCCGCCTGGCGCATGCCCCTGTGGCCGGCGGTCCCGGTCCTGCTGATCGTCGTCCTGGCGTACATCCTGACCCAGCAGGAGACGGAGTACCTCCTGTGGACGGGCGGCACCGCGGCGGCGGCAACCCTCTACTGGGCCTGCTACCTGCGCCCGCGACGCGAGACCCGCTGGCTGGTTTCCATCCCCGAGGACGCGGAGACGGGCGTCCAGGGGAGCGGGGAACCGCGCGACTAGCCACGACGCGACGCGCCCCGCACCCGCCTGCCCCACCCGCGGTACCCCACCCGCGGTACCCACCCCCTGCGCGTACCTCCAGCGGAGGGGGCTTTTCTCACCCCCCGGTCGATAACATTCCGACAGGTGGACCCCGTACGGTTACCGCATGGATCTTCGACTGCACGGACCCCGCCGATGGCTGGCCGTCACAGCCGTCACCGTGCTGGCCGCCGCGGGCGTCGGCACCTGGGCCGCCGCGGCCGACGACGACCCCCCGCGGGTGACCCGCGCCGACAGAACCCTCACCACCGCCCCCGGCGTCCGCATCGACACCTCGTACTTCACCACCGCCGGCGACGGCGACCGCCCCGCCGTCCTCCTCGGCCACGGCTTCGGCGGTTCCAAGGACGACGTACGCGCCCAGGCCGAGGAGCTGGCCGCCGACGGCTACGCGGTCCTCACCTGGTCCGCCCGCGGCTTCGGCGAGTCCACCGGGAAGATCGCCCTGAACGCCCCCGACGCCGAGGTCGCCGACGTCTCCCGGCTCATCGACTGGCTGGCGAAGCAGCCCCAGGTCCAGCTGGACGAGGCGGGCGACCCCCGCGTCGGCATGGCCGGCGCCTCCTACGGCGGCGCGATCGCCCTGCTGACCGCCGGGCACGACGACCGCGTCGACGCCATCGCGCCCTCCATCACCTACTGGAACCTCGCCGACGCCCTCTTCCCGGACGGCGTCTTCAAGAAGCTGTGGGCCGGCGTCTTCGTCAACACCGGCGGTGGCTGCGCCCGTTTCGAGGACACCCTCTGCGCGATGTACGAGCGCGTCGCCGAGTCCGGACAGCCCGACGCCGCCGCCCAGAAGCTCCTCGAAGAGCGCAGCCCGCAGGCGGTCGGCGACCGCATCGACGTGCCGACCCTGTTGATGCAGGGCCAGACCGACTCGCTCTTCCCGCTCGGCCAGGCCGACGCCGCCGCCAAGGCGATCAAGGCGAACGGCGCCCCCGTCGACGTCGACTGGATCTCCGGCGGAC
This sequence comes from Streptomyces sp. SYSU D01066-1, assembly GCF_054956795.1. Taxonomy (NCBI): domain Bacteria; kingdom Bacillati; phylum Actinomycetota; class Actinomycetes; order Kitasatosporales; family Streptomycetaceae; genus Streptomyces; species Streptomyces sp. SYSU D01066-1. The sequence goes on along the minus strand of NZ_JBUDHV010000002.1, from coordinate 260,685 downwards.
ACGACGGCGGCGACCTGGAGGGCGACCGCCTCCAGACCCGTACGAAGGCGTGGTTCGACCGCTACCTGAAGGACGACGGGAGCGCCGCCACCGGCCCCGCCTTCCGGGTCACCCGCACCCTCGGCACCGGCAGCGGCGACGGCGAACCCCGCCTCAGCGGCGCCGGCTCCGACAGCTACCCCGGCCTGACCGCCGACCAGCGCGCCATCGAACTCTCCGGCCGCGAGCAGTCCTTCGAGAACCCGGCCGGCGCCAGCCCGTCCTCCGTCTCCGCCCTGCCCGGCCTCGGCGCCTTTGGCGGCCTCTCCCAGCTCTCCTCCCTCGGCATCGGCGTCTCCCTGGACTTCCCCGGCCAGTACGCGGCGTTCGAGTCGCGGCCGGTGCGCGGCGGCCTCCAGATCACCGGCTCGCCCACCGTCACGGTCCACGTGGAGTCCACCTCCGACGAGGCCGTCCTCTTCGCCAAGCTGTACGACGTCGCCCCCGGCGGCGGCTCACAGGTCCTCCCCTCCCAACTGGTCACACCGCTGAAGGCCGAGGACGGCGAGGACGTCACGGTCACCCTCCCGGCCATCGACCACGACCTTCAGGACGGCCACCGCCTCCGCCTCGTCCTCTCCTCCACCGACCTCGGCTACGCCTCCCCGGCGTCCCCCGCGACGTACACGGTCTCCGTCAAGAGCGCCCTGAAGGTGCCGGCCCCCCTCGGCGCCACCGGCCAGGCGGCCGGGCTGCCCGCCTGGGTCTGGTGGGCGCCGCTCGCCGGCGCGGCCGTCGCCGCCGGACTGCTGCTGACCGCCCGCCGCCGCACCACCGCCCCGCCGCCCGACCCCGCCCTCGCCGAGGTCCCCCTCCAGATCACGGACCTGACCAAGAAGTACGCCAGGAACAGCGACCGGTACGCGGTCCGCGACCTCTCCTTCCGCGTGGAGAAGGGCCAGGTCCTCGGCCTGCTCGGCCCCAACGGCGCCGGCAAGACCACCACCCTGCGCATGCTGATGGGCCTGATCACCCCCGACGGCGGCGAGATCCGGGTCTTCGGGCACGCCATCGCGCCCGGCGCCTCCGTCCTCTCCCGGGTCGGCGCGTTCGTCGAGGGCGCGGGCTTCCTGCCGCACCTGACCGGCCGGGAGAACCTGGAGCTGTACTGGAAGGCCACCGGCCGCCCGCCCGAGGACGCCCACCTGGACGAGGCCCTGGAGATCGCCGGCCTCGGCGAGGCGCTCGCCCGCGCGGTGCGCACGTACTCCCAGGGCATGCGCCAGCGCCTGGCCATCGCCCAGGCCATGCTGGGCCTGCCGGACCTGCTCATCCTGGACGAGCCGACCAACGGCCTGGACCCGCCGCAGATCCGCGAGATGCGCGAGGTGATGATCCGCTACGCGGCGGCCGGCCGTACGGTCATCGTCTCCAGCCACCTCCTCGCCGAGGTCGAGCAGTCCTGCACCCACCTGGTGGTGATGGACCACGGCCGCCTCGTCCAGGCCGGCCCGGTCCGGGAGATCATCGGCTCCGGCGACACCCTGCTGGTGGGCACCGAGGAGCCGCTGGACGCCCCGGCCGTCGAGAAGGTCGCCGCCCTGCCCGGCGTGGCCTCCGCCGTGCCCGTCGACGACGGCCTGCTGGTCCGCCTGGACTCCGGCGCCACCGCCCGCCGGCTCGTCGCCGACCTGGTGCGCCTGGACGTCCCCGTCGCGTCGGTCGGCCCGCACCGCCGCCTCGAAGACGCCTTCCTCACCCTGATCGGAGACTGACGCATGCCCACGCCGATGGAGCGGGCCGAGGTCGCCGAGGGCTACCGCCCGGGCCGCACCCTGCCCGTACGGGTCGAACTGGTCCGCCAGCTCAAGCGGCGCCGCACGATGGTGATGGGCGGCATCATGTTCGCCCTGCCCTTCGTGCTGCTGGTCGCCTTCGCGGTCGGCGGCGCACCGGAAGGGCGGGCCGGCCAGGTCTCCCTGATGGACTCGGCCACCGCCTCCGGCGCCAACTTCGCCGCCGTCACCCTGTTCGCGTCCGCGGGCTTCCTCCTCGTCGTCCCCGTCGCCCTGTTCTGCGGCGACACGGTCGCCTCGGAGGCGAGTTGGTCCTCCCTGCGCTACCTGCTGGCGGCACCCGTCCCGCGCGCCCGGCTGCTGCTGTCCAAGCTGACCGTGGGCCTGGCCCTCTCCCTCGCCGCGATCGTGCTGCTGCCCCTGGTCGCCCTCGCCGTCGGCACGGCCGCCTACGGCTGGGGCCCGCTCCAGCTCCCCACCGGCTCCGCCCTGCCCACGGACACCGCCGCGGCCCGCCTCGCCCTGACGGTGGCGTACGTCTTCGTCTCCCAACTGGTCACCGCCGCCCTGGCGTTCTGGCTCTCCACCAGGACCGACGCCCCGCTCGGCGCGGTCGGCGGCGCGGTGGGGCTGACCATCATCGGCAACGTCCTGGACGAGGTGACGGCCCTCGGCGACTGGCGCTCCTTCCTGCCCGCGCACTGGCAGTACGCCTGGCTGGACGCCGTCCAGCCGCAGCTGGACCTCACCCGCATGGCGCAGGGCGCCTCGCTGTCGGTGACGTGCGCGCTGGTCCTGTTCGCCCTGGCCTTCCGGGGCTTCGCCCGCAAGGACGTCGTGTCCTAGTCGTGTCCCAGGGGAAGCGCCGAACCCTCCGCCCCGCCCCGCGCCACCGCCGCCTGGTTCCCGCGGTTTCGCCCCGGCTCCTATGCCGGGGCGAAACCGCGTCCCGCGCCGGTGACGCGGAGCGCCGCCGCGCCCGGACTTCCGGGACCCGAGCGCCCGCGGCCCCCGGCGCACCGGGAAGCGGGTGACCGCGCCCGCGTGGCCGGGGAGGGCCCGTCGGCCGTCCAGCAGCAGGCCGCCCGCGCCTTCACCAAGGCGCGGGCGGCGGCACCCGCGCCGGCGGCGGGGGCGTACGGGAACCCGCCCAGGCGACCGGGACGACGGCCCGGCCGGCCCGCCCCGAGCGGACCCGGCCCGGACCCGCCCGCCCTCTTGACTTTCTTACGCACCAGTAAGTTGACTCGTCGGTAAGTAAGCGACCGCCACGAGCAGGAGCCGCCATGGGCGTACGCAAGGATCTGAAACGGGCCGCACGCCACGCCGACCTGACCGCCCGCGCCCGGGCCGAGCTGGTCAGGGACGCCTCCGGCGCGGTGCGCGAGGTCCGCACCGCGCCCCTGGTGACACCCCCGGTCACCGGCTCCACCGCCGACATCCCGTTCACCAACGCCGCCGAGGCGCCCGACGCGGTCGTCCTGCGCCGCCAGGTGGACGGCGAGTGGCGGCCGGTGACCGCGGCGGCCTTCGCCGGTGAGGTGACCGCCGTGGCCAAGGGCCTGATCGCGGGCGGCCTGGAACCCGGCGGCCGGGTCGCCGTGATGGCGCGCACCCGCTACGAGTGGACGGTGCTGGACTTCGCGGTCTGGGCGGCCGGCGGACAGACCGTCCCCGTCTACCCCACCTCCTCCGCCGGCCAGGTCGAGTGGATCGTCCGCGACTCCGGCGCCCGGCACGTGGTCACCGAGACCGCCGAGCACACCGCCACGGTCCGCGCCGCCACCGCGGACCACCCCGCACCCCCGCGCGTGTGGGAACTGGACGCCGGCGCCCTTTCCGGCCTCACCGCCCTCGGCGCCGCCGTCCCCGACGAGGAGGTCACCAAGCGCCGCACCGCCCTGACCCCGGACGCGGTGGCGACCCTCTGCTACACCTCCGGCACCACCGGACGCCCCAAGGGCTGCGTCCTCACCCACGCCAACCTGCACGCCGAGGCCGCCAACACGGTCGAACTGCTCCACCCGATCTTCAAGGCGGCCACCGGCCAGGCGGCCTCCACCCTCCTCTTCCTGCCCCTCGCCCACATCCTGGGCCGCACCATCCAGATCGCCTGCCTGCTGGCCCGCATCGAGATCGGCCACTTCCCGAGCATCAAGCCGGCCGAACTCCGCCCCGCCCTCAAGTCCTTCCGCCCGACCTTCCTGGTCGGCGTCCCGTACCTGTTCGAGAAGATCCACGACACCGGCCGCGCCACCGCCGAGAAACTCGGCCGCGGCGCCTCCTTCGACCGCGCCCACCGCGTCGCCGTCCGCTTCGGCGAGGCCCACCTGGACCGGTTCCTCGGCCGGGGCAAGGGGCCCGGCCCCGGCCTGTGGGCCGCCTGGGCCCTGTACGACCTGCTGGTCTACCGCCGGGTCCGCAAGGAACTGGGCGGCCGCACCCGCTACGCCATCAGCGGCGGCTCCCCGCTGGAGCGCGACCTCAACCTCTTCTTCTACGCCGCCGGCATCATGATCTACGAGGGCTACGGCCTGACCGAGACCACCGCCGCCGCCACCGTCGTCCCGCCCCTGGAGCCCCGCCCCGGCACCGTGGGCAGGCCGGTCCCCGGCACCGCCGTCCGCGTCGCCGACGACGGGGAGGTGCAGGTCAAGGGCGACATCGTCTTCGGCGGGTACCGCGGCGACCCGGCGGCCACCGCGCGGGCCCTCACCGACGGCTGGTTCACCACCGGCGACCTCGGCGCCCTGGACGCCGACGGCTACCTCACCATCACCGGCCGCAAGAAGGACCTGCTGGTCACCTCCGGCGGCAAGAACGTCTCCCCGGCCGTCCTGGAGGACCGTCTGCGCAGCCGTCCCCCGGTCGGCCAGTGCCTGGTCGTCGGCGACAACCGGCCCTACGTCGGCGCCCTGATCGCCCTGGACCCGGACGCCGTCGCCCACTGGCTGTCGGTCCGGGGGCTGCCCCCCGGCACCCCGCTGTCGGAGCTGGCGCGCGACGAACGGCTGCGCGCCGACGTCCAGCGCGCCGTCGACCACGCCAACCAGGCCGTCTCCCGCGCCGAGTCCATCCGCGCCTGGCGCCTGATCGACGGCGGGTTCACCGAGGAGAACGGGCTGCTCACCCCGTCGCTGAAGGTGAGACGGCAGGCGGCGACGGCCGCGTACGCCCACGAGATAGAGGCGCTGTACGCACCTCGCCCCTGACCCGCGAGGGGACGGGACCCGGGCGGACGCCGTCTCCCGCCTCCCGGGCGCGCTCCTGGCCCCCTTCGCCGGCCGGCGGGACCGGCACGTCCGCCGGCCGGCGGGCCGGCACGCCGTCGCACCCGGCCCGCGTGGAACTCCCGCGCCGCCGGCCGGTGTCGTCGCCCGGGACGTCCGGGCCCCGGACCGGGTCCATGCCGACGACGCCGGCCGGGAGGCCGTCCGGACGGTGCGGGCTGGCCGAAGGAGCCCTGTGCGACGGCCGCCCGCGGGCTCGTGCCGCCGTGGGACGTCCACTCCTACGGCCGACATCCGGCGGTTCATGTGATCATCTCCCGCCCGCCGTCCGCCAAGGAATCCGGGAACGCCGTGCGGGCCGACCGGGTGAACGCCCGCAACCATTCATGTCCCGTCGGGTTGATGAGGCAGTAGGGCATGCGACGCCACGAGAAGGGAACGCGCAGTGCTCCAGACGGCAATGGCTGCCGAAGCGACCGCAGCTCCTGTCGGCGGTGTGCCGGTGGCGGCCGCCTTCACAGCGCTTGCACTGTCGCCTGCTCCGTCCGCGGTACCGGCCCTTCCCGCGGGAATTGCCGCCTGTGCACCCAGGCCGGACACGCGGTGACGCGAAACGGACGGACGACTCACGTTCCGCGGTGTTCCGCAGGGCATGAGCCCGGAGCGAGGGGGCATCGCCGACGCCGAAGCGGCGGCCGTCGAATCCGTACGTGTTCTTCTCGACGGGCGGTGCTCCGTGGCGTCCGGCACGTCGGTCTCCCGGCCGTGTCAGGGCCGACCGTGAAAGTCGATGTCCGTGCCGAGGCCGGCTCTCCCAGTCCTTCTAGCAGGAAGACAACCACATTGCGACAGACCCTGAGCAGGGGAGTGTTCGCGGCGGCCGCCGCCACGGGCATTCTGACCCTGTCCGCTACCCCCGTCCTCGCCGACGCCACCGCGGTGGGACACACCGAGGACGCTTCCGGGCTGCTGTCCGGGAACAACGTGCAGGTGCCGGTCGACGTGCCGGTGAACGTGTGCGGCAACACCGTGGGTGTGGTCGCGGCGTTCAGCGGCGCGTCCGGCAACTCGTGCGGCAACGTCTCGCACGGCGAGCGGTCGTCCAAGTCCTCGTACGGCGAGCGGTCGTCCAAGTCCTCGTACGGTGAGCGGTCGTCCAGGTCCTCGTACGGTGACTCCGCCGGTGGGGCCCGCGCGGTGGGGCGCACCGAGGACGCTTCCGGGCTGCTGTCCGGGAACAACGTGCAGGTGCCGGTCCACGCGCCGGTGAACGTGTGCGGCAACACCGTGGGTGTGGTCGCGGCGTTCACTGCCGCGTCCGGCAACTCGTGCGGCAACGTCTCGTACGGTGAGCGGTCGTCCAAGTCCTCGTACGGTGAGCGGTCGTCCAGGTCCTCGTACGGTGACTCCGCCGGTGGGGCCCGCGCGGTGGGGCGCACCGAGGACGCTTCCGGGCTGCTGTCCGGGAACAACGTGCAGCTGCCGGTCGGTGTGCCGGTGAACGTGTGCGGCAACACCGTGGGTGTGGTCGCGGCGTTCAGCCGCGGGTACGGCAACTCCTGTGCCGACACGGTGGACCGGTCACCCGAGCCGGGCTACGGCACCACCGACGACACGCCTCCGCCGGCCTCTCCTCCCGCGCGCGGCACCAAGACGCCGCCCGGGACCGACCGCGGGACGCCGCCTTCCACCGACCGCGGGACGCCTCCTCGGACCGACCGCGGCACGCCGCCCCGGGCCGGCGGTGAGGCGCCTCGCATGGCCGAGACCGGCAGTGAGGGCATGCTGGCGGTCTCGGCCGCCGGTGCCGTACTGCTCATGGGCGGGGCGGTGCTGTACCGCCGCGGCCGCGCCGCCCGCCGGTAGCCGTCCCCGGGTGCCGGTCGCGACCCGCCCGGCACCCACCGCCCCCTCCTGGCGCTGCGCCCCCGACCGACGCGAGCCACCACATCAGGTGGCCGAGCCGGGCCGGGGGCGCAGTGCTGTGCCGGTGCCGCGGTGACGGCGGCGGACGGTGCCGACGGCGGCGGGGGCCGCCGCCGGCTCACTCGGCGCCGGACGGTGCCACCCGTCAGTGGCTCACCGGCGTCGGCGACGTGCTTCGGCTGCCCGCTCCCGGCACCGGAACCGTTCCGTGGGCCGGAGCCGTCCTGAGCCGGCGGCGCACCCCGCGGACGAGTGTCCTCGCCGTGAACGTCGCACCGTGCACGAAACGCATGGCCGGACCGAAACCGGAGGCCGTCACCAGGCCCGCGAGGAACAGGCCGGGGTGGGAGGACTCGAAGTCGTGCCCGGTCGCCGGGGAGCCGTCGGGCAGGACCGCCAGCGTGTCGCACAGCTCGGCGGAGAGGATCCCCATCCGGTCACAGCGCGGGCGGAACCCGGTGGCGGCGATGACGTGCTCGGTCTCCAGCGTGCGCACGACGTCCTCGCGGTCCACCATGTCCAGCCGCACACCGCCCGGCACCGCACAGGCCGCGGTGACCTGGTGGCCCGGCAGCAGCTCCACCGCGCGCTCCACCCGGTCGCGCACCCACCACGCGCCGGCGGGCCCCAGGGCCGTGGCCGTGATCCGTGACCGGGACGACCGCGGCAGGCACCGGAAGAGGCCGGGGCGCTCGGAGTAGAACCAGTTCCGCCAGCCGGGGCCGAGCCCGCTGTGCGGGGAGCGGACCGACTGCGGCCAGGGGCGCTCCTGAGGCGGCGGCACATCGTTCCACCGCAGCCGCTCCGCCCGCGCCAGCACCCGCACCCGCGTGCCCTGCTCGGCGAGGAGCGCCGCGGTCTCCAGGGCCGCCTGGCCACCGCCGATCACCGTCACGTCCTTGCCGCGGAAGGGGGTGAGGTCCTTGTGGTGGCTGCTGTGCGTCACCAGGGCGGGGTGCAGCCCGCGCAACGCGGGCGGTACCTCGATGAACGGCATCACCCCCACCGCCAGCGCCACCGTACGCGCGTGCAGCACCTCTCCGTCCTCGGTGGCCACCGAGAAACCCCCGGGGGCCGACGCCACCCGGGTCACCGTGCGCTCGTCCACGGCCGGCACGGCGTGACGCGCGAACCACAGGCCGTACGCCGCGAACGCCTCGACCGGGATCGGCTGCGCGTGGCGTGCCGTCAGTCCGTGCTCCGCGCAGTAGACGTCCAGGCGCCAGCGCCCCTGCGGGTCGGAGAGGTTGGAGGCCCAGGGCTCCGATTTCAGGAACATGCCGCCGGGCATGTGATCCCGCCAGGAAGCCATGGGCCGGCCGAGCACGCGCACGTCCAGCCCGGCGGCCGCGGCGTGGGACGCGATCGACAGGCCGTACGGGCCCGCGCCCACCACCAGAAGGTCGTACATCATCACTTGCTCGCTTTCTCGTCGTCGGTCAGGGAGGGGGAAGACGCCCTGGGGATCAGCGGTGCCGCCGGGCGGGCCTGTGCCGCCGTCCTCCCGCTCAGCCGCTCCCGCAGCCGGCCAAAGACGTGACGGCACCACAGGGACCACACCGCCCGTCCGGGACCGCGGTCGTCCCGGGCGTACCAGGCCAGTTCGCGGCCGCCCGGCGCCGGGCGCAGCGCGGCCAGCGGGGCGTAGTTCTCCACCACGAACATCCGTCCGGCCAACGGGGTTCCGCCGGAGAGCGGGCGGCCCGTCAGGTCCAGGTGCAGAGCGCGTACGACGTCCAGTCCCGCGCTGTCCGCGAAGAGCCGGAACTGGGCGCCGGGGCGCGGATTGAAGTCGAGCAGGTGGTAACGGCCCGTGCTGCCGCAGCGGCGGAAGTCGAGGTCGAGGACACCCCGGTAGCCCAGCTCGCCCGTGAGCCGCTCGGCCAGTGCCCGGACCTGGGGGTTGGGTACCCAGCGGCCCACCGCCGTCAGACCCGCTCCGCGCGGCCAAGCCAGTTCCTTGCGACCCGTTCCGCCCGCGCTCACGGTGCCCGAGCCGTCGGCGTAGCCGTGGAAGAACCAGTCCCTCTCCGGCCCCGGCGCCAGGTACGCCTGCAGCAGCAGCGGGCTGCCCGCCTCCGCGGTGCGCAGGTACAGCTCCCGGGCCTGCCGCGCGGACCGCACCAGCAGCGTGCTGCGCAGCCCGCTGCCGGCCGGCAGCAGCCAGGGCCGGCTCCACTTCGCCACCACGGGCACTCCGAGCCGCCGCACGGCGTCGGTGGCCCGCCCCGGGCTGTCCGGGACCAGCGTCACCGGGTGCGGAACGTCCGCGGAGGCACACACGGTGGCCAGTTCCGCCTTGTCGGCGACGCGTTCGGCGAGTGCGCCCGGCATGGCCGGCAGCAGGTAGGAAGGGGCCAGCGCGTCCCGCGCACGCGCCACGGCGATCGCGCTCGCGTCGTCCAGCGGGATGAGGACGGCGGGAGACGCGATCTCGTCGGCCACACGGCGCAGCACGGCGAGGACGTCGTCCGCGGAGGCTCCCGGAGGGGGTGCGGGATGCAGGCGACGTACGTAGCGCGACCTGCCGACGGGACTTCCCGCGCAGTCGGCGACGACATGCACCTCCACTCCCGCCCTGCCGAGCGAACGCACGGCGCCCAGCGTTCCGTGGTGAAAAGGATTCCGGTCGATCCGCAGCAGTACGGCGGGGACGCGGGTGTCGAGCAGCGGCACGAATTCTCTCTCTCTTGGGAAACGGCTCACTCGCACGGGTGAGCACAGCACTCGAAAGCCCTACGGGCGGTGGCGTCATGCCCTTTTCCATGCCTGACTTCATATGACTGTCCGTCAATATGTGAAATGGCGGCAGGAATGTCGGACGAGGGTCAAGGGAAGGAGCGGGCATGGCTCCACAACTCAGGCGGACCGGAATCCGCGGGCTGGTCGCGGGTGTGGTGGCGGTCGCCGCGTCGGTCACTCTGGCGTCCGGTCCCGCGGTGGGGGCGGGGACGGTACGAGCCGCGGATCCACGGGCTTTGGCGCCGCCCGCGACAGCGCCCGCCGGCTCGCCCCCGGCCGCCCCCGTACCGTCGGCGTCGCCCTCGGCGGCCACCGCGGTGCCGGGTCCGCGGGCGCCGGCCTTCGGCGCCTTCCTCGCTTCCGATGCCCGCGGTGTGGCCCGTATGGCGCAGTTCAGCCACTGGCTCGGCGGCGCCGAGCTCCGTGTCGGTCACACCTACCTGCCCGGCGACCGGTGGCGGGACATCGAGGGGGACGTCCACCTCCTCGCGCCGTGGGCGCGCTGGCGCAACGGGAAGGACGACCGGATGCTCGTCCTGAACGTGCCCCTGCAGGAGCGCAACGAGGAGGGCGTCTCCGACGGCGAGGTCCGGCAGCTGCTGCGGCGGGGCGCGGCCGGGGAGTTCGACCACCACTTCCGGGTCCTGGCCGAGCGGTTGGTCCGGCTGAAGGCGCCGGACACGATCCTGGTGCTCGGCTGGGAGATGAACGGCACGACGTACACCCACCGGTGCGGGCCGGACCCCGGGTCCTGGAAGAAGTACTGGAACAGGGTCGTCGCCGTCATGCGTTCGGTGCCGGGCCAGGAGTTCCGGTTCGACTTCACGCCGAGCCGCGGCCGGGACGCCGTTCCCTGGACCGAGTGCTACCCGGGGGACGACACGGTCGACGTCATCGGTATGGACTCCTACGACCAGCCGGCCGGCATGTCGTTCGATCAGCAGGTGGAGGAGCCGTACGGGCTCCAGGCGCATGTGGATTTCGCCAAGGCGCACGGCAAACCCATTTCCTATCCCGAGTGGGGCCTCTTCCGCAACGGCGACAATTCCGCCTACGTGCGGCGCATGCTCGCGTGGATCGACGAGCACAAGCCGCTCTACAACACGCTGACCGACTACTGTCCGCACGGCGTGTGGCAGTGCCGGTCCAACCCGGACTCGTCCCGCGTCTACCGGTCCGCCCTCTCCGGCCGCGCCGACGAGGCGACCCCCGCACCCATCCCCACGCCCACACCCACCCCCACGCCCACACCGACGGAGCCCGGCACGCCGCCGCCCCCGGACCAGTGCTCGCGGCTGGACCTGGGCAAATGGGTGGAGTACTGGCTCGGAGAGAGGCTCTGCCTGCGCTTCGGATGGTGGTCGCGCACCGGCTAGCGCACCCGTCCTCCCGGCCGGCGGCGGGTGGGCCAGGCCCCGCTCCCCGGCGCCGCGTTCCGCCGGACCCGCCGCCCTCACCGCGGCCCGTGCGCATCGGCGGACACCGCCGGACCGGGCACCGAGGGGGCGCCGGGGGAGTCCTCGCCCCGGCCGCTCCGCCCCGGTCGGACCAGCAGGGCCAGGCCACCCAGCAGCCCGCCCGCGCTCGCACCCACCGACGTGGTCACCACCGACGACGCTGACGTCGGCTCGCTCGGCTCGACCGCGCGTGAGAACTGCACGAGCCGGACCTGGGTGCTGCCCCTGGCGTGGTCGGCGTGGCGCGTCAGCGCGCGGGAGACCGCGTTGGCCATGTCGACGGCGAGGCCGGGCCGCGAGGAGGTGGCCGAGACGGCGACCATCGGCGCGTCCGGCGAGGTCGCCGTGCGGACCCTGTCCCGCAGCGTCCGCGCCGGCACGCCCGCCCACACCTGCGCGTCCCCGAGCACCGCGAGCTGTGTGGCCACGCGGCCGTACGCCTGCGCGAAACCGCGGGCGGCCTCCGGGGTGGACCCCTCGACGGGTACGGCGACGACATAGCTGGTGGCCGTGTAGTCAGCGGGAGTGAACAGGCCGTACGCGCCGCCGAACAGGGCGCCGGCGAGGGTGCCGGCCGCGAGCACGGACCACGACGGCGGCCTTCTGACCTGAGCCGGGGAAAGCCGGAACCGACGGGTCGGAGTGTGGGTCATGACGGGTTCGCTCCGAGGGGGGAGGACGATGACGAACGGGAGACCGCCGCCGCGTACACGTCGACGAGGCGGGCCGTGCTGCGGGTGATGCAGTAGCGGTGCGCGGCCTCGGGGACCGGGTTGCGCCGGGCGCCTCCCGTGCGCACCGCGGCGATCGAGCGGGCGTACGCCTCGGGGCCGCCACGCACCCGCCGGGCGCCGGCGGTGGCCGGCGGCGGCAGGTCCTCGATCGCGGGGCAGGAGGCGTACAGGACGGGCAGCCCCGACGCCAGCGCCTCGACGGCCGCCAGGCCGAAGGACTCCTCCGCGGAGGGGGACGCGAACAGGTCCATCGCGGAGGTGAGCGAGGGGAGGTCGGGGCCCGGGGAGCCGTCCGGGGCGTAGGGGCGTTCGCCGGTGAACAGGACACGGCCGGACACACCGGCCTCGTGGGCCGTGCGGCGCAGGACGTGTTCCTCGGGACCGCCGCCCACCAGCAGCAGCCAGTGGTTCTCCGGGAGCCGGGTGAGCGCGTGGATGAGGACGTCGAACCGCTTCCCCCGGGCGAGCCGGCCGACACCGCCGATGACGAACGCCCCCTCCGGCAGGCCGAGACGTCGTCGACAGCGCGCCCGCCGTTCGGGGTCGAAGCGGAAGCGTTCCAGCTCGATGCCGTTGGGGACGACCTCGATGCGGGGCGCGGGCACGCCCCAGTGCATCAGGCGGCGGGCCACCGCCGAGGAGACGGCGACCGTCGTCGAGCCGAGCCGCTCGCTGGCGAGGTACAGCGCGCGTACCCCCGCTGTCAGCCCGCGGCCCTCCATCTGGGAGTCGCCCAGGGAGTGCTCGGTGGCGACGACGGCGCGGACCCCGGCGACGCGCGCGGCCAGCCTGCCGTAGACGCAGGCCCGGTACAGGTGCGTGTGCACCAGGTCGTACCCGCCGGCGCGGATCAGCCGGACCAGGCGGGGCAGGGCGGTCAGGTCACGGTTGCCGGCCATGCCGAGATGCACGACGCGGACACCGTCGGCGGTGAGGCCCTCGGCGACCGCGCCGGGGTTGGTGAGGGTGACGACCTCGCAGTCGACGGGCAGATGGCGCAACAGCAGGCGCAGTTGCTGCTCGGCCCCGCCGACGCCGAGGCCGGTGATGATGTGCAGGACCCTCATCTCACCGGCCTTCCACGGGGCGACGGCGCAGCCGGTGCAGCCGGTGCTTGAGGTACAGCCGCCAGGCCCCGTCGTTCTGGCCGACGTGGACGCGGGGCAGGGCGTGCGGACCGGTCAGCGGGCCGGGGTCGATGGCGCAGGCGTAGGCGTACCCCGCTTCCCGTACGGCCTCGACCGCGCGAGCGTCGACCGTGCCGTACGGGTAGCAGAAGCCGTCGGCCCGGAGGCCGGTCAGCTCCGCCAGGCGCGCGCGGCTCTCGGCGACCTCGGCCTTGAGGGTGAGGTCGTCCACCCGGGTGAGGTCGACGTGGGTCAGTCCGTGCGAGCCGATCTCCACGCCCTCGGCGGCCGCCTGGCGGACGCCGTCCGCGGTCAGCAGCGGCTTGCGGGGGCCGAGCGGGTCCCAGGCGTTGTCGCCGCCGAACCGCCCTGGCAGCACGAAGAGGGTGGCGCCGTGGTTCCACCGGCGCAGCAGCGGCAGGGCGGCGGTGACGAAGTCGGCGTACCCGTCGTCGAAGGTGAGCCCGACCAGGTCCCGTCCCCCGCCCCGGGCGCGGGCGGCCAGCAGGTCGGCCACGGACACGCCCCGCAGCCCCCGGCGGCGCAGCCAGGCCAGCTGCTCGCCGAGCCGTTCGGGCGTGACCGTGATGCGGTACGGGTCGTCCGAGCAGTCGCCCACGGAGTGGTACATCGCCACCCAGGGCAGAGGGCCGGGGCGCGGGGCGGGGAGTGCGGCGGTCCTGAGGGAATCAATGGGAGCGGCCATGGGTCAGCCTTCGTGTGACGGTGCGTACGGAACGCACTGCGGACGGGAAACCCCGGGCACCGGAGGCCCAGGTGAGCGGGACGAAGACGGCGGTCGCGGTCAGAGCGCCGGCCGCGAGGCCCCCCGCCGCGGACGGGACCTGGCTCGCGGCCAGCGTCCCGGTGACGGTGGCGGCTGCCGCCGCGAGCAGGGGTCTGCCCAGCTCGGCCAGGACCCGCCGGACGCGGATCGAGACACCGCGGGGGCTGCCGCGCCGGGCCGTTCGCACGCCGGCGAGCAGCAGGGCGGCCGTGACGGTGATGCCGAAGGCGTTGGCGGCGGCGATCCCCGCCACACCCCAGGTGCGCACCGTGGCGGCACCGGTCAAGGAGGTCACCGCGATGCCCGCGGCCATCATGCCGACGGGATACCAACTGGGCCGGCCCGCCGAGAAGTACGAGCGGACCAGGGCGCCCACCAGGGTCTGGCCCAGCAGCCCGAGGGCGTACACGCGCATGACGCCCGCCGTCGCCACGGTGTCCGCCGCGGTGAAGGCACCCCGCTGGAAGAGCAGCTCGATCATCTGCGGGGCACAGGCGATCACCACGCACATGCCCAGCAGCACCACGCACGAGGCCAGCACCAGGTCCCGCTCCACCCGGCCGCGGGCGCGCTCGGTGTCCCCGTCCGCGAGCGCCCGCGCCACCACGGGGAAGGTGACCGTGCACGCCATCAACGACAGCGTCATCGGGATCTGGGCCACCTTCTGCGCGTAGTTCAGATGGGAGATGGCCCCGGCGGGCAGCGACGAGGCGAGGAAGCGTTCGACGAGGACCTGGGACTGGCGGCACAGGGCGAACAGGAGTACGGCGGAGATCAGGACGAGACCCATCGGCCGTTCCCCGGCCGCCGTCCCGGTTCCAGGTCCGGCGGCGGTGCGTGACGTCAACTGCCGCCACAGAGAGGGCAGTTGCACTGCCACCATCAGGAAGCCGCCCACCGCGACCCCGACCGCCGCGGAACGTACGCCCCACCGGCCGCCGAGCAGGAACATCGCGGCGATGATGCCGGTGTTGTGAGCGACGTAGATCGCTGCGGGCGCCAGGAAACGGTGGTGTGCCCGCAGAGCGGCACTGCAGTACCCGGCGAGCCCGAAGGCCAGCAGACTGAGCGCCGTGAGCCGGGTGCAGTCGACGGCCAGGCCGGGGCCGGCCAGGCCGGGCGCCAGGGCCTGGACCAGGTAGGGAGCCGTACCGGCGACCAGCGCGGCCACCGCGGCGAGGGCGAGGCACAGGCGGGGCAGGGTGGCGGCGACCAGGGCACGGACCGGGTCGCCCGGGGCGCCCCGGGCGCGCCGGGCCAGCGCCAGGCTGAACGCCGGGACCAGCACCAGCGCCAGCCCGTCCTCGATCAGCAGCGTGGCGGCCAGCTCCGGCACGGTCCACGCGACGAGGAAGGCGTCCGTGTCGCTCCCGGCACCGAACAGCCGTGCCAGTGACTGGTCGCGCACCAGGCCGAGCAGGGAGCCGGCGATGGACAGCGACGCCGTGACGAGCGTGGCCCGGGCGAGCGTCTTGCGGGAGGCCGCGGCCGGGCCGGCCCCGGCCGGGCTCGCCGCACGCGCCGCGGGCACGGTCGCCGCTCCGCCGGCCTCGGGCCCAGGGGTCTGCGAGGGCACCACCGTCATCGGGTCACGGCCTCCTCGACGCGTCCCCGTGCCCCGCCCCGCGGCACGACCTCCCGCCGTCCGCCCTCGGCCAGCGCCCACCACGACGCGAGCCCCAGGGCCATGGCGGTCAGCACGGTCGAGGGACCGCCGATGTCCCCGTACACGAAGTCGGTCAGCAGCCAGACCAGCAGTCCGCAGGCGACGAGCGCGCAGTCGAGTCCCGGTCCGCGGCGGCGGACGCGCAGCAGCTCCCGCACCCCGCACACCAGCAGCGCCAGCCAGCCCCCGGCGAGGGCGAGCAGCCCGATCACCCCCTGCTCGCTCAGCACCAGCAGGTACATGCTGTGCGGCGACAGCAGGGCCTGCCTCTGGAACGCCACTCCGGCGCCCTCGATGTCACTGCCCGACGACAACGCCAGGGTGGCGTACCCGTCGCGGTGCTCGGGAAAGCCCTTCAGGCCCACACCGGTCACCGGGTTCTCGTGCCACATTCCGACGGCGGACGCCCACAGCGCGTACCGGTCGATGACGGACTGGTCGGGCGCGTCGGCGACCTGCGTGATGCTGTCGATCCGCTGCCGCAGCTGCGTTTCACCGCCGCCTGACGCGCCCATCAGGAGGAGCACTCCCGCGGCGACCACGGCCGCACCGGCCTTCAGCGCGCGCCGCAGCCCCGCCAGCGCCGACTGCGCGGCGAACGTCAGCACGGTCGCGATCCAGGCGCCCCGGCTGAAGGAGAGCGCGAGAGGGACCAGCAGCGCCAGCGCGCAGCCCGCGGCGGCCACCCGCTGCGCCGCCGGGGCCCGGCCCAGCACGATCCCGGTCGCGCACACCACGCCGAGGGCGACCACCGACGCCATGCCCATCACGTCCTGGGCCCCGAAGGTGCCGACCGCCCGGACGGGGTCGCCCTGGTAGGAGGCGCCGGTCCGGGTGACGTACTGGTGGACGCCGATGGCCCCCTGGTACAGCGCGAGCACCACGAACGACCAGGCCAGGACCCGGAAGTCGCGGTGGTGCCGGAGCAACAGCAGCACGGCCGCCGGGACCAGCACGAAGACCTGCAGGTAGCGGCCCATGCCGACGAGCCCGGCCGCGGGCGAGGGCGCCCCCAGGGCGGCGAGCGCGATCCCCACGACCGGCAGGCCCAGGACCAGGGCGGCGGTGGCCGACAGCGGGCGCCGGCCCCCCCGCCACAGACGGATCACGCAGTACCCCACCGCCAGCCCGGAGCCCAGGTCGGCGGGTTCCACGCCGCTCCCGGTCGGCGGCAGTGCCAGCAGGGCGAGCACTCCGGCCAGGGGCAGGACCGGTCCGAGCGCGGCGGCCCGGCGGGGGAGCGGTGCGAGGACGTGGGTCACGTCGGTCAGCTCCCCGTCGGACGTACCAGCGTGGCCGCGGTGCGCAGCAGGATGCAGACGTCCTGCCACAGGGACCAGTCGTCGATGTAGGCGTTGTCGAACCGGCAGCGGTCCTCGATCGAGGTGTCGCCGCGCAGCCCGTGGATCTGGGCGAGGCCCGTGATGCCGGTCCGCATGCGGTGACGGGCCGCGTAACCGGGATGGGTCTGGCTGAACTGCGTGACGAAGTAGCCGCGTTCGGGACGCGGGCCGACCAGGCTCATGTCGCCCCGGAGCACGTTCCACAGCTGGAGCAGCTCGTCGAGCGAGGTGCGCCGCAGCATGCGGCAGAAGCGGCCCATCTCGTTCTCGCCGGCCACGCTCCACCGGGTCGCCGACTCGTGCTCGTCGGCCGGGCGGTGGGTACGGAACTTCAGCAGCGTGAACGGCTTGCCGTCCCTGCCGATCCGCTGCTGCCGGAACACCACGCCCGGACCGCCGCTGAGACGCAGTGTCACCGCACACACCAGCAGCAACGGACTGACCAGCAGCAGCAGCGTCGCCGACAGGAGGATGTCGAGCGTCCGCTTGCCCACGCCGCCGCGGCGCACCGGGGACAGGTCCAGCCGGCGGCAGGAGAACCCGGCCAGCCGTTCCCCCGCGGCGTACGACGGGGAACCGGTGTCGAGCTCCCAGATCACGCAGCCCGAGTCGGCCAGCGTGCGCAGCAGCGGCGCCTGTTCGGCGCGTACCGAGGGGTGGACGGCCAGCACCGCCCGCACCCCGTTCTGGATGACCGCTCGCTCGACCTCCTCGCCGGTCCGCAGCACCGGGATCCCCTCGGTGCCGTCCGGCTGCTCGGCGACGATGCCGACCGGCCGCACGCCGCACCGCGGGTGGCGCAGGACGGCGGCGGCCACGCGCCGCGCGGTCGCCGGCGGGCCCACGACGAGCGCGGCGTGCGGCAGGCGCAGCAGTGCGGCACGCCGCTGTCCGTACACGGCCGCGCGCAGCGCGCAGCCCGCCACCGCCTGCAGGGCGAGACCCGTCAGCACGGTGCGGGCGGACAACGCGTGTTCCGGCCGGTACGCGGCCCAGAGCGCCGCGGGCGCCAGCCAGGCGGCGGCGACGCGGCCGCACACGGCGGGCAGTTCCTCCAGCAGGGCCGGTACCGGCGCCCGGCTGCCGCGGGGGCGCAGCAGGAGCGACGCGACGACGAGCAGGGTGATGAGCAGTGGCTGGCGCTGGGCGCCGGTGAGCGCCAGCGTGCCCAGCACGGCGGCGCCGGCGTCCGCGGCGACCAGCGGCAGCGGGGAGGCCGGCCGCGCCGGGGACCGCGTGAGGGGGAACCGGGAACCGGTCCCGAGCGGCGGCATGACGGAGACGGGTGAGAAGACGCCCTCCCGTGGCGCTGCGCTGGGGGAGGACACGGTACGTTCGGTGGTCACGAGTGGATGGACTCCCTGTCCTGGGTGGGCTCGACGTGCTGTGTCGTCCGGTTCGCCCCGGTGCCCGCGCCGGTGCCGAGCGGCTGTCCCGGCTCGGTGCCGTGGGCCGCGGCGTGTCCGCTCACGTCGAGCGGGCGCGCCCGTGGCGCGGCGGGCCAGGTGCCGAGCAGCTCGCGGTAGACGTCCGCGACCCGCGCGGCGGTGCGTCGTACGTCGTGGAGGCGCAGCACGTGCCGGCGGCCCTGTTCGCCGAGGGACTCACGCAGCGCCGGGTCGAGCAGCAGCCGGGTGACGGCCTCGGCCAGTGCCGCCGGGTCCTCCGGCGGGACCAGGCACCGGGCGGCGAGGGCGGACGGCAGGCTTTCGCGGGCGCCGTCGACGTTCGTGACCAGCACCGGCCGTCCGCAGGCCATCGCCTCCAGCGGGGCCAGCGCCATGCCCTCCCAGCGGGAGGGCAGGACGACGAGATCGGCGGCCTGGTACCAGCGGGAGACGTCGGCGACTTCTCCGGTGAACAGCACGGACCCGGGGGCCTCCCCGCGCAGCCGGTCACGGGCCGGTCCGTCGCCGACCAGGACGAGGCGGGCGCCGGGCACCCGCCGCGCGACGGTGTCCCACGCCCGCAGCAGGACGTCCTGCCCCTTCTGCCGGCACAGCCGCCCCACACAGACCGCGAGCGGCGCCGCCGGGTGGACGCCGGCGAGCGGCGCGAGCCCGGCTCGGGCGGTGCCGGCCACCGCTGGGCGGTAGTGCTCGGGGTCGATTCCGTTGGGGACGACGGCCCATCTGCCGGCGATCCCGGCGCGGACGCCGGTCGCGCGTTCCGCCTCGCTCACGCACACCACCCGTGCGGCCCAGCGCGCCCCCCATCGTTCCCACCGCAGGGCGAGGGCCGCGGTGCCCCCGCCGACCGCCTCGAACGACCAGGCGTGCGGCTGGAAGACGGTCGGAGTCCGCCCACGCACGGCGAGCCGGCCGGCGAGCCCGGCCTTGGCGCTGTGCGCGTGCACGAGGTCGGGGCGTACTTCGTCGACCAACCGCGCGAGGTCCCGTACCTCCCGCGTGAGCGAAGGGCCCGGCGATCGCGTCGCCCGCCAGTGCCGGACGTGTGCGCCGACCGCCCGCAGCCGGTCGGTGAGCGCGCTGTCGGGGCAGGCCGCGGTGACGTCCAGG
Source organism: Streptomyces sp. SYSU D01066-1 (assembly GCF_054956795.1). Lineage (NCBI taxonomy): Bacteria > Bacillati > Actinomycetota > Actinomycetes > Kitasatosporales > Streptomycetaceae > Streptomyces > Streptomyces sp. SYSU D01066-1. The sequence continues at coordinate 241,379 of NZ_JBUDHV010000002.1, read as the reverse complement.
CCGTCCGCCACCTGTGCTCGGACCAGGTCCGTCACGACGCGCGCGACGCCGCCGTCCACCGGCTGGGTGAGGTGCAGGATCCGCGGCGGACGGCTGAGGGGGACGGGGACACGGGCCCGGTCTCCCCGCTCGCGGAACCGCTCGGGCCGCGGGGGCGGCGTTCTCATCACCGGGCGTCGACCGTGGCGAAGAGCACGCCGGCCCACGCCGCGCCGTCCCGGGAGGCGAGCCGGATGGTCGCCTGGTCACCGGCGTGCGGCAGGCCTCCCGGGAGGTCGAACACGTCGGAGTCGTAGCCGAGGGCGCCCGCGTACTCCGGCACCCTCGCCGGGGCAGCCGCACCGGGTCCGCTGATGGTGGAGTTCAGGACGTCGCCGGGCGGGTCGGCGGGGCCGGAGAGCGGGGTGGAGCCGGATCCGGGCCGGCCGGTGGTCACGGTGAGCGAGTCGCCGGTGACGCCGCGGTCGCCGTCGTACGCCACCAGGCCCACGCTGCTCCCGGCGCCCGCGGCGAAGTCCAGGCCGCGCAGCCGGAGTTCCGCCGCGCGGGACCGCAGCGGCGCGAAACCGTCCCAGAGCGCGAGGTACCGCAGGGGTTCCGCCGGGTTCTCGTACGCCACCACCAGCGTCCAGCCGCCCCACGCTCCGGCCGCTGATCCGCCGGCGGCCACGTTGACCTGCGCCACGGTGTACGGACCCGGCCCGCTGTCCCGCACCAGCCGCGTCACGTCCGCCGATGCCTGGAAGGCGTCCGCGCTGTCGGTCACGCGGTGTCCGACGACCGTGTCCGCGAGGAGCTCCTTGTACTCTCCGCCCGGCTCGGCGATCAGCACCCGGCCGTTGTCCTGCGACGGCTTCTGTTCGCCGACGCGCAGGTTGCCGCCCCAGTACAGGCGCGCGTACGTCACCCGGGAGCCGGCGGGCAGACGGACCTCCGCGCGGGAGGAGTTGTAGGTGTTCGGGTCGCGGTCGACATCGACGTAGAACATGTCGAAGTCCCCGTTCACCCCGGCTCCGCCGGCCCGCGCGCCCGGGCACGAAGGGGCCTGGGCGCGGCAGCTGATGGAGACGTTGGCCGCGCGCACGATGCCGCCGTGCTGGAGCGCGGCGTGACGCTGGGCGAACGCGATGTCGTCCGCCTCGGGCGCGGGCGGCGCGGCCGGGGCGGACGCCGAGGAGCCGCCGAGAGCCCACACCGCGGCGAGGGCGAGCACGCCCACCGCCGCACGGCGGAACAACTGGTCCGGGGAATTGCGCATGGCCGGCGGTGCCCTTTCGGAACAGGGGATGGCGGGCAGCGGCACGAGTGCGACGCATCCGCCTGGAGGGATGATTCGGACGGTTCGCAACTCTAGTCACCAACAGGTCGAAACCACCGAAATCAGTGACATACCTAAATGTGTGTTGGATCCGTGAAGGAGGTTTCCGCCGGTCAGCGCGATCGAGCCGCCGCCCCCGGCGCCGACGGCGTCGAGGACGCCGTGCCCCTTTCGGCCGGTCCGCGTCCCCGACCGTCCGTGGCGACGGTGGCGCCGCCGAACGGGGACGGCGGCGCCACCCGCCCGGTGCGGTGCCCCATCAGGTACGTCGCGGCAGCGGGGTGAAAGGCGGGGCGGGCAGGAGCGCATGGCCGGTTGCGGGGCGGCACGGGCGCGTCCACGGTGGGCTGAGGCTCCCGCCCTCCCCGAAAGGACCCTCATGCGCGCTCTGCCTGCGCGGCCCGTCGCACTCAGTGCGCTGTGCGCCGCTCTCCTGACCGGGGTCACCGGCCCCACCGCCGTGGCGGCCGACTCGGCCTCCGGGCCGGCCCGGGCGGTGTCGCCCGGCACCTCGCTCTCCGCCGAGGACACGCTGCTCGCGCTGGTCGGGCACCTCACCGTGTGCGGAGTCGGCCTGGCCCCGGTCGCCGACCTGCTGACCGCCGTGATCGAGGCGGACGGCGGCGAACTCCCGCCGGACCGGGCCGAGGAGCTGGGCGAGGCCGCCGAGGAGGCCTTGGACGAGGCGGCCGCCAAGACCGCGACGGCCACGGTCGACGCACCGGCTCCGGTGCCAAACCCGCTGCTTGCCGCCACCGGGGCCGATCTCGCGGACGAGGCCCTGGACGGCGTGCGGGAGGCCGTCGACGGCCTCGTGGAGTCGCTCCTCTCCGACGACGACCAGGTGCCTTCCTTGGTCGACGACCTGCTGACCGAGGTGGACGAGCTCGTCGACGCGCTCACCCTCGGCGACTCGCAGGTGCCGATCCCGCCCGCTCCGCCGACGCCGTCCGGAACGTCGCCGTCGGCGTGGGCGCCTTCGGCGCCGGTCCTCACCCTTCCCGCTTTCACGCCGCTGGTACCGGTGATGCCGCCGGCCTCGTGAGGACCGGCGAGCGCCGTGCCGCGCGGCGCTCGCCGGTTCGGTCGCGGTACCGGTCTGCGGTCCGGGGGCGGTGGCACGGCCGTCGTCCGCCGGTCGTTCCCCCCGTGCGGGCGTCCCCGTCCCGTGGTCGCGTCCCGCGGAGTTCTCATATGAGGACTTGGCATTCGGCGGCATCCCCGATTCCGCTTTGCCCCGGACTCGTTGGGCACGGCGACAGCACTTCCCTCCGGCGACCCGCGTTGCCGAAGAAAGGAGCACGATGAAGCCTCTGAAGGCCGCCGCCGCCATGGCCGGATCGCTGATCATCGCCGGTGTCGCCACGCCCGCGTTCGCCGGCGACGCCGCCGAGCAGGCGCCCGTCGGCATCGGTACGGCGATCCCGGTCCGGAGCGTCAACGTCCTCGGCCTGCCGCTGCACGACCTGCGGGGCGCGCTCGACGCCGAAAGCGCGCAGTCACCGCTGCACAGGGTGCAGGACGTCAGGAGCGCGTTGGACAACACCGGGGTACTGCACCGCGGACTGCCGCTGCGGGGCTGAGCGCGCGCTTACGGAAGGGACGGTTCCGGCGGAGTCCGGGCCGTCCCTTCCCGCGTCCACGGGTGACGCCGTGTCGCCCGGCTGGAGATCCCGGCGCGCGGCCCCGCCCCGTGGACGTCCCGCAGCGCCTGCGCGAGTCCGCCGTCGGCCGACGCGGCCGGCCGGTGTCCAGTAGCCCGTTCCGCTTCACCCGCTCGGCGGGGCCCGCGCGTCGATGACCGGCGTGGCCGTCCACGGCCGTCCGGCACCCGCGTCGGTGCCGACGGCCGAAGCGGTGAACGCCCGGCCCACCCGCCGCGCCGCGCCCGCCTCCGGCCGGAACCGCCCCCTGGACTCCGGGTCCCCGGCGAACCCGGCGCGCACCACCTTCACCGCGAGCCGCGTCCCGGGGGGACCCCCCTGCCCGGGCCGCGTTCCGGACGGCGCCCGCGGGTGATCACCGGTCCGGCCGTGCGGCGGTGACCACGGGGGGCGCCCGGCGGTTACGGCTGCCGACAGCCGAACGGACAAGGAGCGGACCATGGGCATCGGCATCAGCGGCATCCCGGCGGACACCGGGGACGGACCACCCCGGCCGACGGGCGGAACACGGCGGGACCTCGCCCGCGGTCTGCTCGCCGCCGCGCTCGCCGCCGCATCGGCGACGGTGGCCGCCACCACCCGGCCGCCCCGCCCCCGGTCCACGCCCGGGGACGGGGGCGGGGCGGAGGGAGCCGGCTTCGCCCGGACCTATCGCGGTCGCCGCATCCAGGGGGTGTGGATCCCCGCGCGCGGCGCAGCCGTGGACGGCCGGTGGCACGTCACCGTGGACGGCCGCCCGCTCCATCTGATGCGACGGGCCGACGGCACCTGGCTGAGCATGGTCGACCACTACTGCTCGTACCCGACACCGCTCGGTGCCGCCCGCGCCGCCGTCGACGCCCTGGGCCCCGGCCGGCGGCTGCGCGCGCGGACCGCGACGCCGGCGGATGAGGGACACCCGCACCGGGGAGGCCGGCATGGCGTACGTGCGTAAGGACGCCGGCACGCTCTCGCGGGCGGAGAAGCGCCGGTTCGTCACGGCGCTGCTGGAACTCAAGCGGCGCGGCGAGTACGACGAGTTCGTGCGTATGCACATCGAGTACTTCTCGCCCGACGGCGAGCGCGGGCTGCGGGTCGCCCACATGGCGCCTTCCTTCCTGCCCTGGCACCGCCGGTTCCTGCTCGAACTGGAAGGCGCCCTGCGCCGGGTGGACTCCTCGGTGACCCTCCCCTACTGGGACTGGTCCCGCGACCGCACGGCCACCTCGGCACCGTGGACGGCCGACTTCCTCGGCGGCGACGGGCGTCGCTCCGACCAACAGGTGATGACGGGTCCGTTCGCCCATCGGACGGGCAACTGGACCCTCACGGAGGGCGCGACCGAAGAGGCCTTCCTCACCCGGGACCTCGGCCGCCGCCACGGCCCGATCGACCTGCCCACGAAGACCGAGCTGGAGTGGGCGCTGAAGGACGCCGTCTACGACGTGGCTCCTTGGGACTCGACGGTCACGCGGGGCTTCCGCAACAAGCTGGAGGGCTGGGGCACCGGCCGGGGAAGCGGCTCCTGGCGCAACCACAACAGGGTGCACCGCTGGGTCGGCGGGACCATGCTCGGCGACGCCTCCGTCAACGACCCCGTCTTCTGGCTGCACCACGCCTTCATCGACCTGCAGTGGCACCGCTGGCAGCGCAGGCACGGCCAGGCCCGCTATCTCCCGGCGGCACCACCGGGTCCCGGTGACGCGCAGCACGGCCGGATCGTGGCCCGACACCAGAAGCTGCCGCCCTGGGACGTGTCGCCCGACGAGTTGGAGGACGTCGGCCGGATCTACCGGTACGCGTAGCCGGCGCGACGCGGGGGAGCCCCGGTGTCCGGGCGTGCCGGGGCACTCGGTCCTGGACGGCAGCGCTCAGGCGCCGCGGCCCCCGGGCGGGCGTTCACCGGCGGCCGGTTCGGCGACGCCGGCCACGCCGACGGTGCCTTTCCGCACGTCGGCACGCCACGCCGACAGCCCGTCCCCGCGCGGGCGGAGGCCGCCGCGACGACGGACGACCTGGCCCGGCAGGCCGAAACCACTTGTCCGTTTCATGTGAACTTATGCAGCCAAAAGTGGTGACAGGAGATTTCTTCAGACACGGGCGTTTCATTCGTCAAAAGCGGCAAACGCCCTCTAGGGTAGGTACTAACAGTGACCGGTCCAACACGGACCGTGTCGTCTGACGAAACGGAGAAGTAATGCGCAAGATCCAGAAGGCTGCCGTCGTCGTCGCGATGCTCGGCAGTGTCGGCACTCTCGGCGCGGGGACCGCGATGGCCGGCGAGGCTGACACGAGCTTCGAGGTCAAGGGTGGCGGCTGCTCGGTGTCGGGCGACTCGAACCAGCTCATCGGCAACGTCGGTGTCCTGAACAGCGTGCTGTCCAACATCCTCACCTTCGGCAACGACGGTGACCAGGGCTCCCAGGCCAACGAGCTCGGCCACAAGGTGGACTGCTCCACCCGCGGCTTCACGGGCTGACTTCGAGTAGACGGTTGAGGGCAGGTCCCGGGACAGGAGTCCCGGGGCCTGCCCTGACACCCACATGAACCCGAGCGTTGATCTCACGCCATCTCTATCCAGGGGTACACGGGCAGTGGCCGAATGGTTCGAGACGTACAGCGCCGGGGGTACTACCGCAAAGGACAGAGCGGATGCAGAAGTTCAAGAAGATTGCAGTGGTGGCGGGATTCCTGGGGGGCTCCGTTCTGATGGGGCTCGGCACCGCACAGGCCCAGATGGGCGGTCTTCCCGCCTGTGACGAGAAGGCCGGCGACAGCCACTGCGGGCAGAAGCGCGAATACCAGTACACGACGGAGAACGGCAAGCACGTCCACGTCGTTGTCACGCGAGAAGGCTGCGCGATCAAGGGCAACAACACTGTGGACTGCTCCATTCACCACCCCTGACTCGGCTGGGGCGACGACGCCCGCTCGACGCAGCCGTCATCCCTTCTGACCTGCACCTGGCTCCCGCCGCAGTGTCATGGGCAGCGGCTGCCCGTATGCCAGATGGCCGGACCCGCCTATTCGGGACCGGCCATCCGGCGTTGTGCGGCGGGACCGCGTCCGGGTGAACCGATCCGGCGGGTTCCCGAGCGGGAGAACCGCGCACCGCGCGGATCGGCGGGATGACGTGGGGGCCCGGTCCCCGGGGCCGGGCCGTGATCCGGGCGGGCGCGGACCGAGACGGGAGCGCTCCGGCCGCGCGGCCGTCTCCCGACGTCTCCCGACGTCTTCGCGATCGTCGACCGGACGGCGTACCGGGCGTGTCCATGGAGAACGCGTCGGCGTTCGCGGTCGGCCACGCGTCGTGCGGTGGGGGCCCGCGCCGGGCGCCCGGGGGGGGGCGCCCCGGCGCCCGCGGGGGGGCCCGCCCCCGGCACCCGGGGCCCGCCCCCAACGCCCCCACGCGGCGGCTCAGCGGCGCTCCGCGCCCGCGGCACATCCGGTACGCGGTGATTCCACGGGAGTGCAGTACGGCAGACCCTCCAGGGGGCGGTCGGTGCAGAACCGGCCGATCAGGTCCGCCGATTCCTCCCTGCGCTCGACGGTGACCAAGTGGTCGGCCTCCCTGATGGTGGTGAACCGTGCCGCGGGCATGGTCGCGGCGAGCTCGCGGCCCATCTGTGGAGTGCACAGGGTGTCGTACTCTCCGGTGAACACCAGGGACGGCACCTCGGGGACGGGCAGAGGCTCGTAGCAGCCGTGCGTCAGCAGCCTCGTGTTGTGCTCGACCGCCTTCTTGACCTCGCCCGGGGTCTGGTTCAGGAACTGCCGGCGGAGAAGACGCGCGACGGCCGCGTGCTTGCGGACCCGGCCGGCGCCCGGGTTCGACATGAACAGCCGCACGAGTCCCTCGGCGGCGTCTTCGATCTCCCCGCGTTCGAGCGCGCTCGACAGGCGCGGTACGGCATCGGTGTAGATCCGGGGAAGGCGCTTGGCCGCACCGCAGAAAACGATCCGGCTGACGGACTCGGGATAGAGCTGCGCGAAGCGGAGGCCGACGACCTCACCGAAGCAGCCGCCGAAGAGATTCACTCGCGGCATCCCGATCTCCATCAGCATGTGTCTCACCGCGGTGGCAAGGAAGTCGATGCCGTATCGGGCGGGCAAGAAGTCCGAGGCGCCGTAACCGGGAAGATCCACTGTGATCAACGTGCACAGTGACGCGAGCCACTTCTCGTGTCCCTGCCACGAGTACCGGTCCTGGGACGAGCCCCCGAGAAGCAGCAACGGCGCTGTCTTTGGCGCGCGTTGGTAGACGATGCGGCATCCGTAAGCGAACCCGTCGAAAACGAGACCCCGTTCCTCCACCGGACCCGATGCCGTAGCGACGGGTCCGGAACACCCCGCTGTGATTTTCTGGGCGTTGATGACGGCAGTGCGCATGGACGGCTCCGGGAAAGACGGAAGGGCAGCGAACCGCCCCATCATTACCAGTAAGCCCCCCATGCCGATGTAATCACTCAATTGTGGGCGATCCTGGTTGAGCCGCTTGCCGATCCGGCGTGGTTGCCGTGGATCAGGCTCAGCCGTCGCCGGGCGATGGCCACACGGAATGCGCGGGACCGCGGCCGCCCGGTGCCCCGGCCCTCCGGGAGAACCGCGTCGGCGGGTCCGCGGAAGAGGGGAACCGCGTGCGCTCCACCGATCCGCTGGACGCGGTCCGGTCCCGGCGTCGGCCCGGTGGGCGGACGCCGGGGCTCGGAGGAGGAAGACGGCCGCCACGGTGCGGGGCGGCAGGGTTCAGGTGCCCGGTGCGGCGTCGCGCGGCAACGGACCGTGAGGTCCTCGAACCGGCCCGGACCCGGGCGGGACGCGGGTGCCCCTGCTTCCCCTGTTGGGCGCCCCCGGCAGGACTCGAACCTGCGGCCAAGCGCTTAGAAGGCGCCTGCTCTATCCACTGAGCTACGGGGGCCTGGTGTGGTGGCCTGACGTCGTGGAGCCCGCCGGGCGGACTGGTTCAAGACGTTGCCGGGGACAAGGATAGGGCTCCCGGCTCCTCGTCCCTGCTGCTTCCCCTCCGTGGCTCGATGTGGAGGTTCGGTGAAGCAGCATCGATAATCGCAGGCGAGTGCGAATCGCGCATCGCTTTCGGTGCCTCACGCGTCGAGTGTTGTCCACTCGTTATGCCTGGACCGTGTTCTCTCCCCACTCGCCCCTTCCGTCCCAAGTGTCAGATCGGCGCGCAGGCATACTCATATGCTTCAGAATTCCCCTAAAATTGGGCATTCTTCCCATGTGGTGACCTTGGACGTACGGCCTCAGCTGCTCGACGCACTCTCCGCCCTGCGCGACCGTGTCGCGGCCGCACGCTTCCCGCTGCCCCTGGCGGGGGCGCCACGCGCGCGTGCCAACCGCGACGAACTACTCGCCCAGCTCGACGACTACTTGATGCCCCGTCTGAGAGATCCGGAGTCACCGCTGCTGGCCGTCGTCGGGGGCTCCACCGGGGCGGGGAAGTCCACCCTGGTGAACTCACTCGTCGGCCGGCGGGTCAGCGAGGCCGGCGTGCTCCGGCCGACGACACGCACCCCGGTCCTGGTCTGCCATCCGGAGGACCACCACTGGTTCAGCGGCATGCGCGTGCTGCCCGACCTCACCCGCGTGTGGGTGCCCCACCAGGACCCCGGCGAGGACCTGCTGTTCCCCGGCGAGAACCCGGCGCGCGTCCTGCGCATCGAGACCGCCGACACCCTGCCGCCCGGCCTCGCCCTCCTCGACGCGCCCGACATCGACTCCCTGGTCGCCGACAACCGCACGCTGGCCGCCGAGCTGATCTGCGCCGCCGACATCTGGGTGATGGTCACCACGGCCGCCCGCTACGCCGACGCCGTCCCCTGGCACCTGCTGCGCACCGCCAAGGAGTACGACGCCACCCTGGTCACCGTTCTGGACCGGGTGCCCCACCAGGTGGTCTCCGAGGTGTCCCGGCAGTACGCGGCCCTGCTCACCAAGGCCGGCCTCGGCGACGTACCCCGGTTCACGGTGCCCGAGCTGCCCGAGTCCGCGTGGGGCGGCGGACTGCTGCCGGCCACCGCCGTGGCCGCGCTGCGCACCTGGCTCGTGCACCGGGCGCAGGACCCCGCCGCCCGCCAGCAGGTGATGGGCCGGACGGCGTACGGCCTCCTGGACTCCCTGAAGTTCCGGATGCCGGAGCTGGCCGGCGCCGCCGCCGCCCAGTACGCCGCCGCCCTGCGGCTCACCTCCGCCGTCGACACGGCGTACGACAGCGAGCACGCGCGCGTACGGGGCCGTCTCCAGTCGGGCGCCGTGCTCGCCGGGGACGCGTTGAAGCGCTGGCGGGCCTTCCCCCTCGACTGCGCCCCGGGGGAACTCCTCGACTCCCTGGTGGAGAGTCTCAGCGCGCTCCTGCTGTGTGCCGTCACCGCCGCCGACGAGCGGGTCGACGACGCGTGGCGGCGCGAACCGGCCGCCGCCCCCGCCCTGACGGCCGGTGCTCCCGCGCCGGACGACGCCGAGCACCGCATCGGGCTGGCCGTACGGCGGTGGCGGCGCGAGCTGGAGGAGTACGTCGAGGAGGAGGTCCGCGAACTCGACCGGAGCCTCGCGCCGGACCCCGAGGCGGTCGCCGCCCTGGTCGCCACCGTGCTGCTCGGGGGGCGCCGGGGGCGGGCGGCCGGGGAGTCGCTCGCCGAGCGGATCGGCGTCCACGGGGCGCTGCGGCTGCGGGACCGGGGCGGGAGCCTGCTCACCGAGCACGTGAACCGGATCATGCACGTGGAACGCGAGCGCCGGCTCGCCCCGCTGGACGCGCTGGACGTCCATCCCGAACCGCAGGCCGAACTCATCGCCGCGCTGTCCCTACTGCAGAAGGAGAGGTGACCGGTGACCGCCGTCACTGACCAGGACCCCACCAGGAACACCGACCACGCGGGCCCCAGAAGGAGGGAGGCCGGACGCGCGGGGACAGCCGGACCGGCGGGGGAGACCGCGCCCGCCGGGGAGCCGGGGGACGGCCCGGACGGTCCGGACGGCTCGGACGGTCCGGACGGCTCGGACGGTCCAGCCGGTTCGCCGGACGCCCACGGTGACCACGGCGGGCGCCAGGAGCGTGAGGGCCGTCCGCAGGGCCGGTCCGGGGACCGGGGGAGGATCCGGGGTCTGCTGCGCAGGGACGGCTCCGGCGGCGGTACCAGGAACCGCGCCACCACCGCACGGCGTACGGAGGGGCGGGAGAGACCGGACGGGCAGGACGCGCAGGACAGGCAGGACAGGCAGGGCAGGCAGGACAGGCGGAAGGGACGAGAAGGGCGGGAGGGACTGGTGAGGTCCAACGGACGGGAGGGACAGGAGGGATTGGAAAAGCCGGACGGACGGAGAAGGCATGAGAGGCCGGAGAGGTCAGACAGACGGGAGGGACGGGAGGGACGAGAGAAACGGGAAGGACGGGAAGGGAGGCAAGAGCGGGAAGAGTCGCGTGCCGCGCGGGTGCGGCGCCGTGCCGATGGTGACCGCCCGGCACCCGGGACCCCCGGCGGGGCCGGCCGGGACGACCGCCCCGCGCGCACGGGCGGCGCGGAGGACGGCGAGGGTGCCTGGGACGACGGACTGATCGCGCGGCGGATGAACGAGACCACCGGTGCCGTCGGCCACTTCTCCACCGGTCCCTTCGCCACCGGTTCCGTCGGGCCCGTCGGTTCCGTCGGTCCGTCCGCCGCCGCCGGATCCGTCGCCGAGGGCCGGACCTGCGGCGGTGCTCCGGCCGTGGTCCCGCTCGCCTACGACGGCCCGCTCCGCTCGCGGCTCGACGCGCTGCGCGAACTGGTCGGCCTGTCGCGCACCCGGCTGGACAGCCGGACCCTCGCCGAGGCGGGCCGGGTCCTCGACGAGGCCGCCGCGCGGCGCCGGCTCTCCGGACAGCACACCGTCGTCGCCCTCGCGGGCGCGACCGGCAGCGGCAAGTCACAGCTGTTCAACACGCTCGCCGGGGTGAACATCTCGGAGACGGGGGTGCGCCGCCCGACCACCTCCGCGCCCATCGCGTGCAGTTGGAGCGACGGCGCGGCCACCCTGCTGGACCGGCTCGGCATCCCGGGCCGGCTGCGCCGGCGGCCGGTGCAGCAGCCGGGCGCCGACGAGCGGCTGCGCGGACTCGTCCTGGTGGACCTGCCCGACCACGACTCCGCGGCCGTACAGCACCGCGAACAGGTCGACCGCGTCCTGGCACTGGTCGACGCCGTCGTCTGGGTCGTCGACCCGGAGAAGTACGCCGACGCGGTCCTCCACGAGCGCTATCTGCGCCCGCTGGCGGGCCACGCGGAGGTCACCTTCGTCGTCCTCAACCAGATCGACCGGCTGCCCGGCGAGGCGGCCGAGCAGGTCCTCGACGATCTGCGGCGGCTGCTCGACGAGGACGGCATCGCGCTGGGGGAGTACGGCGAGCCGGGCGCGACCGTGCTGGCCCTGTCCGCGCTCACCGGGGACGGCGTGGGCGAACTGCGGGAGCTGCTCTGTCAGTTCGTCGCGGCACGGCAGGCGCCGGCCCGCCGTATCTCCGCCGACGTGGACGCCGCCGCGCGGCGGCTGCGGTCCGTCTACGTCACCGGGCGGCGCACGGGGCTGAGCGAGGAGGCGCGGGAGGAGTTCGCCGACCGGCTCGCGGACGCGGTGGGCGCCACGGCGGCGGGCGAGGCCGCCGAACGCGCCTGGCTGCGCAACGCCAACCGGGCGTGCGGCACGCCCTGGCTGCGGCTGTGGCGCTGGTGCCACGACCGGCGGGAACCTCCCACCGGCCGGTTCTCGCCGCGGGCCCAGGCCGACGAGGAGACCACGGCCCGCCAGCGCGTCGAACAGGCGGTGCGTACGGTGGCCGACCGGGCGTCCACCGGGCTGCCCGCGCCCTGGGCACAGGCGGTGCGCGAGGCGGCGGTGCGCGGGGCGCAGGGGCTGCCGGAGGCGCTCGACGAGCTGGCCGCCCGTTCGGGGCTGCCGCCGGGGAAGCCGCCGCGGCCGGGCTGGTGGCCGATGGCCGTCCTGTCCCAGGCCGCCATGACGCTGCTGCAAGTGGTGGGCGGCCTGTGGCTGCTGGGGCAGATCGCCGGCGTCATGTCCCCCAACCTGGGAGTGCCGGTGCTGCTGATGCTGTCCGGGATCATCGGCGGCCCCCTCATCGAGTGGAGCTGCCGCATGGCGGCCCGCGGCCCGGCCAGACGGTACGGCCAGGAGGCGGAACGGCGGCTGCGGGAGACGGCCGCCGGGTGCGGCCGGGCACGGGTACTGGACCCGGTGGCGGCGGAGCTGCTGCGGTACCGGGAGGTGCGGGAGCAGTACGGGCGGGTGACGGGGGCGGGGGTCTCGGTGGGCCGGTAGCGGGGGCGGGGTCTGGGTGGGCCGGTGTTTCGGCGGGGCGGCGTTTCGGGGTGGGCCGGCGGCCCGGCGGGATGGCGGCTCGGGGTGGACCGGCGGCTCGGTGGGGTGGCATTTCGGGGTGGACCGGCGGCCCGGCGGGATGGCGGCTCGGGGTGGGCCGGCGGCTCGGCGGGGCGGCGTTTCGGGGTGGGCCGGCGGCTCGGTGGGCCGGCGTCCCGTCGGGCCGGTGGCGGGGGCGGGTTCACCCGTCCGGGTGGCGGAGTTCTCCACAGCCGGCGGGTGGTCCACAGGCCCCGGCGGACCAGGCCCGGTCCGGGCAGTCTGGCCGTGCGGCGATCGTGACGGACGCGGTCGCCCCGGCCGTACGGGACCGCCCCGACGGCAGGGAGGGGTTGGCGAAGATGAACGAGACGATGGTCTGCGTGGTGGGCAACGTGGCGACCCGGCCGGTCTTCCGGGAGCTGGCGAACGGCCCGTCGGCACGGTTCCGGCTGGCGGTCACCTCCCGCTACTGGGACCGGGAGAAGAACACGTGGACGGACGGCCACACCAACTTCTTCACGGTGTGGGCCAACCGCCAGCTCGCCGCCAACGTGTCGGGGTCGCTGGAAGTGGGGGAACCGGTCATCGTCCAGGGCAGGCTGAAGGTGCGGACCGACGTGCGCGAGGGACAGAGCTGGACCTCGGCGGACATCGACGCGGTGGCCGTCGGCCACGACATGGCGCGCGGGACGTCGGCCTTCCGGCGGGTGACCCGGCCGGAGGCGGCGGCCTCCCCGGGGCGTCCCGAGCCCGACTGGGAGACACCGGCGGGCACCTCCGAGGACCAGGACAGCGCACGGCGTCCGGAGCCCGCGGCGGTGACGTGAGGGGCACGGGAGCACCGGGACGCGCACCGGATCCCACCGATTGACCGGATCCACCGAGTTGGTGGTCTATCGACGGATCCATGCCGGTCGAACCAGGGCGGATTTGTCGATAAGCCCTGCTCATCAGCGGTGTGGCGATAACGATTCCGAGTCGGATCGGTGCTCGGACGACCCCACCGGAGGGCGCGGTGCGCCAGATCTTTAGGATGCCGAACGGGCCCTGTGGGGCCGCTGATTCTGCTGGTGGGACCGTGCCCCCACGCCAACCGGTCCTGCTCGAAGGGGAATTTGGTGCTTGCTTCGCTCACTGACCTGTCCGCGCACCGGCGCGGCGCGGCGCGTCTCGCCGCCTCGGCCCTGATGTCCGCGCTGGCCGCCGCCACCACCGTGGTGGCGGGCGCCGGCCAAGCCGCCGCCCAGCAGACGGCACGGGGGCAGGGCGGCGCGACGGCGACCATGGACGGCCTGAAGACGTACGGCAGCGCCGTCATCCACGACGAGGCCGGCGACCAGGAGGTCTCGGCCGGCCTGTTCGAGATGTCCGTCGAGGGCGGCGGCATGCTGCAGACCTACTGCGTCGACCTGCTCAACCCGACGCAGAAGGACGCCAAGTACCAGGAGACGCCCTGGAGCGGTACCTCGCTGGGCACCAACAAGGACGCGGGCCGCGTCCGCTGGATCCTGCAGAACTCCTACCCGCAGGTCAACGATCTCGCCGCGCTCGCGAAGAAGGCGGGCGTCGCGAGCGGCCTCTCCGAGGAGGACGCGGCGGCCGGGACCCAGGTGGCGATCTGGCGGTACTCGGACCGGGCGGACGTGGAGGCCGTCGACCCCGAGGCCGAGCGGCTCGCGGACTACCTGGAGAAGAACGCCCGCGACGTGGCCGAACCCGCGGCGTCCCTCACGGTCGACCCGCCCGCCGTCTCGGGCCGGCCCGGTGAGCGGCTCGGCCCGGTGACGGTGCACACCGACGCGGGCGGCGCGACGGTGTCCCCGCCCGCCGACGCGGCCACCAGCGGCGTACGGATCGTCGACGGCGACGGCGTAGCGGTCACCACCGTCACCGACGGCGCCGAGATCTACTTCGACGTTCCCGACGACGCGGCGGCCGGCACGGCCGAGCTGACCGTGCACGCCTCGACCACCGTGCCGGTCGGCCGCGCCTTCGCCTCCGAGAGCCGCAGCCAGACCCAGATCCTGGCGGGTTCCAGCGAGTCGGCGGTCACGGCGACGGCGTCCGCGAACTGGGCGGAGCGAGGCGCGATACCCGCGCTGTCCGCGGCGGAGAACTGCGCGGAGAACGGCCTGGACGTCACGACGGCCAACGAGGGCGACAGGGCGTTCACCTTCCAGCTCCTGGACGGCGAGTACACCATCGCCCCCGGCGAGACCCGCACGGTCACCGCCGCCCTCCAGGAGGACCAGCCCTACGACTTCACCATCACCGCGCCCGGCGGCCTGGAACAGCGCTTCACCGGCGTGCTCGACTGCCAAAACCAGAGCGGCACGGCCGGCGACTCCACCCAGATCCTGACCGAGCCCAGCCCCGTCACGACGGACGTCACCACCCCGGACGTCAACCTCGCCGACACCGGCGGCTCCGAGGTCACCCCCCTGATCGGCGGCATGGCCCTCGTCCTGATGACGGCCGGCGGCGTGACCCTGTCCGTCATCCGCCGGAAGAACACGGCCGCATGACAGCGCCGGACCGCCCGGCACGCCCCGCGGAGTCCGACGGCGTCCACGACTTCCTCCGGGAGGTACGGCACCGCCCCTCCATGTGGGTGGCCGGCGGACCGAGGCCGCCGGCCCCCTGCCGCTCCTGACCCGCCGGTCGCGCCGCGCACCCGTCGGCCGCCTCCGCCACGGCGGCCCGCCACCACAGCCCGGAAACCACCCGCCTCCCGCGGACCGGGTCATGAAGACAGCAGGCGGCGATGATCGAACCGGTGCGTCGTTCCTTCGAGTCCCACCCCGAAGCCGTGCGGTCCCGTTCCAGGAGCGCGGGGAGTACGGGAGCCGTCAGGCTCCCCGCACGCGCGTCGACCTCCACCACGCCGTGACGCGGTCCGCCGTCCCCGGGCCGTCCGAGGACGCCCGGCATCGGCCCACAGCGGCAGCGGGGCCTCAGGTGCCACCCGTGAAAGGCCAGGTCACAGCCCCCGCCCGGAACAGGTTTCCGCCCAGGGCTAGCCGTGCGGCAAGATGGGGTGTATCTGCCCACTGCCTGATTAAGCTGCCGGACGGTTTCTCTTGGCTGAGTACATTTACACCATGCGCAAGGCGCGCAAAGCGCACGGCGACAAGGTGATCCTCGACGACGTCACCCTCAGCTTCCTGCCGGGGGCGAAGATCGGTGTCGTCGGCCCGAACGGGGCCGGCAAGTCGACCGTACTGAAGATCATGGCGGGTCTTGAGCAGCCGTCGAACGGGGACGCGTTCCTGTCGCCGGGGTACACGGTCGGCATCCTGCTGCAGGAGCCCCCGCTCAACGAGGAGAAGACCGTCCTGGAGAACGTCCAGGAGGGCGTCGCCGAGGTCAAGGGCAAGCTCGACCGGTTCAACGAGATCGCCGAGCAGATGGCGACCGACTACTCGGACGCGCTGCTGGAGGAGATGGGCAAGCTCCAGGAGGAGCTGGACCACGCCAACGCGTGGGATCTGGACGCCCAGCTGGAGCAGGCCATGGACGCGCTGGGCTGCCCGCCCGGGGACTGGCCCGTGAGCAACCTCTCCGGTGGTGAGAAGCGTCGGGTGGCACTGTGCAAGCTGCTGCTGGAGGCGCCCGACCTGCTGCTGCTCGACGAGCCCACCAACCACCTCGACGCCGAGTCGGTCAACTGGCTGGAGCAGCACCTCGCCAAGTACGAGGGCACCGTCGTGGCCGTGACCCACGACCGGTACTTCCTGGACAACGTGGCCGGCTGGATCTGCGAGGTCGACCGCGGCCGGCTGCACGGCTACGAGGGCAACTACTCCAAGTACCTGGAGACCAAGGCCACCCGCCTCAAGGTCGAGGGCCAGAAGGACGCCAAGCGGCAGAAGCGCCTCAAGGACGAGCTGGAGTGGGTGCGCTCCAACGCCAAGGGGCGGCAGGCCAAGTCCAAGGCCCGCCTCGCGCGGTACGAGGAGATGGCCGCCGAGGCCGACAAGATGCGGAAGCTGGACTTCGAGGAGATCCAGATCCCGCCGGGCCCGCGGCTCGGCAACGTCGTCGTCGAGGTGAACAACCTCAGCAAGGCGTTCGGCGAGAAGGTGCTCATCGACGACCTCAGCTTCACGCTGCCGCGCAACGGGATCGTCGGGGTCATCGGGCCCAACGGCGCCGGTAAGACGACGCTGTTCAAGATGATCCAGGGGCTCGAGGAGCCGGACTCCGGCTCCATCAAGGTCGGCGAGACCGTCAAGATCTCCTACGTCGACCAGAGCCGCGAGAACATCGACCCCAAGAAGACGCTCTGGGCCGTCGTCAGCGACGAGCTGGACTACATCAACGTCGGGCAGGTGGAGATGCCGAGCCGGGCGTACGTCTCCGCCTTCGGCTTCAAGGGCCCCGACCAGCAGAAGCCGGCCGGCGTGCTCTCCGGCGGCGAGCGCAACCGCCTCAACCTCGCGCTCACCCTCAAGCAGGGCGGCAACCTGCTGCTCCTCGACGAGCCCACCAACGACCTGGACGTCGAGACGCTCAGCAGCCTGGAGAACGCGCTGCTCGAGTTCCCCGGGTGCGCCGTGGTCGTCTCCCACGACCGGTGGTTCCTGGACCGGGTCGCCACGCACATCCTCGCCTACGAGGGCGAGTCCAAGTGGTTCTGGTTCGAGGGCAACTTCGAGTCCTACGAGAAGAACAAGATCGAGCGGCTGGGCGCCGACGCCGCGCGTCCGCACCGCGCCACCTACAAGAAGCTGACCCGGGGCTGATCGGTCTTGCGGCACATCTACCGCTGCCCGCTGCGCTGGGCGGACATGGACGCGTACGGTCACGTCAACAACGTGGTCTTCCTGCGCTACCTGGAGGAAGCCAGGATCGACTTCCTGTTCCGCCCGGACAAGGAGTTCAAGCAGGGGTCGGTGGTGGCCCGCCACGAGATCGACTACAAGCGGCAGCTCGTCCACCGGCACGCCCCCGTGGACATCGAGCTGTGGGTCACCCAGATCAGGGCCGCGTCCTTCACCATCGCCTACGAGGTGAAGGACGGGGACCAGGTCTACGTCCGCGCCTCCACGGTGATAGTGCCGTTCGACTTCGAGGCGCAGCGGCCCCGCCGGATCACCGCCGAGGAACGGGAGTTCCTGGAGGAGTACCGGGACGGCGAGAAGGAGGAGGCCGTCGCCGCATGACGGTGCTCCACCTGGCCGACGAGGGGGAGGCGGCGGACCTCGCCGCCTTCCTTGCCCGGCTGCTCCACTACGACCGCGGTGCCGCGGTGCGCCTCCAGGCGTCCGGCACCGCGCTCGCCGTCTTCGGCCGGCCGCCGTCCTTCGAGGTGCTCGCGATCCGCGCGGTGCGGCTCGCGAAGCCGTACGGGGACGGATCCGACGACGCGCTGGACGCGACCGTCTCGGCCGGTGAGCTGCTGGAGGCGGTGGAGGAGGAGGCCGCCACGGCCGCCGTGCCCCGTGCGGTGACCGGGCCGCCGTGGGCCGGGGTGCTGCCGCCGCGCGGGGGCTGGCGGGCCGAGCCGGGACTGCCCGCCCTGGACGCCCTGCGGGCCCTGGTCACCGCCGGGATCGCGGAGTTCCGGGCGCGGACCGGCGAACTGGCCGCCGAGCGGCGTACCAGGACCGAGTTCGACCGGATCGGGCGGGACATCTGGTCCCGCACGGTGGCCGGGACCCGGCTGCCGGTCCGGGCCGTGCACGCCGCCCAGTCGCTGGGCTTCCTGCGTGGGGAAGGCGGCCTCGGACTGGTCTCCTCGGGCGCGTGGCTGCGGCTGCGCACGCCCTACGGGTCCGTCGCCGTACGGCGGACCGGCGGCGGAGCGCTGGGGCTGGGGATCAGCCCGGCGCGTTGACCATCGACGCCGCCGCGTACGTCAGGTACTTCCACAGGGTCTGCTCGTGCTCCGCCGGCAGGCCCAGCTCGTCCACGGCGTCCCGCATGTGCTTCAGCCAGGCGTCGTGCGCCGCGCGGTCCACGGTGAAGGGGGCGTGGCGCATCCGCAGCCGGGGATGGCCCCGGTTGTCGCTGTACGTCGTCGGGCCGCCCCAGTACTGCATCAGGAACAGCGCCAGCCGTTCCTCGGCCGGTCCGAGGTCCTCCTCGGGGTACATCGGCCGCAGCAGCGGGTCGTCGGCCACCCCCTGGTAGAAGCGGTGGACCAGTCGGCGGAAGGTCTCCTCCCCGCCGACCTGTTCGTAGAAGGTCTGCTCCTGAAGCGTGCCGCGCCGAATCTCATTCACGTCCTCCATGGTCTCAGACGGCCGGAACCAGGACGTGGGTCCTACGGCCTCCTGTGAGGAGACCTACTGTGGAGACATGGGCAACGGCGGCATGGACGAGCTCGCCGCCTCGGCGCGGGCCGCGCTGGTGCGGGAGATCGAGCTGAGCGGCGCCTGGGCCCGCGACCCGGTGTGGCGAGCGGCCTTCGAGGCGGTCCCGCGCCACCTCTTCGTGCCGTACTACTACGTCGGGGCCGTCGGCGGCTACGAGCGCCGCTGGAGCGGGCACCCCGACCCGGCGGCGCGCGAGCGCTGGCTGCGCGGCGCCTACGTCGACACCCCGCTGGCCACCCGGCTGCGCGACGGCGAGCTGCTGTCCTCCAGCAGCCAGCCGTCGCTGATGGCGCTGATGCTGGCCGAGCTCAAGGTGGCGGACGGCGACCGGGTGCTGGAGATCGGCGCCGGTACGGGGTACAACGCGGCGCTGCTGTGCCACCGGCTCGGCGACGACGGCCTGGTGACCACCGTCGACCTGGACCCGGAGATCACCGAGTCCGCCCGCCGGCACCTGGACGCCGCCGGGTACCACCCGGCCGTGGTCACCGGCGACGGGGCGCGCGGCGTGCCCGAGCGCGCTCCCTACGACCGGATCATCGCGACCTGCGCGCTGCCCGCGGTACCGCGGGCCTGGGTCGCGCAGTGCCGGCCCGGCGGACGCGTCCTGACGCCGCTGGCCACCGGGCTGGTGGCGCTCACCGTGCGGGACGCCGGGCACGCCGAGGGGCGGTTCCTGAGCACGCCCGCCTACTTCGTGCCGCTGCGCGGCGGCGAGTGGGCCGCGGAGCTGCCGGCGCCGGGCCTGAGCGGCATACCGCGCCGGGCCCGGGACGACGACCGGTTCCGCTTCCTGCTGGCGCTGACCCGGGGCGGCCTCGACCCGCAGGAGGCGTACGCGCTGTGGGAGCGCGAGGGCGCACCGCCCCGCGAGCGCTACGGCGTCACCGTGGGCGGGGGCGGCGCGTGGGCGTGGCTGGACGATCCGGAGGGGCCGTACGTCTGGCCCCTGCCGGTCTGATCCGGGTCCCGTCAGCCCCGGCGGATGGTGATCGTCGTCCAGGCGCCGACGTGCACCCGGTCGCCGTCCTGGAGCGGCACCGGCACGTACGGCTGGATGGGCTCCTCGCCGCCATTGACCGTCGTGCCGTTGGTCGAGTTCTGGTCGATCACCGCCCAGCCGCCGTCCGGCTGCTGCACCAGGACCGCGTGCTGGTGCGAGACGCCCGGGTCCTCCGGCGGCACCGACAGGTCGATGTCGGGGGTGTCGCCGGTGGAGTGCCGGCGGCGGCCGATCGTCAGCTGGTTGCCGGTGAGCGGGCGCTGCTGCTCGGGCGAGTACGCGGGCAGGTTCAGACCGGCGGCCTCCGGGCCGGAGCGCTGCATCATCGCCATGAAGTAGTCGCGGTCCGGGCCGATGGTCACCGTCCAGGGGCCCTGCGGCTGGGGCGGCTGGGGCTGCTGCGGCTGTTGCTGAGCCTGGTGCGGCTGCTGCGGGTAGCCGTAGCCGGGCGGCGGGGGCGGGGCCTGCCGGCCGCCGGGCCGCGGGTAGCCGTAGCCGTTCTGGCCGCCGGGGCCGCCGGGGCCGCCCGGACCCCCCGTGCCGTCGGGGCCGCCCTGGGGGCCCGGGCCGTTCTGGCCGCCGCCGGGCGGGGCGATGCGCCAGTCGTCGTCACCGCCGCCGAAGGAGGGACCGCCCTGCTGGGGCGGGCCGCTCGGCTGCTGCCGGCTGCCCTCCTGCGGGAACGCGGGCGCGGGCGGCGGCGGTGGGGGCGGGGTGGACGGCCCGGCCTGCTGCTGCCACGGCGCCGGGGGGCCGCCCGGGCCGGGCCGGCCCGGCGTGCCGGGGCCGTTCGGACCACCGGGATCACCTGGGCCGTTCGGACCGCCGAAGCCGTTGGCGCCACCGGGGCCACCGGAAGCGTCAGGCCCGCCGGACCCGCCCGGACCGCCCGGCCCTCCGGGGGCGCCGGGCGGTGGGCCCGGCGGGGGCGGGACCGGACGGGACGGGTCGGAGCCGAAACCGGGCGGGCCCTGCGGGATCGGCTCGGCGGGCCGGTTGATCTGCGAGGGGCGGGAGCCCTGGTACTCCGGCGGACGCGCACCCGAGTAGGAGTCGCCGCCGCCGTAGGACGGGGGCGGCGGGGGCGGGCCCGGACGCTGCTGGAAGTGGGGCGGCGGACCGGCGGCGGGACGCGGGGCGGCCGGGGTGTACGAGGTGGCCGTGTTGGTGAGGAAGTTCCACCGGCACTCCTCGCAGAACGGGGCGCCGCCCTCCCGGGGCGTACGGCACTGCGGGCACAGCTCGGGACCGGCTCCGGGCCCGCCGGGCGCCGGCGGAGGGAATCCGTAGCCGCCGGCCGGGGGCGGCGGGGGCGGCGGCGGCACGGCACCGGTCATGCGGTGACCGCAGACCTCGCACCAGTCGTCGGAACCCGACTGGTGTCCGTTCGGGCAGGTCGGCATGTCGGCGCGTCCCCCTCTCCTCACAGGTCCCGCTACAGCGGTACGTACGGCACGGCGTCTTTACTTCTTGCTTCTTACTTCTTTACACGAACAGTCTTTGTGGACCGGGTCTCGAGAGTCATCTCGTCGGCCTCCTCGACCTTCGCCTTCAGTCGCACAGTACCTGCCGAGGCGTCGACCACGTCCACCACCTTCGCAAGCAGTTTCGCGGTATCGGCGTTCCCGGAGGAGCCCGCGAGCTGGACCGCGCGGCCCAGTTTGGCCGTCGCTCCGTCCACATCCCCCGCTTTGCGCAGTTCCAGCCCCTGCTGGATGGCCTGGGCCAGTTCCGCCTGCCCGGTGTAGTGGGCCACCTGGGGGTTGATCGAGGTGGAGGCGGCCAGGTCGTCCGTCCACACGGCCCGTACCAGACCCTGGGCGCCCAGGTCGCGGACGCCGCCGTCGGGCCGGGGGACGACCAGGGACACCCGCGCGGCCAGCATCTCCTGGCCCAGGCCGGCGGGGGGCACCTCCACGCGGACGTGGTAGTCGCGGGACTCGTCGCCCCAGGAGCCCGTGGGGTAGTCGCCCGCCCGCGCCGTCGCCCCGGTGCGCCGGCCGGTCAGGTCCTCGACGGCCGGCGCGACCTGTTTGACGAACTTCACCGTGGCACCGGCCGGGGTCCACAGCCGCAGGGCGACGTCCGCGACCTCCTTGCCCATGGCCGTCTCCATCATGCGCGTGAAGTCGGCGGCGAGGCCGGCCGGGTCGGCGACGATGTCGGCGGTGCCGAGCAGCGCGGAGGAGACCGCTGTGAGTTCCTTCACTTCCCAGTCGGTGCCCACGCCCCGGGCGTCACAGGTGAACCGCCCGGCGCAGGCGTCCAGCGTGGCCCTCAGCTCCTGGGACGACTCGTGCTCGTTGCGCCCGTCGGTCAGCAGGATGCCGTGCCGGATGGCCACGTCGGCCGAGGACAGCAGCCGGTCGGCCAGCCGCAGCCAGGTGCCGATGGCGGTGCCGCCGCCCGCGCGGAGCTTGCGCAGGGCGAGCTTCGCCTGCTCACGGGTGGCGGCGTCGGCGACCGCGAGGCGCCCGCCGCCCGGGTAGACCTCCTTGGCCACGTGCGTGCCGCCGATCACACAGAAGTGGACGCCGTCGCGCAGGGTGTCGATCGCGGCGGACGTGGCGTCCCGGGCGTTGCGCAGCTTGGCGGGCGGGTGGTCCATCGAACCCGAGCAGTCCACCATGAGCGCCACGGCCGCGGCCGGGCCCCGGCCGGGCGCGTACAGGTGGGGCGCCGTGACCGCGCCGCCGACGGTGCCGCCGCCGGTCGCGGTCACCGTGACGATCGCGTCGACCTCGCGTCCGCTCTCGGGCAGGTACTCGTTCTGGTACACGTCCACCGAGAAACGCGGTGCGTCCGGCTTCGAGAAATTGGCCATGCGCGTCCCCCTCGACAGCGCCCCCGCCGGGGCGGGGACGTGGCGGTGAGCGGACCACCCCCTGCGGTCCGCGAGGCCCCCGTGCGCGTACTTTGTCCGGCCTCAGGCCGATCCTGCCCCCTGCGGCGGGGCGGGGAACGGCACCACCGCCACTGTTACGTTGTCGTGGCCCCCGCCGTCCAGGGCGTGGCCGACCAGGACCCGGGCGCTGTGCAGCGGGCGGGCGGCGGCGTCCGGCGGGACGACCTCGGCCATCTCCTGCGCCGACTCCGCGTAGTTCCACAGGCCGTCCGTGCAGACCACGACCACGCCGGGGCGGTCCGGTTTGAACGAGGCGGTGTGCGGCTCCAGTTCGTAGGCGTCCGCGCCGAGCCAGCCGGTGATCGCGTGGGCGCGCTCGTCGGCGTACGCCTCGGCCTCGCTCATCAGGCCCGCGGCGACCATCTGGGCGGCCCAGGAGTCGTCCTCGGTCAGCCGGGCGGCCGGTGCGGAGCGGTCGGACGGCACCCAGTAGACGCGGCTGTCGCCGACCCAGCCGACGACCAGCAGTCCGGCGGTGACGACGGCGCCGACCAGGGTGCAGGCCGGGGCGTTGTGGTGCGGGCTGTGTTCCCGGGCGGCGGCGAGGTCGCCGGCCAGGGCGTCGACCGCGTGCGAGGCGGCGACGATCGCGTCGTGCATCGCCTGCTGCGGGTGGGTGCCGCGCGGCAGGGCGGCGAGCAGGGCCTCGCTCGCCGCGCGGGAGGCGGCGAGCGACGCCTCGTCCGGGCGGGTCGCGGAGGAGACGCCGTCGCAGACGATCGCCACGGAGGCCGGGGTGCCGTCGGGCAGCGCGGTGTGGCCGAC
This sequence comes from Streptomyces sp. SYSU D01066-1, assembly GCF_054956795.1. Taxonomy (NCBI): domain Bacteria; kingdom Bacillati; phylum Actinomycetota; class Actinomycetes; order Kitasatosporales; family Streptomycetaceae; genus Streptomyces; species Streptomyces sp. SYSU D01066-1. The sequence goes on along the minus strand of NZ_JBUDHV010000002.1, from coordinate 218,050 downwards.
GCCGAAGGCGTCCTCGTTGCGGTGGTGGCGCAGGCCGCGGTCGCTGACGGCGGCCAGCGGACCGCACTCCTGCTCCATGTGGTCGCGTTCACGGGGCTGGGCGTGGCCGCAGTTCTCGCAGTACCCGTCGTCGTCGACCCGGCCGGCCCGGCAGGCGACGCACACGGTCCCCTCCGGGGCGGGGGCGGGCACCGGTGCGGGCGCGGGGGCCGGCACGGGTGCGCTCATGCGCGGGTCCGGTGCCTGGAGGAGGTATTCGTCGGGCTCCTGGGGCCGGGGCGGCGGTGATGCCGGGGCCTGGGGCGGCAGTGGTGGCGGAGTCCGCGGCGGCGGTGGCGGTGTCGGTGCCTGCGACGGCAGCGGTGGGGGAGCCTGGGGCGGCGGTGGTGGTGGCGGTGCCTGGGGCGGCAGCGCCGGTCCGCCCTGCTCCGCGCCGTTCATGACGATGGTCCGACTGTCCGCCCTGTGCGCCGTGCCGGGCACGTCAGTCACTCCAGTCACCCCAGTCACATCATGTGCGTCGGTCACGCCAGCCGCGTCGGTCACATCCGTACTGTGCGCCGTGTGCGCCGCGTCCGCGCCGTGCGCGCCGTCCGGTGCCCGCGCGGGCACCGCGGACAGGTCCAGCCCGCACGCACCGCAGAAACGGTCCCCCGTCTCGAAGGGTTCCGCACAGTCGGGACACAGCGGCCGAGCGGCCTGCCGGGGCTTCTGCGACATCAACTACACCCACGTCCGGGGGCGGTAACGATTGGCACGTTCCACCAGGTCGATCCTCTCCTCGCCGCTTCGGGCCAGCCGGGCCAGCGTGCGGTACGAGCGCTCCAGCCCGAAGCGCAGGCCCCGTTCGTCCAGACCGCTGCCGAGCAGCGTCCGGGTCCCGGCGGCCGTGGGGGTCCCCTCGCCCGGACCCCCGCCTCCGGAGAGTACCCAGTCCAGTGCCGAGCCGAGGACTTCGGCCGACAACCGCTCACGGCGTGCCGGGTCCAGACCGTACACGTCCAGCGCCTCCACCTGCCGCGCGGCGGCGGTCAGCTCGTCCAGGAACGGTACGGCGCAGGCGGTCGCCGTGCGTTGACGCAGCCGTGCCCGCACGGCCGCCATGCGCGCCGCCGTGTAGTGGATGGACGACTCCGGGACCGACTCCAGCACGCGTACGGCGCCCTGCCGGTCGCCGGTGGCCAGGCGGACCCGGGCCAGGCCGAAGGCGGCGCTCACGAAGCTCGGGTCGGTCGACCAGACCAGGCGGTAGTACTCGGCCGCGTTGTCGAGCTGGCCCAGGACCTCCGCGCACAGCCCGAGCCCCAGCTTGGGCGCGGTCTCGCCGGGGAAGGCGTCGTAGACCGCGTCGAAGGAGAGCGCGGCCCCCTCGTGGTCACCGGTGACCAGCGCGGCCACGCCCCGGTGCCACACCACCCGCCAGTCGTCGGGCCGTTCCGCCTCCAGGGCGCGCAGCGTCTCCAGCGCGGGCGCGGCCTCGCCCTGCTCCAGCCGGGCCCGGATCTGCCGCAGCCGGGTCTCGACCGACGCGGTCGGCGCGGCGGCCAGCGCCCCCAGCAGCTCACCCGGCGCGGACGCCATCAGCCCGGCCAGGAAACCGGCGTTGGGGTCGGTGGGGTCGACCCGCGGCACCGGCAGCGCGAGGGCGGCCCGCGGTCCGTCGACGGCCTTGACCAGGCGTTCGGGGGCGGCCGACGCGCCCGGCGTGGAAAGGGCGGCCGACGCGCCCGGTGCGGGAAGGGCGGCTGGTGTGCCGTTCCGGCCGCGGGGGGCCCGTCCCCGGGGGCGGGGCGGCCGGGCGCCCAGCCGGGACACCTCGCCGTGCGACTGCGGGAACAGCTCCGTGTCGGGGACCCGCACCTCGGGCCCGAACAGCGTGGACAGCGCGGGCCGGGCCCGTCCCGACTGGAGCGAGACGACCTCGCGCAGCACCCCGGTCAGCTGCTCGGCCATCTCCTGCGCGGTGGCGAACCGGCGGTGCGGGTCGGGGTCGGTGGCGCGGACCAGCAGCCGGTAGAACGACTCGTACCTCCGGAAGACCTCGATGGTGTCGGGGTCCGGCAGGGAGTCGGCGTAGACGTTGGTGTAGCCCTGGAAGTCGAAGGTCAGCACCGCCAGCGTCCGGCCCACCGTGTACAGGTCGGAGGCGACCGACGGGCCGACGTCCGCGACCTCGGGCGCCTGGTAGCCCACCGTGCCGTAGATCGCCGACTCGGTGTCGTCCATCCGGCGCACCGCGCCCATGTCGATCAGCTTGAGCTGGTCCTCGGTCTGGATGGCGTTGTCGACCTTGAAGTCGCAGTACAGCAGGTGCCGGCTGTGCAGGTGGTCCAGCGCCTCCAGCGCCTCGATGCCGTACGCGCACGCCTGCTCCACCGGCAGCGGGTCGCGCCGGCCCTGAGGGGTGCGCCGGGCGTTGGCGATCTCCTTGAGCGACTTGCCGCCGACGTACTCCATGACGATGTAGCCGTCGAGGGAGCCGGTGCGCGGGTCGAGGTGTTCGACGAAGTTGTAGATCCGCACGATGTTGGCGTGCTCGATCTCCGCGAGGAAGCGCCGCTCCGAGATGGCCGCGGCCATCGCGTCCTGGTCGCCGGTGTCCAGCAGGCCCTTGAGGACCACCCAGCGGTCGGAGACGGCCCGGTCGACGGCGAGGTAGATCCAGCCGAGCCCGCCGTGCGCCAGGCAGCCCGCCACCTCGTACTGGCCGTGCACCACGTCCCCGGCGCGCAGTTTCGGCACGAAGGAGTACGGGTGGCCGCACTTGGTGCAGAAGCCCTCCGTGCGCCCCGGCCGCCCGGCGCGGGCCCGGCCCACCGGCGCCCCGCACTCGCCCCGCGAGCAGAACCGCTTGCGCTCGGGCACCTCGGGGTTGCCCAGCACCATCGACCGCGGGTCCGGCCGGGGCACCGCCGGGACCTGCACCAGCCCCGCGCCCAGCCGGCCCCGCCCGGAGGAGGAGGTGGAGCCGGAGCTGCGCACCGACACCGAACGGCTCGTGGCCCGGCCCGACAGCGAGCGGGAGAGCCGTCCCGACACCGAGCGCCGGGACTTGGCGGACCGCGAGGACGTACGGCCGCTGCCGCTGCCGCTCGACGGGCCGCTCTCCTCGGCGCCCGCGGTGACGCCGGTGGGCGGTGAGCCGAGCAGGCCGGACGGTGACACCACCGGGGCCAGTCCGCAGGTGCCGCAGTAGAGTTCGCCGCCGCCGACGTCCTCGTAGGCGCCGTCGCAGCCGGGGCGCTGGCAGGTGCGGGGGGCCGCCGCCGGCTCCGCGGGGGAGGAGGCGGTGCCGGCCAGTCCGCAGGTGTCGCAGTAGAGTCCGCCGCCGACGTCCTCGTAGACGCCGTCGCAGCCGGGACGGCGGCAGGCGCGCGCCGCCCGGTCCGGGGCGTTCGCCCGCTGTCCCCCCGACTCGCTCATCTCCCCGCAGCCCCCTCGTCCTCGTCGTCCCGGTGCCGGTCCGGACCGCTCACGCGCCCGGCCCCGCGCCGTGCGTCCGGCCCGTCCCGTGCGTCCGGCCCGTCCCGTCCGCCCGGGCCGGCGGGCCGCCCTGGCCGGGCACCCGCTCCCCACCGGTCAGCAGCTCCCCACCGGTCAGCAGCTCCCCACCGGTCAGCAGCTCCCCACCGGTCAGCAGCTCCGCCGCCGCCCGCTGGTAGCGCAGTACCGCCTGCTCGGCGACGCGCAGGTCGCAGGGGGCGCTCCACAGCATGCGGCGGGCCTTCTCGTACTTCTCCACCAGCTCGGGATCCTCGGCCAGGCCGTGCCGGGCGACCTTGGCCTTGTAGGCGTCGAGCCGGCCGCGCAGCTCGGCCCGGACCGCGAGCGGCGCGGTCACCGCGGTCAACGACTCGCGGGCCCGGATCAGTTCGTCCTCCGCCTTCTGCTCCAGGGACTCCAGGAGCGGGGAGAGCCGGTGCCACTGGGCGTGCCGGCGGTACTCGGCCGCCGCCGCGAGCTGCTCCTGGAGCGCGGTCGGCGGGCCGCTGACCACCGGCACCTCCGTCGCGGCGATCTTGGCGAGCACCTCGCCGCGCGCGGTGCGGGCCTCGGCGAGGGTGCGGTCGGCGCGGGAGAGCACGTCCCGCAGCCGCACGATCCGCTGCTCGGCGTCCTGGCGGACCGTCAGCACGGCGTCGATCTCCCGGCGCACGTCCTCCAGGGCGCGGGCCTCCCGGTCGTACACTGTGGTGTCCGGCCGGCCGCCGCCGGGCGCCGAACTGCCCTCGGCGGGCACCCAGTACGCCAGCGGGTCGGAGATCACTTCCTCGCGCAGCCGGGTCAGGGTGCGGGTGATCCGCTCCAGGTCGTCGCCGGCCGGGTGCTCGCCGGGCCGGACGCCGACCGAGTGGGCGAGGCGGCGGGTGCGCCGCAGCTCGGCGGAGAGCAGGTCGATCCGGGCGGGCAGCGCGGACCACACCGCGTCGGCGGCGACCACCGTGTCCAGCGAGGACGCGTACAGCTCGTTCATCCGGTCCACCAGCGCGGCCAGCGAGAAGCGCTCGCTGAGCGGGCGCCCCGCGCCAGGGCCGCCCGCGGCGCCGGACAGGGTGACGCACTCGCCGCGCAGCAGCTCCGTCAGCTCCACCAGGTCCTCGCGGCTGGACCAGCGGCGCCGGGCGCGTACCTGCCGGGCGGCGCGCAGGGCGTCCGCGTAGGCGTCGAAGTACGTCCACAGCAGGGTGATCCGCGCCTCGGTGTTTGCCCAGCGGTCCTTGGTGACGCCGGTCAGCTCGGCGCCTTCGAGGAGTCTGCGGCCCGCGTGGTCCTGGAGGGCGAGGAGCGAGGTCTCGATCGCCTCGTGCTCCGCGCCGAGCCGGGCCAGCGCACGGTCCACCTCGTCCCGGTCCATCACCGGCCCGGTGGGTCCCGTGTCGCCCATCGGTCACCTCTCGCTGCGGTCGGGTCGGTCGGCGGTTGACGAATCGGACGGCTGGTTCAGCTCTCGCGGAGGTACCGCGGGGCCGGGGGCTCCGACTTCGCCGGGTCGTCCCCCAGTGTCGCCGACAGCCACTTCTCGTACGACCTCCGCCAGCCGTCGGGGTCCTGGCGGAAGTCCACCAGGATCTTGTTCACCCGGCGTACCAGGTCGTCGGCGTCCTTCCGCATCGCCACGCCGTAGTACTCGGTGGTGAACGCGTCACCCTTGAGGGCGACCGTGGGGTCCTGCGCGGCCTGGCTGGCCGCGAGCGCGCCGTCGGTGACCACCGCGTCGACCTGGCCGAGCTGGAGCCGCACCAGGCAGTCGAGCTGGTTGGGGACGGTGACGCTCAGGTCGGCGGTGGCGGCCAGCCTGCCCGTCGCCCGGTGCTCCGCCAGGGTGCTGAGCGCGGTCGAACCCGCCGCCGTGCAGATCTTCTTGCCGGCGAGCGTCCCGTCGTACCCGGTGATCGTCGAGGACTTGGGGGCGAGGAGCTGCTGGCCGGTCCTGAAGTAGGGGGCGGAGAAGGCGACGTCCGCCAGCCGCGCGCAGTTGATGGTCATCGTGCGGACCACCATGTCGACCCGGCCCTCCTGGATCGCCGGTATCCGCTGGTCGGTCGGGATCGCCTTGAACAGCACCGCGTCCCGGTCGCCGAGGATGTCCTCGGCGATGCGGTGCACCAGGTCGATGTCGAAGCCCTCGAGTTCGGCCGTGCCGCCGCTGTTGGGGTCGCGGTAGCCCCAGCGGTAGCTGTTCTGGTCGACGCCGACGACCAGTTTGCGCCGCTTCGCGGGGCGGTTGCGGATCTCCTCGATGGTGGGGCCGTCGGCACCGGCCGGGGACAGCGTCTGCTGCTCCGGGTCGGCGCACTCCTCCTGGGCGCGCGCCTGGCCGCCGTGGGCGACGGCCCGGCCGCCGCCTGCCCCGCCCGCGCCGCCCGCGCCGTCCGCGCGGCCGGTCCCCGGCCGGAACGCGGGCAGCAGACACGCGACGAAGAGCAGCGCGAGGACACAGCCGACCGCCATCGCGCCCACCCCGCCCCAGCCCTTCGGCCGGATCCGCCGACGTCGTGCTCGCCGCATCCTCGTGCCCCCTTCCCCGGGTCGGCCGCTCACCGGTCCGTAGCCGTTCGTCCGTACGGTGTCGCCGCTCACCGGTCCGTAGCCGTTCGTCCGTACGGTGTCGCCGCTCACCGGTCCGCAGCCGCCCGTCCGTACGGTGTCGCCGCTCACCGGTCCGCAGCCGCCCGTCCGTACGGTGTCGCCGCTCACCGGTCCGTAGCCGTTCGTCCGTACGGCGTCGTCGCTCATCGGTCCGTCGTCGCTCATCGGTACTCCGACAGCCTCCGGGCGACGCCCAGCACCGCGCCGGTCGCGCCCAGCGCGGTCAGGGCGCCGGCGCCCGCGGGCAGGCCCGTCATCGCGTCCCGGCCGGCACCCGCCGCCCGCTCGAACTCCTCCTCCTCGTGCGTGAGGGCGACGGCGAGGCGGCTGTCGACGCCGTCGAAGTACTCGGCCGTGGCGCCGTCGTCGCCGATCACCATCTCCAGCGCCCGCTGGTAGTTGCCGTTCTCGTCCTCGGCGCGGGCCGCCTTGTGGCGGGCCCGCCACCGCTCCACGTCCTCGGCCGCCGCGGTCACCGGGTCGGCGCCCGCGGCGTCGTCGGCGAGCCGCCGGGCCTCGGCCAGGCTCCTGCCGAGGACCTTCATCTCCGCCTGGTACGCGAAGTCGTAGCTGTCGTACTGCGTGCCGTCCACCGTCCTGCTCTCGGCGCCCCGCGCCACCAGGGTGAGGTTCTCGTTGCCGCGGGCCTTCAGGGAGGCCAGGCGGGCCTCGGTCAGCACGTTCAGCGAGCGGACGCCGTGGTCGTGGGAGGCGCCGAGGTGGGAGCGGGCGACGCCGTGGCCGACGACCAGCCAGAGCAGGACGGCGGCGGCGGCGGCCGTGGCCGCGACCAGGCCCGGGTTCAGTACGCGGTTGGTGCGCCGGTAGGTGCGGTACTGCGCCCAGACCAGGGCGGCCAGCGCCAGTACGCCGAGGGCGGTCGCGGCCCAGGGGTAGCTCTCGGCGGCGTCGTAGTCGCCGCTCAGGCGCCGGTTCTGTGAGGTGTGGAGGGCCTCCGCCCGCGGGAGCATCCGCTTCTGCATCATGTCGTTGGCGTAGCGCAGGTAGGCGCCGCCGACCGGGAAGCCCTGGCGGTTGTAGACGCGGGCCCGCTCGACCAGGCCCTTGTACTGGGGCAGCAGGCGGTTGAGCTCGGTGACGGTCCGGGCGGCGGCGGAGCCGGGCTCGGAGTTGGCGGCGGCCGTCACCAGGCCCTCGGCGGCGGTGCGGATGCCCCGCTCGTAGCGCTCGCGGGAGTCCTGCGTCTCCTGCCCGCCCGCCAGGAACCCGGTGGAGGCCGCGGTGTTCGCCTCGGCGAGGGAGCGGTAGATGGCGGCGGCCTCGGAACTGAGCGGCCGGCTGCGGTGGAGCACGTCGTCGGCGGCGGCGGCCCGGTCGCTGGTCTGCCAGGCGGTGACGGCGCCGAAGCCCACGACGAGCAGGGCGAGCAGGGCGCCGATGGCGCGCAGCCGGCCGGGCTCGGTGACGGCGGCGGCGCGCAGCCGCTCCACGCCCTCGGCGAAGGCGGTGCGGCGCGGCGGGACGGGGCCGGGAGGAGCCTGCGGGACCCAGGGGGTCCGCGCGGGAGGGGCCTGGGACGGTACGGCGGGCAGGACGGGCGTGGCCGGCCCCGGCGGTGCGCTGCCGTTCGGCGGTCGAGTCACCCGGACCTCCCCCATGGTCATCCGTCACCGCAAGTATCGCTGCCCGGGACCGGACGCGCACCGGCCTTCACGCACGCACCCGCGTACCGGTCCACGCACCCGCGTACCGGTCCACGCGACCTCGTACCGGTCCACGCACCCGCGTACCGGTCCCCCGCACCACCCTGCCCATCAACACGCCCGGGGAACCGGACCGGTTCCCCGGGCGCGGGTCACTTGGTGATGTTGGGCGGTGTCAGCGGGGAGGCCGCGGCGGACTGCGGGGAGGAGGTGCTGGCGTAGGCGGAGGGGGCCGCGACGTTGGCCGTCGGGTCGGGGGCGGCCTGCTCGGACTCCTCCAGCGGGGCGGTGGCGCCGCCGACGATGGGGATGTCGGCCGCGTCGAAGGCCCGCTTGATCCGCCAGCGCAGCTCGCGCTCGACGGTGAGGGACTTGCCGGGCATGGTCTTCGCCGAGACGCGCACCACCATGGAGTCCAGCAGCACGGAGTCCAGGCCGAGCACCTCGATGGGGCCCCAGAGCAGCTCGTTCCAGGGCTCCTCCCTGCTCATCCGCTCGGCGACGGCGTCGAGGGTCCGCTTCACCCGGTCCAGGTCCTCGTCGGCGCGGACCGTCACGTCCACCCCGGCCGTCGACCAGCCCTGGGAGAGGTTGCCGATCCGCTTGACCTCGCCGTTGCGGACGTACCAGATCTCGCCCTTGTCGCCGCGCAGCTTGGTCACCCGCAGCCCGACCTCGATGACCTCGCCGGAGGCGACGCCCGCGTCGACGGTGTCGCCGACGCCGTACTGGTCCTCCAGGATCATGAAGACGCCGGAGAGGAAGTCGGTGACCAGGTTGCGGGCGCCGAAACCGATGGCCACGCCCGCGACGCCGGCGGAGGCCAGCAGCGGGGCCAGGTTGATCTGGAACGCGGAGAGCACCATCAGGGCCGCCGTGCCCAGGATCACGAAGCTCGCGACCGAACGCAGTACGGACCCGATGGCCTGCGAGCGCTGCCGGCGGCGCTCGGCGTTGACCAGCAGCCCGCCCAGGGCGGTGCCGTCCATGGTCTGGACGGTGCGGTTCATCCGGTCTATCAGCTTGGTGATCGCCCGCCGCACGACTCCCCGCAGCACCGCGGCTATCACCACGATCAGCAGCACCCGCAGCCCGATCGCCAGCCAGGTCGACCAGTTCTCCTCGATCCACCCGGCGGCGTTCGACGCGCTCTCCTGGGCGTCCTGGAACGAGGGCACCGAGGGGGCCGACTCCGAGGGCGAGGGCGAGGGGGCGGACGACGACGGCGAGGGGCCGGCCGCCGCGAGGACGGCGGCGTAGGCGACGGACGGGGACACGGCGGAACCTCCAGAAAGCAGCGGTCCACGCGTCCGGCGGCCCGGGAGGGCCGGTCCAAGGTCACGAACAGGTCACCGGACGGGCGGAACAACCACACTAACGGGGCATGATGTGCGCACCCTCCGAATACGGGAAGGAGAGACGGTGTTCACTCGCGCTTGAACTGGTCAGGGTCCGGGGGATGTATCGGGTGTGGTCGAAAACACTCCCAGCCCGTTACCGGGACATGGTGGCGCTTCCACCAGGCATGAGGGGACACTGACCACGGATCGTCCCGGCGCGAGCCACGCGCCGCCGGCGTACAAGGAGGCCATCCGTGCCGCATGTCCTGGTCCTCAACGCGTCGTACGAGCCCCTCGGCGTCGTACCGCTCCGCCGCGCGCTCGTCCTCGTCCTGGAGAACAAGGCGGTCTGCCTCGAGGAGTCCGGCGCCTTCCTGCACAGCGCGACCGTCACCGTCCCCGCGCCCAGCGTGGTCCGGCTCAAGCGGTTCGTGCGGGTCCCCTACCGGGGGCCCGTCCCCCTCACCCGCCGCGCCCTCTTCGCCCGTGACGGGGGCCGGTGCATGTACTGCGGCGGTGTCGCGACCAGCGTCGACCACGTCGTTCCGCGCAGCCGCGGGGGCAAGCACGCCTGGGACAACGTGGTGGCGTCCTGCCGCCGCTGCAACCACACCAAGGCCGACCGGCACCTCACCGAGATCGGCTGGCGGCTGCGCCACAAACCCGCCCCGCCCACCGGCCTGGCCTGGCGCATCATCGGCACCGGCCACAGGGACCCGCGCTGGCTGCCCTACTTGCAGCCGTACGGCGCGGACGACGCCCTGGCCCGGATCGACGGCATCTCCGCCTGACCGCGATCCGGGCCTTCGTGTGCCGGGGGCGGGGTGTCGGGGCGGGGTGTCGGGGCGGGGTCCGGAAAAGCGTGAGCACTTCGGCGTCAAGTGTTCACGCTTTTCGAGGAGGGGGCGGCGGCTCAGCGCACCCAGTTCTTCAGCGGCTCGGTGTCCAGCGTGATCCCGACCGGCTCGGGCAGCACGACCTCCTTGCCGAAGGGCAGCGTCCGCACGGTCTCGTACCGCCCGCCGTCGGGGGCGCTGTACACCTTGACCTCGCAGGTGTCCCGGGCGATCAGCAGATACACCGGGATGCCGGTGGCGGCGTACGCCCGGGGCTTGTCGACCCGGTCGCGCCGGTCGGTGTCGGAGTCGTACGAGGTGACCTCGACGACCATGAGGACGGGGGCCGGGTCGGCCCACTCGCCATGCCCGACGAAGGCTTCCGCCGGGGCGAGGGAGCCGTCGGGGCGGGCGCGGCCCTCGCGGCAGGCGTCGACCATCAGGCCCTGTGTGGGGTCGAGCCACAGGTCGGGCCGGTGCTGCATGCAGATGCGTGTCAGCCACTGGATGACGCGTCCATGATCGCCGTCCGGCACGGCCTTCCCCCCGAGATGACCGTTGATGAACTCCAGCCGTGCGCCTTCTATGCTCCGGGCGGCATGGCGGGCGAGTTCCTCGAACTCGGTGACGAGCATCTGGGGCCTGCCGGCGGTCACGGTCGCAGGGCTCCTCCGGGATCGCAGGGGTCCACGTGCTCAGGGTAAGGGAGACGGGCCGGCCGGGGCGGGGTGTCCCACTCGGCGTAGACGGTCTTGCCCACGCTCCGGGGCTCACAGCCCCACCGCGTGGCGAGCGCTCCCACCAGCAGAAGCCCCCGCCCGAACTGATCCTCGGTGTCTGCCGCCGTGCGTGCGCCGGGCAGCCGCTCACCGCGCGGATCGCTGACCTCGACCCGCAGAACGCGGTGGTCGAGTGTGACGCCCACGCGGATGAGCCGCCCCCGGAGGCTGCCGTGCAGCAGCGCGTTGGTCATCAACTCCGAGACCACGAGGGCGACGTCCCCGGCGAGGTCCGGCCGCCCCCACTCGCCGACGAGCCGTGCGGTTCTGCGCCGGGCGAGGGGGACGCTGCGCTGGGTGGGGGTGTAGTCGAGGCGGTCCTCGTGGAGGGGCGGGACGGGCAAGGGCACAGGTTCTGTCATGGAGACGTGCCTCCTGGTGCGGGACGGTGGCTTCGCCGGACCCGCGTGGGGCTTGTGGGGCAGGGCGGTGCGCTTCCGTCGCGACGGCAGTCGGCTGTGTAGCCGATCGGATGCACAACGTAACGGAAGCGGGCGTCCGGGAGCAATCTGGACGGGGAATAAATTCCCTGGAATTCGACGCGGTCATGGATCACCGTCAGACTGTGGCCGTGACGCGATCGACTCAAGCCGCAGGGAACCGGATCTCGACGGTTCTGGGCCGCAAGCTGGGCGCCGAATTGCTGCGCCTGCGTGATGCGGCGGGCAGCACCCAGCAACAGGCCGCCGCCGCCATCTCCGCGACCGCGACGAAGGTCGTCAAGATGGAGCGCGGCTGGGTCCCCATGAGGGACCCCGACATCAGGGCGCTTTGCGACTTCTACGGGGTGCGTGACGAGCGGGCGGTGACTCGTCTCCTCGCTCTCGCCCGGTTGGACCGGGAGCGCCGCAGGGCGAAGGGGTGGTGGAAACAGTCCCCGCAGGCCGAGGCGTTGGCGGAGTACATTTCCATGGAGGATGTGGCCAGCCGTATCCGCACGTGGCAACAGGCGTTCGTGCCCGGCCTCCTCCAGACTCCCGAGTACACCAGGGCCTTGGTGGTCAGCGAAGGCGTGTGGACGGACCCGGACGAGATCGAGGGTGTCGTCGAGGTGCGGATGAAGCGGCAGGAGCGCCTGGCGGACAGCGAGCCGCTCCAGTTGTACGCGGTCGTCTGGGAGGCCGCCCTGCGACAGCAGGTCGGTGGGCCCGACGTGATGCGCGCGCAGCTCCACCGCATCCTGGAACTGGCTCAGCTTCCCAACGTGCGCCTTCAGGTGCTGCCTTTCCGCGCGGGCGGGCACGCCTGTATGGCTGGAGCCTTCAGCATCGTCTCGTTCGCCGAGCCCGAGGCCACCGACGTGATCCACGTTGACACCATCGCCACTACCGTGTGGGTCGAGGACGAGGTCGAGAGCGGCACGTACAGCTCGTTCTTCGACCGCACCGCACGGCTGAGCCTGGCCCCCAAGGACTCGCTCAGGCTGATCGAGAGCGTCAGTGAGGACATGCGTTGATGAACGGCTTCGACTTCGTCGCGTCCAGCTACAGCAGCGGCAGCGGCGAGTGCGTGGAAGTAGCCCGCAACGTCCCCGGGGTCGTCGCCGTCCGGGACTCCAAGGATTCCGGCGGGCCGATACTTCGCCTCGGGACGGAGGCTTGGGGGCGATTCGCGGGTTCGTTCCGACTCGTCGAGGCGATCCGGCAGGGGATATGACCGGCGCCTGAGGCCGACGGCGATCTGATGGTCCGGGTCGGGCCGGAGGACTGTGAGGTGATTCACGGCGCTGGGATGGAAGGGGCGCCGGACTCGTTGCGCGTGTGACCAACGCCACGCCCCTCGTCCTGGGGCGTCTGTCCTCGCGTGGGCTGGGTAGGGCTGCCGTAACCGCGTTGTCGTGCTCGACAAGGAGAAGCCCGTGACCGTGGCTGCCCACCTCACCTTCCCCACCCCCTCCAAACCCTCGGCGGAGCAGTCCGCCGAGACCGAGGACGTGTTCGGGACGCCGGACGCCTACGCCGAACCGCCGCTCACCAGCGAGCCGCCGCTGCCCGACGCCGAGCCGCTCACCAGTGAGTCCCCCTCTCCCGACGTCGTGCCGCTGACCAGCGAGTCCTCGCCCGAGTTGACCGCGGTCGTACCGGAACAGGGCACCGCCCCGTTCGCCGTCCCGGAACCCGCGAGGCCGTAGGTGGCGGCTCCTTCGCCGCCGGACGGGCCGCCCCCGTCCGAGGAACTGACCCGGCTCGCCGAGCTGTACGGCGTCGCCGCCTCCTACCGGCCGTCCCCGGACCGCACGGTCACGGCCTCCGCCGCCGCCCTCACCCGTGCCCTGGCCGCCCTCGGCGTCGACGCCGGCGGCCCGTCGGGTGTGCGGGCCGCGCTCGCCGCCCGCACGGAGGAACTGCGCGCCGCCCTGCTGCCGCCGGCCGTCGTGCGGTGGACCGACGGTCCCGTGCCCGAGGCGCTGGCCGCGCTGGAACCGGGGACCCGGACCGTCGTCGACACCGAGCAGGGGGAAACCCGTACGGACCTCGACGGTCTGCCGCCCGGCGTGCACCGCCTCACCGCCACCGCGCCCGACGGACGCGTCGCCCGCTGTCACCTGATCGTCGCCCCGCCCCGGCTGCCCGCCCCGCCCGGCCGCTCCTACGGGCTCCTGGTCCAGCTCTACTCCCTGCTCTCCCGGCGCTCCTGGGGCATGGGCGACCTCGGTGACCTCACCGAACTGGCCGCCTGGGCCGGGCGTGCCCTCGGGGCGGGGTTCGTGCAGGTCAACCCGTTGCACGCCGCGGTGCCCGGCGGGCCGGGCGAGCCCACCGACCCCTCGCCGTACCGGCCCTCCTCGCGCCGCTTCCCCGACCCGGTGCACCTGCGGATCGAGGACGTCCCCGAGTACCGGTACGCCGGCGACCGCGCCCGGCTCGACGGGCTGCTGGAGCGGGCCGGGCGGCTGCGCGCGGAGGTGCTCGGCGGCCCCGGCTCGCTGATCGACCGGGACGCGGTGTGGGCACTGAAGAAGGAGGCGCTGGAGCTGCTGCGCCAGGTGCCGCCCGGGCCCGGCCGCCGGGCCGCCCACCGCGACTACCTCGCCGCCCAGGGGCAGGCCCTGGAGGACCACGCCACCTGGTGCGCGCTGGCCGAGGCGCACGGCCCCGACTGGCGGCGCTGGCCGGCCGGGCTGCGCGACCCCCGGTCCGCCGAGACCGCCCGCGCCCGCGCCGCGCTGCTGGACCGCGTCGACTTCCACGCCTGGCTCACCTGGCTCACCGAGACCCAGCTCGTCGACGCCCAGCGCACCGCCCGCGAGGCCGGCATGCCGGTCGGCATCGTGCACGACCTCGCGGTGGGCGTGCATCCGGTGGGCGCCGACGCCTGGGCCCAGCGGGAGTACTTCGCCGAGGGCATGTCGGTGGGCGCCCCGCCGGACGCCTTCAACGCCCGCGGCCAGGACTGGGGCCTGCCGCCCTGGCGCCCGGACCGGCTCGCGGAGTCCGGTTACGCGCCCTTCCGCGACCTGCTGCGCGCCCTGTTCCGCTACGCCGGCGCCCTGCGCATCGACCACGTGATGGGCCTGTTCCGGCTCTGGTGGGTGCCCCAGGGGCTGCCGCCCACCGAGGGCGCCTACGTCCGCTACGACGCCGAGGCCATGCTCGCCGTACTGGTCCTGGAGGCGTCCCGGGCCGGGGCCGTGGTGATCGGCGAGGACCTGGGCACCGTCGAGCCGGGGGTGCGGGAGGCGCTGCGCGAGCGAGGGGTGCTCGGCACCTCCGTGCTGTGGTTCGAGCGGGACTGGGAGGGGGACGGCCGCCCCCTGCCCGCCGACCGGTGGCGGGCCGACTGCCTGGCCACCGCCACCACCCACGACCTGCCGCCCACCGCGGCCCGCCTCACCGGCGAGTACGTCGGCCTGCGCGACCGGCTCGGCCTGCTGACCCGGCCGGTGCAGGAGGAACGGGCCGAGGCGGCGGCCGACGTGGGGGAGTGGCTGGAGCTGCTGGCCCGGCTGGGGCTGCTGGACGGCTCCGGCGGCGGCACCGGCTCCGCCGCCGAGGAGGCCGGCGTCCAGGCGCTGTACCGCTTCCTGCGCGCCACCCCGGCCCGCATGGTGGGCCTCTGGCTGCCGGACACGGTCGGCGACCGACGCCCCCAGAACCTCCCCGGCACCTGGGACCAGTACCCGAACTGGCGGCTGCCGATCGCCGACGCCGAGGGCCGCCCCGTGACACTGGAGGAGCTGGCGGCCTCGCCCCGGCTGCACACGCTGATCGACGCCGTACGGCACCCCGGGCGCGCGGGGCCGGGCGGCGTTCGCTAACTTGGGGACGTGGACAAGAAGAACGCCCTGCGCGCCGGCACCCTGGCGGCCGGTACGACGCTGATGATGCTGCTCATGTCGTCCCCCGCGCTCGCGCTGACCCGCGACGACGGTGACGACCCCGGTACGGGCCTGAGCGTCATCGAGACGCTGGGCCTCTATGTCTTCGCCCCGATCGTGCTCTTCGCGGTCATCGCGGGGCTGGTCATGGTCCTGGACCGCTCCCACGAGAAGCACCGGGTGACCAGCCGCAACGTGCAGACCCGGGAGACCGCGGACAAGGCCGGCGCCAAGGCCTGACACCGCTTCCTCCCTGTCGAGGGCGCCTGCCGCGGGCAGGCGCCCTCGACGCGTGTCCGGGGCGTGGGGCCGTGCCCCTCACGCTCACGGGCTCGGCGCGGTGAGGTAGCGCTGCACGGTGGGGCCCAGCCACGCCACGATCTCCCCCTCGGAGAGGTCCACGGCCGGCGGGATGCGCAGCACGTACCGGGCGAGCGCCATCCCGAGGAGCTGTGAGGCGATCAGCGCGGCCCGGGTCGGGGCCTGTTCGGGGTCCGGGCAGACCCGCTGGGCGACCGGCAGCACCTGGTCGCGGAAGACGCCCCGGGTGCGCTCGGCCCCGTCGGCGCTCAGGGCGCCGGCCCTGAGGACGGCCGTCAGCACCTCGTTCTTCTCCCAGAGGGAGAGGAAGTGCCGGACCAGGGCCGCGCCCACGGTGTCCTGGGGCAGGGCGGAGACGTCGGGCAGTCTCAGGTCCACGGAGACGGCCGCCGTGAAGAGGCCCTCCTTGCTGCCGTAGTACCGCATCACCATCGAGGGGTCGATCCGCGCGTCGCGCGCGATGGCGCGGATGGTGGCGCGGTCGTAGCCGTCGACGGCGAAACGCTCGCGGGCGGCTTCGAGGATCGCGGCGCGGGTGGCGTCGGAGCGGCGGGCCGACGGGCGACCGGCAGGGGTCGGGGGGGTGGTGGGGGCCGGGAGGTCGGTGGGGTTCTGGGGGTCGTTGGGCGGCGGGGGGCTGGTGGGTGGCGGGGGAGTGGCCGGCATGCCCTCCAGCGTAGGCCAACACGCGTAGGCCAACAACCGTTGACGGCGGCTTTGGGTGGCCCTACAGTGACAACAAGCGTTGGCGAACGGTGGTTGGCGAACAGGCATTGGCAAACAGTCGTTGGCGAACAGCCGTCGGCGCATGGCCGCCGGCTCCAGGAGGCTCACCATGAACGGCACGCCCCACACCACGCCCGGCACCACGCCCCGAACCGCGCCCCGTACCGTGATCGTCGTAGGGGCCGGCCCCACCGGCCTGCTCCTGGCCGGGGACCTGGCCGCCGCCGGCGTCCCCGTCACCCTCGTCGAGAAGCGCCCCCCGCAGATCAGCAACCTCTCCCGCGCCTTCGGGCTGCACGCCCGCAGCCTGGAGCAGCTCGACACCCGTGGCCTCGCCGAGCCGCTGGAGGCGATCGGCCGCCGTCTCGAACGCATCCGCTTCTTCGACCTCGGCCTGGACTTCGCGACCCTCCCCTCCCGCTTCAACCACGTCCTGATGGTTCCGCAGTACGAGGTGGAGAAGGTCCTGCGGCGGCGCGCGGTGGAGGCGGGGGCGGAACTCCGGTACGAGACGGAGGTGACCGGGCTGCGCCAGGACCCGTCGGGGGTCACCATCGCCGTACGCGGTCCGGACGGGGCCCCCGGCGAACTGCGCGCCCAGTACGCCGTCGGCGCCGACGGCGTGCGCAGCGCCGTGCGGCACGCGGTCGGGCTGCCCTTCCCCGGCCGCGCGGTGATCCGCTCGATGGTCATCGCCGACGTGCGGTTCGCCGAGGAGTACGGCGCCCAGCTCACCGGGGACTCCGTCCCGGGCGCCTTCGTCGTCATCGCACCCTTCGGCGACGGCTACCACCGGGTCGTCGGCTGGCAGCGCGAGCGCGACCTCCCCGACAGCGAACCCGTCGGCCTGACCGAGGTCAAGGAGCTGGTGCGCCGGGTGACGGGCCGGGACTACGGCATGTACGACCCCCGCTGGCTCTCCCGTTTCCACAGCGAGGAGCGCCAGGTGCCCGCCTACCGGGTCGGCCGGGTCTTCCTGGCCGGTGACGCGGCGCACGTGCACAGCCCGGCCGGCGGCCAGGGCATGAACACCGGCCTCCAGGACGCGGCCAACCTGAGCTGGAAACTGGCGGCCGTCCTGCACGGCCGGCGCTCCGAGGAACTGCTGGACAGCTACCACGCCGAACGCCACCCCGTCGGCAGGGCGGTACTGCGCAGCAGCGGCGGCATGATCCGCCTCGCCGCGGCCTCCCGCCCCTGGGCGCGGGCGCTGCGCTCGGCGGCCGTCACCGCGCTGGACCACGCGGGCCCCGTCCAGCGCCGGATGGCCGGTCTGATCTCCGCCGTCGGCTACCGGTACGACGCTCCCCGCGGTGCCCACCGCCTCACCGGGACCCGGGCCCCCGACGTGGCCCTCGCGGGTGGCGGCCGGCTGTACGAGGCGCTGCGCGGTGGACGGTTCGCGCTGATCACGCCGGGCGAGTACCGGGACGGGGGAGGCCGTGCCGACCGGCTGTCGGTGGCGCGCTGGGCGAGTGGACGCCGTACGACGGTGCTGGTGCGGCCCGACGGATACGTGGCCTGGGCGGCGGACGGCGCCGACGGGGCGGCCACCGGGGCGGCGCTCGCCGCGCACGTGGGCTGAGGCGGCGCCCGCGTCTCCCGGGCCGGGCGGTCCCGGAAGACGCGGGCACCGGTGTGCCCCGGCGGACGGGTCAGCCCACCGCGTCCGCCCGCTCCTGCGCGGTCAGCTCGGAGATCGGACGAGCCGCGTCCTGGGCGCGGTCGATCGGGGTCGCCGCGTCCTGGGCGCGGTCGATCGGCGTGGCCGCGTCCTGCTCGGTGACCGGATCGGCCGCGTCCTGGTGGACCGGCGTCGCGGCGTCGGCCTGCCGTTCCGCCGTGCCGACGGAGTGCGACACCGGGGTCGCCGCGTCGGCGTCGTGACCCGTGGCCGCCGAGGCGATGCCGGCCGCGCTCCACACCGCCGCGTCCGCCGCCACCGCGCCCTACGCCGCCGCGTCCGCCGCCGCCACCGCGCCCTACGCCGCCGCGTCCGCCGCCTGCGCCCGCAGCGCCCGCTCCACGCCCGCGCGGGACTCCGAGACCAGCCGCCGCAGGGCCGCGTTCGGCCGGGCCGACGCCAGCCACGCGTCGGTCTTGCGCAGCGTCTCCTGCGTCACCTGCACCGCCGGGTACAGGCCGACGGCGATCTGCTGGGCCATCTCGTGCGAACGGGACTCCCAGACACCCTCCAGCACCTCGAAGTACCGGTCCGCGTACGGCGCCAGCAGCTCCCGCTGGTCGGTCTGGACGAAGCCGGAGATCACCGCCTCCTGCACGGCGTTCGGCAGCGTGTCGGAGTCGATCACCGACGCCCACGCCTCCGCCTTGGCCTGCTCGGTCGGCCGGGCCGCCCGAGCGGTGGCCGCGTGCCGCTCGCCGGCGGCGGTGCGGTCCCGCTCGTACTCGGCGGCGATCTCCGTCTCGTCGAACCGCCCGACCGCCGCCAGCCGCTGCACGAACGCCCAGCGCAGCTCGGTGTCGACGGCCAGCCCCTCCACCGTCTGCGCGCCGTCGAGCAACGCCTCCAGCAGGTCGAGCTGCTCCGGCGTACGAGCCGTCGCCGCGAACGCCCGCGCCCACGCCAGCTGGTGGTCACTGCCCGGCGCCGCCGCGCGCAGGTGGGCCAGCGTCGCCTCGGTCCAGCGGGCGAGCAGCGTCTCGCGGGCCGCCGGGTCGGAGTACTGGTCGACGGCCAGCTTCACCTGGCGGTGCAGGGACTGCACCACCCCGATGTCGGACTCCTTGCCGATGCCGGACAGCACCAGGGAGAGGTAGTCGCGGGTGGCGAGTTCGGCGTCCCGCGTCATGTCCCAGGCCGACGCCCAGCACAGGGCGCGCGGCAGGGACTCGGCGAAGTCGCCGAGGTGCTCGGTGACGAACGCCAGCGACTGCTCGTCGAGGCGGACCTTGGCGTAGGACAGGTCGTCGTCGTTGAGGAGGACCACCGCCGGGCGGCGCGTGCCGACCAGCCGCGGCACGTCGGTCAGCTCGCCGTCCACGTCCAGTTCCACGCGCTCACCGCGCACCAGCTTGCCGCTGGCGTCGAGGTCGTAGCAGCCGACGGCGATGCGGTGCGGGCGCAGCGTCCCCCGCGGCGGAGCCGCATCATCGGACGCAGCGCCCTTGGCGCCGGCCGGGAGCGCGGGCGCCTCCTGCCGGATGGCGAACGACGTGATGACGCCGTCGGCGTCGGTCTCGACCACCGGGCGCAGCACGTTGATGCCGGCCGTCTCCAGCCACGCCTTCGACCAGGACCTCAGGTCCCGTCCGGAGGTCTCCTCCAGCGCGCCCAGCAGGTCGGACAGGCGCGTGTTGCCGTACGCGTGACGCTTGAAGTACGCCTGCACGCCCCG
Source organism: Streptomyces sp. SYSU D01066-1 (assembly GCF_054956795.1). Classification (NCBI taxonomy): domain Bacteria; kingdom Bacillati; phylum Actinomycetota; class Actinomycetes; order Kitasatosporales; family Streptomycetaceae; genus Streptomyces; species Streptomyces sp. SYSU D01066-1. Next base: position 198,617 of record NZ_JBUDHV010000002.1, on the reverse strand, counting down.
GAAGAACGCGTCCTCACCGACGTACGCCACGAGCTGCTTCAGTACGCTCGCCCCCTTGGCGTACGTGATGCCGTCGAAGTTGACGAGCACGTCGTCGAGGTCGGTGATGTCCGCCATGATCGGGTGCGTGGACGGCAGCTGGTCCTGCCGGTAGGCCCAGGTCTTCATGGAGTTGGCGAACGTCGTCCACGAGTGCGGCCAGCGCGAGCCGGGCGCCGCCGCCTGGCAGGCGATGGAGGTGTACGTGGCGAACGACTCGTTCAGCCACAGGTCGTTCCACCACTCCATGGTGACCAGGTCGCCGAACCACATGTGGGCCAGCTCGTGCAGGATGGTCTCGGCACGCGTCTCGTACGCCGCGTCGGTCACCTTCGACCGGAAGACGTACTGGTCGCGGATGGTGACCGCGCCCGCGTTCTCCATCGCGCCCGCGTTGAACTCCGGCACGAAGAGCTGGTCGTACTTCTCGAACGGGTACGCGTAGTCGAACTTCTCCTGGAACCACTCGAAGCCCTGCCGCGTCACCTCGAAGATCGCGTCCGAGTCGAGGTGCTCGGCCAGCGACGGACGGCAGTAGATGCCCAGCGGCACGCTCTGCCCGTCCTTCTCGTACACGCTGTGCACCGAGTGGTACGGGCCGGCGATCAGGGCGGTGATGTACGACGAGATGCGCGGCGTCGGCGCGAAGACCCAGACGTTGTCCTGGGGCTCGGGGGTGGGGGAGTTGGAGATGACGGTCCAGCCCTCGGGCGCCCGCACGGTGAACTGGAAGGTCGCCTTCAGGTCCGGCTGCTCGAAGCTGGCGAAGACCCGCCGGGCGTCCGGCACCTCGAACTGGGTGTAGAGGTACGCCTGCTCGTCGACCGGGTCGACGAACCGGTGCAGGCCCTCACCGGTGTTGGTGTACGCGCAGTCGGCCACGACCCGCAGGATGTTGCGCCCCTCCAGCAGACCCGGCAGCGTGATCCGGGAGTCCGCGAAGACGGCGTCCACGTCGAGCCGGTCGCCGTTGAGGACGACCTCGTGGACGGTCGGGGCCACCAGGTCGATGAAGGACGTGGCGTTGTTCTCGGCGACGTCGAAGCGCACCGTCGTCACGGACCGGTAGGTGCCGCCCTCCTGCGCGCCGGAGAGGTCGAGATCGATCTCGTACGCGTCCACGGAGAGCAGCTTCGCCCGCTGCTGCGCCTCTTCGCGGGTCAGGTTTGTGCCAGGCACGCGGTCATCTCCTCGTATGGGTCGTTTCCGCCATCCTTCCACGCGGGCCGGGCCGGATGCGATGTCCTTGCCCCGCTGGTGTACGGCGTCGCCGCGCCGCTCGGCGGGCGGCTGGCGGGGGCGGACGCCGAGGGGCCCCGCGGAACGCGTTCGACGGCCCGGACGTGGCGTTCGTCCACGTCCGGGCCGTCGAGTACGGCTGTTTCCTCTACGAGGTCAGGCGCCTCAGTCCGTCAGCTCGGCCGCGACCAGCTCCGCGATCTGGACGGCGTTGAGCGCGGCGCCCTTGCGCAGGTTGTCGTTGGAGACGAACAGGGCGAGGCCGTGCTCGACGGTCTCGTCCTGGCGGATGCGGCCGACGTAGGACGGGTCCTGACCGGCGGCCTGGAGCGGGGTCGGGACCTCCGCGAGGGCCACGCCGGGGGCGCCGCCGAGCAGCTCCTTGGCGCGCTCCACGCTGATCGGACGGGCGAAGCGGGCGTTGATCTGGAGGGAGTGGCCGGTGAAGACCGGGACCCGGACGCAGGTGCCGGAGACCTTCAGCTCCGGGATCTCCAGGATCTTGCGGGACTCGTGGCGGAGCTTCTGCTCCTCGTCGGTCTCGTACCGGCCGTCGTCGACGATCGACCCGGCCAGCGGCAGCACGTTGTACGCGATCGGCGCGACGTACTTCTCCGGCTCGCCGAACTCGGCCGCGCCGCCGTCGTGGGTGAGCTTCGGCGCGTCCTCGCCGACCTTCTTGACCTGCTCGAACAGCTCGTCCACACCGGCCAGCCCGGAACCGGACACCGCCTGGTACGTGGCGACGACCAGCGCTTCGAGGCCCGCCTCGGCGTGCAGCGGACGCAGCACCGGCATCGCGGCCATCGTGGTGCAGTTCGGGTTGGCGATGATGCCCTTGGGGCGGGTGGCGATCGCGTGCGGGTTGACCTCGGAGACCACCAGCGGCACGTCGGGGTCGCGGCGCCACGCCGAGGAGTTGTCGATCACGACCGGGCCCTGCGAGGCGACCTTCTCGGCCAGCGCCTTGGAGGTGGCGCCGCCCGCCGAGAAGAGCACGATGTCCAGCCCGGAGTAGTCGGCGGTGGCCGCGTCCTCCACCGTCACCCCGTCCAGCTCCTTGCCCGCGCTACGGGCCGAGGCGAACAGGCGCAGCTCGGTGACCGGAAAGTTCCGTTCGCTGAGGATCCTGCGCATGACCGTGCCGACCTGTCCGGTGGCTCCGACGATTCCGACCCTCACGGCGACTCCCTTGCGTGACCTGCGTGCGCCCGGCCTGTGTGGCCGGGACTTTTCCATCGTGCGAACTTTTCCATCATGCGGTCATCCCCGGCCCACCTGTCCACCGCATTCACCGGCGACCTGGCCGAAGGGGCCGCTGCGGCGCGGGGCGCGACCGCCGTCCCTGCGGCCACACCCCTGCCGAGCTGCAGGAATTCATCTGCCGAGGCCCCGGCGCCGCAAGCTGTGCTGCCTCGCCCCTGCCCCTTTCGTCCCGGCCCACACCGGGTGTGACGTACGCCTCGGTGCGGGCCGGCGGTGTCGGAGCGAACGTTTCCGCCCGCTGCGGCGTCGTAGGGGAAACGCGGCGAGGGGAGGGGTGGCCGGTGCTGCGCAGAAAGGTCCGCCGGGGGGCGGGGGCGGCGGGGGAGGCCGTCGGCGGCGATCCGCTGGACGCGGCCCAGGAGCGCCGGGTGCGGGCGGTGCTCGCGCTCGGCGGGGTACCGCAGGCGGACCTGCCGGACGGGGTGCAGCAGGTCCGCCTGCGGCTGCTGGAGCGTGCCGCCGGCGGCCGTGAGGCGCCCCGGGACGTCTCGGCGTGGGCGGCGGTGGTCGCCTCCAACCTCGCCATGGACTGGCACCGGGCCAGACGCCGCCAGGAGCGGATCGGCGAGCGCCTCGCCGCGCTGCGCCAGGGCGACCACCCCTCCGGCGAGGACACCAGCCTGCTCTCGCTCGCCGTCGCCCGGGGCCTGGACGCGCTGCCCGACGCCCAGCGCCAGGTCGTCGTGCTGCGCTTCTACGCCGACCTGCCGGTGCGCGGCATCGCCGAGGAGCTGGGCGTCCCTGAGGGCACGGTCAAGAGCAGGCTGCACACGGCGGTCCGGGCCCTGCGCGCCCGGCTGCACGAGGACGAGGTGGTGTGACGTGGCCGCCGAGCACGACGGGTACGAGGGGCGCGACGTGTACGACGGGTACGGCGGGCGTGACGCGTACGACGGGCGCGACGCGTACGGCAGGTACGGCGGGCGTGACGGGCGTGACGGGCGTGACGGGCGCGACGCTCGTGATGGGCGTGACGCGCGTGACGCGTACGACGGGACCGACGGGACCGACGCGTACGAGGGTGCCGCTCCCGACGACGCGCTGATGGCCGCGATCCTGGGCGAGCCGCTGCCGCCGGGGTCCGCCGAGGCCGCCGACGTGGCGGTGCTGCGGGAACGGCTGGGGGTCCTCGGGCGGGTCCTGGGCGAGCCCCCGCCCCCGCCGGAGCCGGCCCCGGCCGCACCCCGCCCCCTCCTCCGTCCCCGGCCGCACCCCCGCCCCCGGCGCCACCGCCGCGGCCTGGCCCTCGGCGCGCTCGCCGTCGCCTGCGCGGGCGCCTTCCTCTCCGGCACGGCGTGGCTGGTGACCCAGGCCGGGGACGGCGGCGCCGAGGACGCGGGGACCTCCAGCGCCCAGGCGGACTCCGGCGGCAAGGAGGCAACCGCCGCCTTCGGCAGCCCCGCCTACCTGGCCTGCGCCCGGCTGGTCGCCGAGGGCACGGTGACCGGGGCCGGCCCGGCGCCCGGGGAAGCGGGCCGGCGGATCACGGTGGAGATCACCCGGCAGTACGCGCCCCGGAAGGCGTCGCGCGAGGTCACCTTCCTGACGCGGGAGGGCACCGGCGCCCCCGGCGTGGGCGAGCGGGTGCTGTTCGGGCTCCCGGCGCACGGCGTCCACCCGGACGCCCTCTTCACCGGCGAGGCCGAGATCGCCCCCGAACGCGCCCGCGTCACCGCCGCCCTCCCGGACGCCCGCACCCTCACCTGCGAGTGACGCGCGGAGCAGAAGGGGGCGGGCGCCGAAGCACCCGCCCCCTCCTCACGTGCCGTACCGGACTACGGCACGACCTTCTCGATCGCCACGCTGCCGGTGCCCGCGACCGTGCCGCGGGCGTCGACGAGCTGGACCCGACCGAAGAACTCCCGGCCCTCGGGCGCGGCGGCCAGCGCCGTCACACTCCCGGAGACGGTGGCCGACGCGCCCGTGCCCAGCGACACCGGCGCCCCGTCGACGCCGACCGTGCCGAGGCTGGCGGCGAAGTACACGTCCCGGTAGTCGTACTCCGTGGAGCCGGACGGGACCGCGTAGCCGTAGACCTCGACGGTGTACGTGCCGGCGGCCGGATCGGGCACGGAGACGGACTCCTCGGAGTCGCCGTCGGCGCTCTGCCCGACCAGGGCGCCGTCCGCGTCGTAGACCGCCAGGTCCAGGTCGGCGGAGGCGTCCGAGACGCCGCCGATGGCCACGTCCAGCGAGGTCGCGCCCTCGGGGACGTCGACCGTGGTGGTCCGCGTGTCGCCCTCGGCGAGGGCGGGACGGTCGGTGAGGGAGGAGCCCAGCGGGCCGCCCGTCAGCCTGCCGCCGTCGATCGCGGCGTACCGGTTGGTCACCGTCCAGGAGGCGGTGACCGGGGTGCCGGCCTCGGCCTCGGGCACGGTCACGACCTCGGGGTCGAAGTCCGCGCCGAGCAGGGCGACGTCCAGCGTGTACGGGTTGTCCAGCAGCGGAGAGGTGCGCCGCGACTCGACCTCGATCTCCCACACGCCCGGCTGCGGGTCGGCGTACGCGCGCACGTCGGGCTTGCAGCCGTTGCCGTCGAGGTAGTTGTTGTAGCAGTACGGCGTGGAGGTGTTGTCCAGCGGTACGCCGTACGGGTGGACGGCGATGAACCGGGTCTGGCTCTGGCCCTTCAGCCCGCCGATGGCGACCTCCAGGGACTTGGCGCCCTCGGGGACCGTCACGAAGTAGGAGGCGGTGCTGTTGCGCTGCACCGAACCGGACACGGAGTAGCTGAACTCCTGCTCCGCCGCGAGCGGGGCCGCGACCACGACCGTGGTCATGACCTGCTGGTCGACGCCCTCCGTCCTCGGGTCGTCGACCTCCAGGATCGCGCTCTTGAGCCCCTCGGAGCGCGGCGCGGCCCGCACCTTCACGGTGACCGGCTGGTTCAGCGGCAGCTTCACCGTGTCGGAGCCGACGACCTCGAAGGTGTTGCCCGCGTTGTTGGCGAGGCGCAGCTCGTGCCGGAGTGCCTGGTCGGCGCCGGTGGTGCGGGTGAGCGTGATCTCGTACGTCTTCTTCTGGCCCGCCCGCAGACCGCCCTCGCGGTCGTAGAGGCCGGTGCCGAAGCCCGGGGTCTCCAAGGCGTAGTCGATCGCGGTGTCGACCGGGGCCTTGACCGTGTACTCGTGCGCCGAGGCGCCGCGCCGGATCGACTTCCAGGCGTCCACGACGTCGATCAGGCCCGCGCCCTCCTCGTACGCCTGCACGCCCTTGATGTGGTCGGCGGTCGAGGTCAGCGCGGTGCGCAGGATGGCCGGGGTGAGGTCGAGGTGCTGCTGCTTCGCCGCCGACAGCAGCAGCGCGGAGGCGCCCGCGGCCTGCGGGGAGGCCATCGAGGTGCCCTGGAGCATGCCGTAGCCGGCGGGGAGCGCGTAGCCGGCCTCGGTGACCGGGGCGCCCGGCAGCCAGGTCTGGATGGTGTTGATCGCCGCGCCCGGCGCGGTCAGCGTCGGCGTGAAGCCGCCGTCCTCACGCGGGCCGCGCGAGGAGAACGGCATCATGGCGTACTTCTTCTCCACCGCCGAGCCGTAGTTGACCGCCCAGGTCTCCTTGGAGATGGACGCGCCGACCGAGATGACCTTGTCGGCCAGGCCGGGGTCGCCGATGGTGTTGGCGCCGGGGCCGGAGTTGCCGGCGGAGATCACCAGCTGGACGCCGTACTCGTCGATGAGCCGGGTGTACAGCTCGGCGCGGGCGTTGTTGCCGTCGTTGAGGGACGGCAGGCCGCCGATCGACATGTTGACGATGTCGACGCCCCGGTTGACGACGAGGTCGATCATGCCCTCGGTGAGGGCGACGTTGGTGCAGCCGCCGGTCCAGGTGCAGGCGCGCGAGGAGACGATCTGCGCGCCGGGGGCGGCGCCGTCCATCTGCCCGCCGAACAGGCCGTTGGCGGCCGTGATGCCCGCGACGTGGGTGCCGTGCTCGGACTCGATGACGCCGATGTTGACGAAGTCGGCCTTCGAACCGGCGCTGTCGTAGACGACGTCCTCGCGGATCTCGACGACGAACGGCTGGCGCTCGGCGACGTCCGTGGTCGGGTCGTCGGTGCCGAAGTAGCCGACCTGGTGGCCGTCCTTGTACGGCTTCATCGCGGTGTCGTCGGAGAAGTCGCGGTTGTTGTTCAGGTCGACGCGGACCGTGCCGGCCGCCGCGTCGTACAGCACGCCCCAGGAGTCGGTGGTGTCGCCGTCCCGGTTGGCGTCGCCGGCCGCGTCGCCGCCGGTGGTGTACGACTCCAGGAAGGTGCTCACCTTGTAGGAGCCGGCGGGGGCGGTCCAGGTCTGCCCGCCGTAGGTGAACGTGGGGCCGGAGACGGAGGAGGTCATCGGCCGCCAGGTGCGGTCGCCGTCGACGACCGGGTCGGTCGCGGTGACCCAGTCGACGATCTTCCGCTGGCCGGTGGTGGTCCTCTGGAGCGCCGGGTGGGCCAGGTCCACCCCGGAGTCCAGGATGCCGATGGTGATGCCGCGGCCGTCCGCCTTCGGGTTCTGCTTCACGAAGTCGACGGCGCCCGTCTCGAAGGACGGGTTGTACGGGTTCTTCGCGGGGGTGCTCTTGCCGGGGGCCTCGGCGGCGGTGGCCGTCGCCGAGGCCGCGGCGCCCTTCGCGGTGTCCGCGCTGGGCGTCGGGTCGTCCAGCGCGATCTCCTCGCGTAGATCGATGCCGTGCACGGAGGAGAGCTTCGCGGCGGCGGCGATCGCGGCGTCCGCCTCGGCGGTGGGGACGGTGGCGCGGACGTAGCCCAGCTCGTCGTAGGCGCGGCCCACGGTGCCGCCCCGGACCGCGTCCAGCTTCTTCGCGACCTCGGCGGTGTCGCCGGGGGCGGTCGCGACCATCATCGTGACGTTCTTCTCGCCGTCGGCCTTGGCCTCGGCGAGCCGGTCGGCGTCGTCCGGACCGAGCTTGTCGTGCGCGGACTTGACGGAGGGATCGGCGGCCGGGGCGGTGGTGGCCGGGCCGTCGGCGGCGAGGGCCGCGGGTACCGGCCCGGCCGCGGCGAGTGCGGCGACGAGACCGGCGGCCACGGCGATACGGGCCGCGCGTCTGCCACCCGGTATCGGGTCGCGCTGGGGGGTGTGGGTCATCGGCATCCCTTGCAGGTAATCGGCATCCCTTGTGGGCTGTGGTCTACGGGCACAGGCACGGAAACGATCGAAGCCGCTCTGCTCTGATCGCCGTCGTCCGGAATGTGATCTCGGATGACCGCTCAGCTTTACGTAAGGGGCCGCTGTTTGGGGAGTGTTCACCAGGGCGGGCGGGAGTCATGGCGTACTTCCGCCATGCGCCACCGGGGACATAAGGTGCGGTACATGACAATCGAGTGCGGGGCTCTGCCGGTGGCCCGTCCGGCGGGTTAGCGTCCCGGAGTGCGACGGAAGCTGCGGGTGGCGGCCTACGCCATATGCGTACGGGACGGGCAGGTGCTGCTGGCCCGGTCGCCGGGGCCCGGCGGGGTGCCCGAGTGGGTGCTGCCGGGCGGCGGCACGGAGCACGGCGAGGACCCGTACGACACCGTCCGGCGGGAGGTCGCCGAGGAGACCGGCCACCGCGTCGAGGTCACCGCCCTGCTCGGGGTGGACTCGCTCCGCCTCACCCGCCCCGGCCGGTTCCGCCGCCCCGTCGACCACCACGGCGTACGGCTCGTCTACGAGGCCCGCGTCACCGGCGGCACGCTGCGGCCCGAGGTCGGCGGCTCCACCGACCTGGCCGCCTGGCAGGACCTCGACGCGGTGCCCGGCCTGACCCGGGTGCCGCTGGTCGACACCGGGCTGCGGCTGTGGCGGGAGCGGCCGGCGGCGGGACGGCTGCCCGGGGCGTAGCGCCGGTCCGGTACTGCGTGCGTCGGCCCGGTACTCCGTGCACGGCCCCGGTACTCCGTGCACGGCCCCGGTACTCCGTGCACGGCCCCCCGGTACTCCATGCGCGGTCCCGGCGCCCTGCGCCGCTCCGGCCCTGCGCCGCTCCGGTCCTGCGGTCCTCCGGTCCTCCGGCACTCCGGCACTCCGGCACTCCGCGCACCGCCCCGTTACCCCGTCAGATGAACACCCGGCGACCGTTTCCCGGCCGTGCGCGGACCGGTCGCGGACACGCGGGGTGGCGCGTGATCCACGTACCGTGATCGGTGTTGCCCGTTGCGGCCCCGTTCACGCACAGGCCATTCCCGGTGCCAAGCATCCGGTGGAGCGGACGTTCGCGGTTGCGACCGTCCGCGGTCACCGCCGACGCGTTCGCACTCGGGGAGAGAAGCGCATGTCGCGCACACGCTCAACCACCGGCTCCGGGCCGGGCGTCCACCGCCGCTCCGTCCTCGCCGCCACCGCCGCGGTGGCCGTCGCCGGGGGCGCCGGCTACGCCCTGCGGCCCGACGACGCCGCCGCGACGGCCACCACGGGCACCGACGAGGCCGCGGCCCTCGCCTCCTCCCGCCGGGCCCCGGCCGCCCCCCTCGCCCCCTACACCCGCGGCACCACCCTCGCCGCCCTCGCCACCCCGCGCTCCGGCTCGGGCTCCGGTTACCGGCGCCTGGCCGACGGCCCCGGCTGGGACCGCGTCGTCCGCGACGGGCTGGCCGCCGCCCAGTCCGGCCGGGCGGGGCGGCGCACCGCCCTCGCCGCGTTCGTGCAGCTCACCGACCTGCACCTGATCGACACCCAGCACCCGCTGCGCCTCGAATACCTGCGCTCCACCGACGTGCACGCCTGGCGGCCCCAGGAGGCGCTGACCGTACAGGGCGCGATCGCGCTGGTCGAGCGGGTCAACGCGCTGCGCGGCGCCCCCGTCACCGGGTCCCCGCTGCACTTCGCGATGACCACCGGCGACAACACCGACAACAACGCCCGCACCGAACTGGAGTGGTTCCTCACCGTCATGAGCGGCGGGCGCGTCACCCCGAACTCCGGTGACCTCCGGCACTACGAGGGCGTCCAGAACAGCGGCATCACCCAGTACTGGCAGCCCGACGCGGCCGTCCGCGACGCCGACAAGAAGCGCGGCTTCCCGCACCTGGACGGCTTCCTGACCGCCGCGACCCGCGAGGTCCGCAGCCCCGGCCTCAACCTGCCCTGGTACTCCACCGTCGGCAACCACGACGCCATGCCGCTGGGCTGCTACGCCTCCCACGGCGACTCCTACCTCACCGAACTGGCCGTCGGCGGCCGCAAACTGATGGAACTGCCCGCCGCCGAGGCCGCCAGGCTCCAGACCGCCCTGAAGAAGGCCGACGACCCCCAGGGCGCCCTGTACCGCGAGTTCCTCAAGGCGCACGCCCGCTCCATGCGCTCCGTCACGCCGGACGAGAAGCGCGCCCCCTTCACCCCGGCCGACTACCTCAAGGCCCACCTGGACACCGCGTACCTCGGCCCCGGCCCGCACGGCCACGGCTACACCACCGCCAACGTCGACGCCGGCACCCAGTACTACAGCTTCCGCATCTCCGACGACGTCATCGGCATCAGCCTCGACACCACCGACCCCGGCGGCCACTACGAGGGCTCCATCGGCGCGGCGCAACTGCGCTGGCTGGAGCGGACCCTGAAGGACAACGCCGACTCCTACGCCGTCGTCTTCAGCCACCACACCAGCAAGACCATGGACAACACCCGCCCCGACCCGGCCCGCCCCGACGACCGGCGCCACACCGGCGCCGACGTCGTCGCCCTGCTGGGCCGCCACCGCAACGTGCTGGCCTGGGTCAACGGGCACATCCACCGCAACGACATCACCCCGCACGAGGGTGCCGACGGCGGCGCCTTCTGGGAGATCTCCACCGCCTCCCACGTCGACTTCCCCCAGCTCGCCCGCGTCATCGAGGTGGTGGACAACAAGGACGGCACGCTGTCCCTGTTCACCACCCTCGTCGAGTCCGCCGCCCCGTCCGGCACCGACTTCACCGACCTGTCCCAGACCGGCCTGGCGGCCCTCTACCGCGAACTGTCCCTCAACGCCCCGGGCGCCCGCACCGACCTGGCGGGCGACGCGGACGACCGGAACACGGAGCTGCTGCTCAGGAAGAGGTAGAGCCGCGCCGGGTGAGGTGGGTGAGGTCCTCGGGGCGTTGAGGGACAGTTCGCGGTAGAAGGCCGGCAACGCCGTACGGCACGGGCGGCTGCCCGGACACGAGCCGTGGCTGCGCCTGAGAAAACCGGAGAGCGGCGTGCTGGGCGCGGCGCTGGAGTGGTTCCCGCGCCCGGACGTCGGTAAGACGGTGCGCGCGGCCGGCACCGGTGCGGCCCCCTTGTGGATGACACAGATCGTCAACTGATCGATCCGCACGGGACTGGCCGCCGTCCCGGCCCTGCGTGAGGGTGGTCCCGAGCCGAGTGTTCCGGCGTTGTCCCGAGAGAAGGAAGCACCCCCTATGCGCGCCCTCGTGGTCGCTCACGGCGAGGCCGGACCCGTCCGGTTCGCCGATGTCGACGAACCCGTACCGTCCGCCGGCGAGGCGTTGGTGGAGGTACGGCACATCGCCCTCAACTTCGGAGAGCTGAACTACGTGGACCAGTGGCCGGCCGGCGCTGTGCACGGGCACGACGCGGCCGGCGTCGTGATCCGCGCCGCGTCCGACGGCTCGGGGCCGGCCGAAGGGACGCGCGTCGCGGTGGGGATGGCCCCGCACGCGTGGGCGGAGCGGGTGGCGGTCGGCCCCGCCTCGCTCGGCACCGTCCCCGAGGGCGTGGAACTCGCCGACGCCGCCGCGCTGGGGATCGCCGGGGTCACCGCGCTGCGGGTGCTGCGCACGCGTTCCCTGCTGGCCCGGGACGTCCTGGTCACCGGCGCCAGCGGGGGCGTGGGGCACTTCGCCGTCCAGTTGGCGGCGCTGGCGGGCGCCCGGGTGACGGCGCTGGTCGGCTCGCCGGAGCGGGCCGCCGGACTGCGCGAGCTGGGCGCCGACGAGGTCCTGACCGACCTGGCCGGGACCGGGCGCCGGTTCGCCCTCGTCCTGGACACGGTCGGCGGGCCGCTGGTCGCCCAGGCGTGGGATTCCCTCGCCGAGGGCGGCACCGTCCACCTGGTCGGCTACTCCTCCGGGCAGGACACCACGTTCCCGGCGGGGACCCTGTTCGGCTTCGGCGAACCCCGCCGTATCGCCACCTACGGCGACATGACGCCGACCGGCGGAGAACTGACGGACCTGCTGGGCCTCATGGCCGCCGGCAGGCTCTCGGCACCGGTCGGACGGCGCGGCGACTGGCGGGACGTGGACGACGCCGTACGGGCGCTGTTCGCTCGGAAGGTGCACGGCAAGGTCGTCCTCGACGTGACGTCCTCGACATGACCTGAAGCTCCACTGCGGCGGCGGACGAGAATGGGCGCATGGACGTGCTGGCGGAGGTCTTGCGGGTCTCGGGGGCGCGAGGGGCGCTCGGGGTCGTGCTGAAGGCCGGGGGCAACTGGGGCATGTGGCTGGACTCCTACCCGGGAGCGGCACTGCACGTGGTCGCCCGCGGCACGATGTGGCTCCACACCGGCGGCGAGAAACCGCTCCAGGTGCGGGCCGGGGACGCCGTCCTGGTGGAGCCGGGCACCGCCCACGGTCTGGCGGGCGCCGCCGGCGTGACGATGGGATCCTGCGACCGTGCGGCGGCGGCCCGGGCGTTCGGCGACGGCCGGGCCCTGCGGCTGGGCTCGGGGCCGGCGGAAACGGAAGTGATCGTCCTGCACTACGAGCAGGACCCCGAGGTGAGCACCCCCGTGCTGACCTCCCTCACCCGGTCGATGCACGTCACAGCCGACCAGAACGCGCAGTTCGGCAGGACCGTCGAACTGCTCACGGCGGAACTCGCGCAGCCCCAGATCGGCACCACCGCCGCCGTCAACAGCATCGTCGACCTGCTGCTCGTCCAGTTCGTACGCGCCTGGCTGGCCCGCCACCCGCAGGAGCGGCCCGGCTCGTGGCTGGGCGCGATGCGCGACCCGGTCGTGCGCGACGCCCTGGCACAGGTCCACGCCCGGCCGGAACACCCCTGGACGACGGAGACCCTGGCCGCCGCGACGAACGTCTCCCGGGCGACGCTGACCCGGCGGTTCCGGGCCGCCCTCGGACAGACGCCGGGCGCGTACGTGACGCAGTGGCGCGTCGACCTGGCCTCCGTCCGGCTCCGCGACACCGACGAGCCGGTCGAGTCGATCTCCGGCGCCGTCGGCTACGCCTCCCCGCACGCCTTCAGCCGAGCCTTCCGACGCGCCCGGGGCATGCCCCCGGGCGCGTACCGCTCCCGCCTCCGCCGCCACCGCACCGACAGGCCCCCCGGAAACGGATGACACTTCACCCCGCAGTGTCATCCGCAGCGCCATCCGAAGTGTCCCCCGTTCCCGGAGCCCAGTGCGCGTGCTGCGTACCCTGCTGCACGGCGAACACCGCCGCGCCGTCCCGCGCCGTGTTCGTCTGCCGCAGCACGGACGCGCCCGGACCGACCAGGCTCGCGGGCGTGTGGCGGATCAGCGACGGAAGCACGGTTCAGTTCACGGAGCCGGAGCCGGGAAGCCGCACGAGCATGTGGCTGGACAACTGCGGCGAGACGCACACCACGGAGTACACCGGTGGCGGCAGCACCTACAGCGCCACGCAACCGGTCCACGACGACAACGACACCACCTGCGACGCGGCCCCTCTCGGGAAGGCGTCTCTGACGGTCACGCTCGGCTCGGACGCGGACACCGCGGACTACTCGATCGAGATGACGTCCATCTACCGAGAAGGCGCGCAGTGCTACAGCTGCGGGTCGTACACCCTGACGCGACGGTCCTGAGGAGCCCACCTGTCTCCGCCGGGTTTTTCAGGCCCCACCCCGCCGGGTTGTTTTGGCTCCGCCAGATGTTCGACCGGCGGGCCGTCGGTGGTCCGCGCACAAGCGCAGCCAGCGAGAAGAGGCCGTCCGAGGCCCGGGTGAACGGTCGTCTGACCGTTCGATAGGGTGGGGCCACTCGGTCCGTTCCCCCGGGGCCAACGAACCCCGTTCAAGACATCCACCGATGTCCCGCAAGAAGCCCCCTCCCACAACTCCGTCCACATCGGTGGCGACGCCCACGCCCCCGTCGTCACCGGCGACGGCAACCGCGTCGACGTCCGCACGCCCGAGCCGACCGCACAGCCTCCCGGCCCGGCCATGCACAACACGGCGGACTGGGGAGCCACCGTCTACGCCGTGAGGAGCGGCAACCAGTACCTCGACCGGCCCGCCCCCGAGGCGGCGGACGGCTAACGGGGCAGCACCACGAGATACGCGGCGGGCTCCCGGTCGCCCGCCGCCATCAGCGCCGTACGCACCACCACCGCCTGCTGCTCCGGAAAGTCCCGCAGCTCCCGCGGGGCGAGGTGGATGACGGTGACGCCCAGCCGCGCCAGGCGTTCGCGCTTGCGGGCGGCGCGGGACGCCTGCGCGTCGTCGTTCCGCCGGTGGCCCCGCGTGTCCAGTTCCACCGCGACCGCGTGGTCCGGCCAGTAGGCGTCCAGCCCGCCCAGGCGGGGGCCGCCGGGCAGGCGCAGCTCGACGTTCCAGACCGGGTCCGGCAGCCCGTACTCGCGCACCATCCGGTACAGCCGGTCCTCCGTGATCGCCCGTCCCTCGGCCACCAGCGACTCCACCGCGTCCACCACGTGCGGCCGGCTCAGCAGCCGGGCCCGACGCAACTCCCGTACCACCGACGCCGGTTCGCAGTGGCCGCCGCGCACCGCCTCGGTCAGCAGGCGGTGCACGGCGCCCGCGTCGGTCAGCACCGTCACCGCGTCGGCCAGGGCACGGGCGACCGGCACCACGGGAACGCCGGTGACGGTCTGCGGCTCCGGCGGCGCGGTCGCCCGCACGATCCGCACCCAGCCGGCCGGCCGCAGCCGCCGCTGCCGGGGCACCAGGACGTCGATGGTGTCCAGGGACGGCAGCGGGGGAGCGCCGGCGACCCCGTGCAGGGTCAGCGCGGCCAGTCCCGTGATCATCGCCCCGGACCGCCCGGCACCGGCCTCCCCGCCCGGACCGGGCTGCGCCGGCACACCGCCCGCGGTCCGCTGCGGCACCGTGTACAGCAGCGCGGCCCGCAGCCGTTCCTCACCGGTCGGCGGGCCGGGGTGGAGCAGGACGACGCCGGGCAGCAGCCGCTGCCAGGGCCCGCCGGGCCGGCACCGCTCGTCGGTCTCGGCGGCCGTGACGCCGTGCGCGCGGAGCTGGGCGGCGGTCAGGACACGCCCCGAGTCGGCGGCCAGGTGGTGCGAGGGACGGGGCGAGAGCGGGGTGTTGTGCGTCATGACCGGAAATTTCCCGTATCCCGGCTCTCTTTTAACCCCTGTGACGAGACCGCCACCGAATCCGGACAAGACCGTCTTTCCGGACGTCAGTTCGGAGACCGGAAACCCCTGGCCCGCGAGGTGCGGGCCAGGGGTTACGGGGCGGATCGCGCCGATTGTGCAACAGGGCCGATGACGCAACGGAAGGGCGCGGCGGTGTGCCTCAGCCGGCGGCGGCCCCGTCGCACGCCTGCCCGCGCAGCGCCCTGTCCAGGTCGTCCCGCGCCTCCAGCACCAGCCGCCGCAGCGCGGGCGCGGCGTCCTGGTGGGCCGCCAGCCACGCGTCGGTCGCCGTCAGCGTCTGCGGCGAGTCCTGGAGCCCCGGGAACAGCCCCCGGACCACGTCCATGCCGATCTGGATCGACCGCTCGCTCCACACCCGCTCGATCACCGCGAAGTACTTCTCCGCGTACGGTGCGATCAGCTCCCGCTGGGAGGGCTGCGCGAAGCCCGCGATGGTCGCCTCGACGAGGGCGTTGGACAGCGCGTCCGACTCCACCACCTGCGCCCACGCCCGCGCCTTCACCGCCGCCGAGGGCCGGGCGGCCAGGCAGCGCACCTGGTGGCGCTTGCCGGAGGCGGTGTCGTCGCGGGCCAGCTCGGCGGCGAGCACCGCCTCGTCCGCCGCGCCGTGCGCCGCCAGCGGCTCCAGGAACGCCCAGCGCAGCTCCTGGTCCACGTCCAGGCCGTCGATCTTCTCGGTGCCCTCCAGCAGCCCGCGCAGCAGCGCGAGGTCCGCCTCCTCGGCGGCCACCGCCGCGAAGAAGCGCGCCCACGCCAGCTGGGGCTCGCCGCCCGGGGCCGCCGCCCGCAGCTCCCGCAGCGCGCCCTCGGCCAGCAGCCGCGCGCCGGTCCGCCGCCAGGCGGGGGCGGCGTAGTGGGTCAGCGCCGACTCGGCCCAGGCGTGCAGCATCTGGAGCACGCCGATGTCCGACTCGCGCCCCGCGAACCGCAGCACCAGGCCGACGAAGTCCCGCGCGGGCAGCAGCGCGTCCCGCGTCATGTTCCACAGCGCCGACCAGCACAGCGCGCGGGCCAGCGGGTCGGTCATGTCACCGAGCCCGTCGCGCAGCGCGGCCAGCGAGGTCGCGTCGAACCGGATCTTGCAGTACGTCAGGTCGTCGTCGTTGACCAGCACCAGTTCCGGCGCCTGCTGACCGGCCAGCTCCGTGACGACCGTCCGCGGCCCGTCGACGTCCGCCTCGGCCCGCGCGTACCGCTCCAGCGAACCGTCCCCGCCCCGCCGGTACAGTCCGATCGCCACCCGGTGCGGACGCAGTTCGGGGTGCGACTCGGCGGCCTCCTGCACCACCGCCAGCTCGTCGATCCGCCCGTCGGTGGTGAGCAGCACCTGCGGGGTCAGCGCGTTGACCCCGGCCGTCTGGAGCCAGGACCGCGCCCACGCCGCCATGTCCCGTCCGCTGGTCTCCTCCAGCACCGACAGCAGGTCGCCCAGGCGTGTGTTGCCGTACGCGTGCCGCTTGAAGTAGCGCCGCGCGCCCTCCAGGAACGCGTCCTGGCCGACGTACGCCACGAGCTGCTTGAGCACGGAGGCGCCCTTGGCGTACGTGATGCCGTCGAAGTTGAGCTTGGCGTCCTCCAGGTCACGGATGTCGGCCGTGATCGGGTGGGTGGAGGGCAGCTGGTCGGCACGGTACGCCCACGCCTTGCGGCGGTTGGCGAAGGTGATCCAGGCGTCCTTGAAGCGGGTCGCGCCGACATTGGCGAAGGTGCCCATGAAGTCCGCGAAGGACTCCTTCAGCCACAGGTCGTCCCACCACTCCATGGTGACCAGGTCGCCGAACCACATGTGCGCCATCTCGTGCAGGATCGTGTTGGCGCGGCCCTCGTAGGACGCCCGCGTCACCTTCCCGCGGAAGATGTACTCCTCCCGGAAGGTCACCAGCCCCGGGTTCTCCATCGCCCCGAGGTTGTACTCGGGCACGAACGCCTGGTCGTACTTGCCGAACGGGTACGGGTAGTCGAAGTGGTCGTGGAAGAAGTCCAGCCCCTGCTTGGTCACCAGGAACACGTCGTCGGCGTCGAAGTGGGGCGCCAGCCCCCTGCGGCACAGCGCGCCCAGCGGGATCTCCAGCCGCGACCCGTCCGCGAGGGTCCGCTCGTAGGTGTCCGTCACGTAGTGGTACGGCCCCGCGACGACGCAGGTGATGTACGTCGAGATGGGCTTCGTCTCCGCGAACCGCCACACCCCGTCCACGCGCTCCCCGGCGCCGCCCGACCACACCGTCCACTCCTCGGGCGCCCGCACCTCGAACCGGAAGGGCGCCTTCAGGTCCGGCTGCTCGAAGCCCGCGAACACCCGGCGCGAGTCGGCCGGCTCGTACTGGGTGTAGAGGTAGACCTCGCCGTCCTCCGGGTCGACGAAGCGGTGCAGTCCCTCGCCGGTACGGGAGTAGGCGCACTGGGCGTCGACCACCAGCTCGTTGTCGGCGGCCAGGTCCTCCAGGGTGATCCGAAAACCGTCGAAGACCTCGCTGGGGTCGAGGTCGCGGCCGTTGAGGGAGACGGCGGTCACGCTCGGCGCGACGAGGTCGGCGAAGCTGGCGGCGCCCGGCTCGTTGCAGCGGAAGCGGACCGTGGTGACGGACCGGAAGGTGCGCGGCCCCGCGCCGTCCGCGTCACCGACCGCCGACCGCACGTCGAGGGACACCTCGTACCCGTCGACGGACAGCAGGGCGGCCCGCTCCCGGGCCTCGTCACGGGACAGATTCTCACCGGGCACGGGCGGCACTCCCTCGGCTCGTCTTCAGGATGTCGTGTTCAGGATCTCGTGTTCAGGATGTGGACAGCACCGATCCTCCCACGCGCCCCTGACGGCGGACAGCCGGGGAATGAGCGGGACGGGAGGCGGTGTTGCACGATGGGATCACCCGCCGCTCACGCGCCCCACGAGGAGAGACATGCCGGAGAAGACCCCCGTCGACTTCTGGTTCGACCCGCTGTGCCCCTGGGCCTGGATGACCTCCCGCTGGGTGCTGGAGGTCGAGAAGGTCCGCGACATCCAGGTGCGCTGGCACGTGATGAGCCTGGCCGTCCTCAACGAGGACAAGCTCGACGACCTCCCCGAGGAGTACCGGGAGATGCTGGCGACCAAGGCGTGGGGCCCGGTCCGTGTCGTCATCGCCGCCCAGGAGGAGCACGGACCCGAGGTCCTCGGCGCCCTCTACACCGCGCTCGGCACCCGCATCCACAACCAGGGCGAGGGCCCGACCAGGGAGGCGACCGCCGCCGCCCTGGAGGACGCCGGCCTGCCCGGGTCCCTCATGGACCACTGGGACGGCACACCGTACGAGCCGCAGCTGCGCGCCTCCCACAAGGAGGGCATCGACAAGGTCGGCCAGGAGGTCGGCACCCCGGTCATCGCCGTCCCCGGCGCCGACGGCGAGCAGCTCGCCTTCTTCGGCCCGGTCGTCACCCCCGCCCCCAAGGGCGAGGAGGCCGCCCGCCTCTGGGACGGCACCCTCGCGGTCGCCTCGGTCCCCGGCTTCTACGAGATCAAGCGCACCCGCACCAAGGGCCCGGACTTCAGCAACCTGTAGCCGCTGCCGGGACGTGCGCCGGCGATCAGCGCCGGCGGGACGACACCGTCCCCGGCGGCCAGGACACGCGACGGATCCGGATCGCCCACTTCGCGGACCTCGCGCGCGTCCCGGTCCGCCGTCGGTCCCCCGCACCGGACGGAGATGCGGACAGGGAGCCCCCGTGAGTCAGGTCCTCACGGGGGCTCCCCTTCTTCCGCCTGCCGTCGCGAAGGGTGAGAAGACGATCACGGGGCAGGACGTCTCGGCGGCGCCTCAGGGCGCCGGCAGCAGCACGTCGGCGCGGGACCTGGCCGCCTCGTGACGCCGGGCCACGTCCTGCCAGTTCACGACCGCCCACATGGCGTCGATGAAGTCCACCTTCTGGTTCCTGTACTGGAGGTAGAAGGCGTGCTCCCAGGCGTCGAAGACCAGGATCGGGACCGAACCCTGGCCGACGTTGCCCTGGTGGTCGTAGACCTGCTCGACGATCAGCCGGCCGCTCAGCGGCTCGTGGGCGAGCACGCCCCAGCCGGAGCCCTGCGTCGTCGCGGCGGCCTTCGTGAGCTGCGCCTTGAAACCGGCGAAGGAGCCGAAGGACTCGGCGATCGCGTCCGCGAGGTCCCCGACGCCGTCGGCGGCCAGCGGTTCGCCGCCGCCGTCGCCGGTCATGTTGTGCCAGTAGATCGAGTGCAGGATGTGCCCGGAGAGGTGGAAGGCGAGGTTCTTCTCCAGACCGGTGACCGATCCCCACCGCTCCTTGTCCCGCGCCTCGGCGAGCTGCTCCAGGGTGTCGTTGGCGCCCTTCACATAGGCCGCGTGGTGCTTGTCGTGGTGCAGTTCGATGATCTCGGGACTGATCACGGGGGCCAGCGCGGAGTAGTCGTACGGCAGTTCAGGAAGCGTGTACACGGGCATGACGGACCGATCCCCTTCGACCTCTTATTGCAAAAAGCTTGCAAGTGCACGCTAGCAGCAAGAGTCCGGGAAGGGGGGCCGGAGAGCGATTCCCCGGGCGTGCCGCCGGAACGCGCGAGGGCCCCCGCACGGCGCGCTGTCCGTGCGGGGGCCCTCGCGGAAGCCCTCGCGGAGGCCGGGCGGCGGCTAGCCGCGCGCCCGCCGCCGCTGCCGGGCACAGCCGATGGCCGCCAGGGCCAGCGTCATCGCGCCCGTCGAGTACAGCTGCACCCGGGTGTCCGGCTCGCGGGCCATCAGGACGAAGACCGCGGCCATGCCCGCCAGCGCCACCCAGGTCAGCCACGGGTACGCCCACATGCGCACCACCAGCCGCTGCGGCGCCTCCCGCTCCAGGCGCCGCCGCAGCCGCAGCTGGGAGACGGCGATGAAGACCCAGACGACCAGGATCACCGCGCCGATCATGTTCAGCAGCCAGGCGAAGACGTCGTCCGGCCGCCAGTAGCTGAGCAGCACGCAGACGAAGCCGAAGAGGGAGGAGACCAGCACCGCGACCCGCGGCACCCCGCCCGACACCCGGCCCAGCGCCGTGGGCCCCTGCCCGCGCTCGACCAGCGAGTAGCCGATGCGGGAGGCGCCGTAGATGTTGGCGTTCATCGCGCTCAGCAGCGCGACCAGCACGACGACGTTCATGAGCTGTCCGGCGCCGGGGATGCCGAGTTCGTCGAGGGCGGCGACGTAGGGGCCCTTCTCCACGACCTCCGGGGAGTCCCAGGGGACCAGGGTGACGATGACCGCCATCGAGCCGATGTAGAAGAGCGCGATCCGCCACATCGCCGTCCGCACGGCGCTCGCCACGCCCCTGACCGGGTTCTCCGACTCGGCCGCCGCGATGGTCACCGTCTCCAGACCGCCGTAGGCGAAGACCGAGGCGAGCAGGCCGATGATCAGACCGTTGCCGCCGTTGGGCAGGAAGTCGCCCAGGTGGGAGGCGCCGGGGGAGTCGGTGCCCGGCAGGACGCCGGCCACCGCCAGCACGCCCAGCACCAGGAACAGCGAGATCGCGCCGACCTTCAGCGCGGCGAACCAGAACTCGAACTCGCCGAAGTTCCGCACGGCGGCCAGGTTGGTCCCGCAGAACACCACCATGAACAGCGCCACCCAGGCCCACTCGGGCGTACCGGGCAGCCAGCCGTGGACGATCTGCGCGGCGCCGATGCCCTCGATCCCGACGGCCGTGCACAGCAGCACCCAGAACGCCCACCCCGCCGTGAACCCGGCCCACGGGCCGATCGCCCGCTCGGCGTGCGCGGAGAAGGAGCCCGACGAGGGGTACGCGGCGGACATCTCGCCGAGCATCCGCATCACCAGCGTCACGAGCAGGCCGGAGACGGCGTAGGCGATGACGATCGACGGCCCGGCGGCGGCGATCCCGGCCCCGGACCCGACGAACAGCCCGGCCCCGATCACCCCGCCGAGGGCGATCATCGACAGGTGGCGCTGCTTGAGGCCGTGGGAGAGCGAGGCGCCGTCGGCGGTCCCCGGGAGCGGATCGGTGGTGGTGCTGGGCATGGGCGCGGCTCGTCCCTTGCTGGGAGGGGGCAAAACGACAACAGTCTGGGCGTGCGCCGGACCGGGCGGAATGACCGACCAGTATCCGGAATGACGCGTTCCGGAGCGTGGCGTTCCGGTCACCCGGCGGCGGTGCGGCCGGACACGTCATGGCACCCCGGTGACCGGTGTCACCTCCTGTGCCGGTGTGGGGCGTCCCCGTTGTCCGAAGCCGACCAACCGCGCGGCGCCGCCTTTGTCGGGCGCCGACGGTGATCCGTGTCGGTGCGGCGGTATAGCGTCGCGGTGTCCCGAACCGTCCCTCACCGCCCAGCGGAGGCCCCATGAGCACCGCCACCGTCCTCGCCCGTCCCGGCCGGGTACTCGCCGACCTGCTCCCTGCCTCACGGGTCAGGGACGCCGCGCTGGTGGCCGGCGGCGCCGCGCTCACCGGCCTCGCGGCCCAGATCGCCGTGCCCGTCCCCGGCTCCCCGGTGCCGGTGACCGGCCAGACCTTCGCCGCGCTGCTCGTCGGCACCGCCCTCGGCGCCGGGCGCGGCGTCCTCTCGCTCGCGCTGTACGCGCTGGTGGGCATGGCGGGCGTGCCGTGGTTCGCGGGCGGCGGCTCGGGCGTGTCCATGCCGTCCCTGGGCTATGTCCTCGGCATGGTCCTGGCCGCCTCGGTCATGGGTGCCCTCGCCCGCCGCGGCGCCGACCGCTCCGTCTGGCGGACGGCCGGCGCGATGCTCCTGGGCGAGGCGGTCATCTACGCCGTCGGCGTCCCCTACCTGGCCCTGTCCACCGGCATGTCGGCCGGCGCCGCGATCGCCGCGGGCCTCACCCCGTTCCTCATCGGCGACGCCGTGAAGGCGGCCCTGGCGATGGGCGTGCTGCCCGCCGCCTGGAAGCTGGCCGGCCGGCGCTGACGCCGGCCCCCTCGCACGCAGGAGGCCCGGCCCGGGCGCCGGGCCCGGCCGGGGCGCGGGCGGGGCGCGCGGCTGCCCCCCGCCCCCGCCCCCGCCGGCGGCCCGCCGCCCCGCGGCCCCCGGGCGGCCGCCGCCCCGGCGCGCCTCTCGCACGCGGGGGCGCGGCCCGGCGGCCCCTCGCGCACCGGGACGCGCCGCCCGGTCACCGCGCCGGCCGCCGCCGCGACCACCAGATCCCGGCCGACCCCGCGGCCACCAGCGCCGCGCCGGCCGCGCCCAGCGGCAGCATGTCGTCGAGCCCGGCACCGGTCCGGGGCAACTGGTCCCGGCCGTCCTCGCCGCCGTCGCCGTCCGGCGCCACCGGCTGGTTGTCGGTGCCCAGCAGCAGCGGGGTGGCCGGGGCGTCCGGTGACGGGTCCGCCGTCCCGAACGGCACCGGGCCCTGCTGCCAGAACGTCTTCCTCCCGTCGGCGCTCAGCACCGGCAGGCAGATCTCCCCCCGGTCGTCCAGGTCGTACGTCGCGTCGACCGCGTACGCCTTCGTCGCACCCGCCGCCAGGTTGTCGAGTTCGCAGTCGTACCCGCTGTTCGCCCCCTGCGGAAGATTGTCCTTTGCGATCGGGGAACAGCCTTCCACGCCATTGACGGTGAGTCCGCCGAAACCGACCACCCACAGCTTGATCTTTCCGCTGTCCGCGTTTCCCCCGTTCTTCACCGTGGCGGTGATCTCCGTTTTTCCCGAGCTGTTGTCGACCGATATCTTCTCGGACAGGGTCGTGCGCGGTTCCACCCCCGCCGGTGCCGCGTCGACCGCCTTTCCCCCCGCACCGCTCCCGGGCCCGTCGTCCTCGGCGACGGCGGTGCCGGACAGCATCAGCACCGCCGAGAAAGATGCCGTGACCAGCGACCCCGCGACGGCCCTCGCGCGTAGCGCACTCATGTTCGCCCCCCTTTGCCGCACCTGAATCCGCAATACTCGAAGAGGTACCACAAGATATGCGCGCACTATGCTGGTACGCCTCGAAGTGTGACCGTTGTGTTTCAGTCCAGGGGGTGCGGCGGATTGCCGGGAAACAAGCGCAGCGGCGGTGTTCCAGGGTTATTGGTGACGGGGCGCTACCGGTTGGCCGAGAGTATCGGCCAGGGTGGGATGGGGCGGGTGTGGCGGGCCGCCGACGAAATTCTGGACCGTCCGGTCGCGGTCAAGGAAATGCGGATGGACGGCATCGACGCGGAGGACGCCCTGACCCGCCGGGAGCGCGTCCTGCGCGAGGCCCGGGCCACCGCGCGGATCGACCACCCCCACGTCGTTCGGGTCTACGACGTCGTGGAGGAGGCCGACCGGCTGTGGATCGTCATGGAACTGGTCGTCGGCCGCTCCCTGGAGCAGATCATGGCCGAGGAGGGCCCGCTGAGCCCCCGGGAGACCGCCCGGATCGGGCTCGGCCTGGTCGCGGCCCTGCGCCAGGTGCACGCGCGGGGCGTGCTGCACCGCGACATCAAGCCGGGCAACGTCCTGGTGGAGTCGGCCGGAGGGCGGGTCGTCCTCACCGACTTCGGGATCGCCGCGATCCAGGACGCCAAGGCGCTCACCATGGTCGGCATGCTGGTCGGCTCGCCCGACTACATGGCTCCCGAGCGGGTCTCCGGCCGGCCGCAGGGCCCGCCCTCCGACCTCTGGTCGCTCGGCGCCACGCTCTGCGCGGCCCTGGCCGGCCGTTCCCCGTTCGCCCGCGGCACGACGCTCGCGACCCTGCACGCGGTGCTTTACGAGGAACCGGAGCTGCCGCCCGCCGCGGGGCCGCTGACCCCCGTCCTGGCCGCCCTCCTGGAGAAGGAGCCGCCCGCCCGGCCGGGCCTGGAGGAGATCGAGTCGGCCCTGCGTCCCGTGGCGTCCCCGCCGCACACCCCGACCCTCAAGGTCACGGAGACGGAAACGGCGACGGCCCCGCCGGCGGCGGAAGACGCGACGGCGAGGGAAGACGCGACGGCGGGGGAGGACGCGACGGCGGGGGAGGACGCGGATGCACAGGGCGCACCGGCCGCGCCGTCAGCCGCCCCGCCGGCCTCCCCGACAGCCGCCGCCACCGGCAGGCCACCGCGCTCCCCGGAGCCCCCCGGCCCCACGGCTCCGGCCACCACCCCGGGCCGTCACCCTGCCCCCGGCCCCACGGCTCCGGCCACCACCCCGGGCCGTCACCCTGCCCCCGGCCCCACGGCTCCGGCCACCACCCCGGGCCGTCACCCTGCCCCCGGCCCCACGGCTCCGGCCACCACCCCGGGCCGTCACCCTGCCCCCGACCCCCGCGCCCGCCTCCGCCCACGCCGCCGTACCGCCCTCCTCATCGCCGCCGCGGCCGCGGTCACCGCCGGGGCCGTCATGGCGGCCGTCCTGATGACCGACACCGGCGGCCGGGGCGACGACGGCGACCACGCGGGAGCCTCCGCGCCCGCCTCCGCCTCTGCCTCCGCCTCTGCCTCCGCCTCTGCCTCCGCCCCCACCGTCGAAGGCACCTCCCGCCCGCCCGGCCTGCCGCCCGGCGCGCGACCGGAGGCCGGCGGCTTCGCCTGGGCGCCCCCCGACGGCTGGCGCCGGGACGTGAAGACGGGCGCGGAGGTGCACTACACCGCGCCGGACGGACGGCAGGAACTGGTCGCCAAGTCCGCCCTCGCCCGCGGCGACCTGCTGGAGACCTGGCGGACCTCCGAACGCAACGCCCACCAGGGCGAGGACTACCGCAAGATCAGGCTGGCCGAGACGACGTTCCGCGGACACCCGGCGGTGGTCTGGGAGTACACCTTCACCCTCAAGGGCGTCCCCTGGCACGCCCGGCTGCTCGGCTTCACCGCCGGCGGCACGTCGTACCAGGTCAACACCTGGTACCGGCCGGAGACCGAGGAGGACGCCCTGCAGACCTACGAGAAGGTCAAGAAGAGCTTCACCCTGCTCTGACCCCCGGCCCGCTCCCACCCCCGGACCCGTCCCCGGACCCGGACCCGCGCCCACCCCCGGACCCGCGCCCGCCCCCGACCCGTTCCCGGACCAGCGCGATCACCAGTACCACCGCCGCCACCAGCAGCGACAGCAGGACCGTCGTCCGTCCGTCGTGCTCGGTGTCGGTCAGCATGTAACCCAGCACGAAGACGATCAGCGCCGCCGTCGCCCAGGTCAGATACGGGTACAGCCACATCCGCACGACCAGCTTCCGCGGCGCCTGCGCCTCGATGATCCGCCGCATCCGCAGCTGCGAGAAGCAGATCACCAGCCAGACGAACAGGGCGACCGCGCCCGAGGAGTTGACCAGGAAGAGGAAGACGGAGTCGGGCCACTCGTAGTTGAAGAAGACGGCGAGGAAGCCGAACGCCACCGAGGTCAGGATCGCCGTCCGCGGCACCCCGCCCCGGGTGGTCCGCGCGAACGACCGCGGCGCGTCCCCGCGCTCGCCCAGCGAGAAGGCCATCCGGGACGCGGTGTAGAGCCCCGAGTTGAGACAGGACAGTACGGCGGACAGCACGATGACGTTCATGATCTGCCCGGCGTGCGGGATGCCCAGCGAGTCCAGCGCGGCGACGTAGGAGCCGTCCTCGGTGACCGACGCGCTGTTCCAGGGCAGCAGGCACACCACGACGAGGACCGACCCCAGGTAGAAGACGGCGATGCGCCAGATGACGCTGTTGGTCGCCTTGGCCACCGCCCGCTGCGGGTCGTCGGACTCGCCGGCCGCCAGCGTCGGGATCTCACTGCCCATGAAGGAGAAGACGACGAGCAGGACGCCGGTGAGGATGGCGCCGGGCCCGTTGGGCAGGAAACCGCCGTGCTCCGTCAGGTTGGACAGCCCCGCCTGGTCGGTGTCGGCCCCGGGCAGCACACCGAACACGGCCAGCCCGCCGACGACGATGAACACCGCGATGGCGACGACCTTGATCCCGGCGAACCAGAACTCGAACTCCCCGTAGGAGCCGACGGAGACGAGGTTGGTGGCGGTCAGCACCACCATCACGATCAGCGCCCACCCCCACTGGGGCACGGCCGGCACCCACTGCTCCAGGATCGTCGCCCCGGCGGTCGCCTCGACCGCCAGCACCACCACCCAGAAGAACCAGTACAGCCAGCCGATCGAGAAACCGGCCCACCGCCCCAGCGCCCGGTCGGCGTGCGCGGAGAACGAACCGGACGTCGGATTGGCCACGGACATCTCGCCCAGCATCCGCATCACCAGCACCACCAGCGTGCCGACGAGCGCGTAGGACAGCAGGATGCCGGGGCCGGCGGCGGCGATACCGGTCCCCGAGCCCACGAACAGGCCGGCGCCGATGACACCACCGATGGCGATCATGGTCAGGTGACGGTTCTTGAGGCCGGGCTTGAGCCCGGTGCCGGATGCGGCGCCGGCGTCGGGGCCGGGCGCGGCTTCGGTGCGAGGCGGCTGAGAGGTCATGGTCGGACCAGTGAAACCGAGGCTGTCAATTTCCTGAACCTTTGATTCCGATACGTTATGCAAAGATTCTCTGTTTCTTCTGTGGTGCTGTTCGTTCCCCGCACGGCCCACCCGGCACCGCCGCTCCCCGCCCCGCGTGTCACACTCGACGCATGCGCGTGTATCTCGGCTCCGACCATGCGGGCTACGAACTCAAGAACCACCTCGTCGAGTGGCTGAAGGCCGCGGGCCACGAGCCCGTCGACTGCGGGCCCCACGTCTACGACGCCCAGGACGACTACCCGCCCTTCTGCCTGCGCGCCGCCGAGCGGACGGCCGCGGAGGACGGCGCCCTCGGCGTCGTCATCGGCGGCAGCGGCAACGGCGAGCAGATCGCCGCCAACAAGGTCGAGGGCGTACGCGCCGCACTGGCCTGGAGCGAGGAGACGGCCGCCCTCGGCCGCCAGCACAACGACGCCAACGTCATCGCGGTCGGCGCCCGCATGCACTCCCGGGAGGAAGCGACGAAGTTCGTCGAGACCTTCCTCAACACCCCCTTCTCGGGTGACGAGCGCCACAGCCGCCGCATCGACATGCTGACCGCGTACGAGACGACCGGGGACCTCCCGCCGATCCCGGCCCACCACCCGCAGCAGTAGGCCGGCAGGTCCCCGCCGCCCCGCCGCGGGATTCGGCGGGGCGGGGCGGACGAGAGGAAAAGGAAGACAGCAGGTGCCAGAAGGGCACACGATCCACCGGCTGGCCCAGGACTACGGCGCCGCCTTCGCCGGCCGGGCCGTCCGGGTGACCAGCCCCCAGGGCAAGTTCTCCGACGCCGCGGCCCTCCTGGACGGCGCGGAGCTGACCGCCACCGAGGCGCACGGCAAGCACCTCTTCCTCGGCTTCCGCGACAGCGACTGGGTCCACATCCACCTCGGCCTCTTCGGCAAGGTCACCTTCGGCCCGGCCCCCGCGCCCCCGCCCACGGACACCGTCCGGCTGCGCCTGCTGAACGACACCGCCCACGTCGACCTGCGCGGCCCCACCGCCTGCGCGCTGATCACCCCCGCCGAGAAGCGGGCGATACACGACCGCCTCGGCCCCGACCCGCTGCGCGCGGACGCCGACCCGGCCGCCGCCTACGCCCGGATCTCCCGCAGCCGCACGACGATCGCCGCGCTGCTCATGGACCAGAAGGTCATCGCCGGCGTCGGCAACGTCTACCGCGCCGAGGTCCTCTTCCGGCACGGCGTCGACCCCTACCGCCCGGGCCGGGACATCGGCCCCGCCCTCTGGGACGCGCTCTGGCAGGACCTCGCCGGCCTGATGCGCGAGGGCGTCCGCACCAACCGCATCGACACGGTCCGCCCCGAGCACACCCCGGAGGCGATGGGCCGCCCGCCCCGCGTCGACGACCACGGCGGCGAGGTCTACGTCTACCGCCGGGCCGGCCGGCCCTGCCACATCTGCGGCGGCGAGATCCGCACCGCCGGCCTCGCCGCCCGCAACCTCTTCTGGTGCCCGGCCTGCCAGCGTCCCTGACCCGGCCCCCGCGGCCCGCGGACACCCCGCGTTCAGAAGTTGTGCGGCAGCCACGGGGCGACGTCGGAGCCGAACCCCAGCGACGCCTGTGCCAGGGCCCCCGGCCGCAGCTCCCGCACCCGCCCGGCCAGGCCCAGCGCGGTCAGCGGCACACCGCCGAGATAGGCCGAGCCCAGGTCCGCCGCGGACAGGGCGAGGTCCGCCGGATCGGACGTCCGGGCACAGGACGCCCCCTTCTCGTCGCCCACCAGCCGCCAGCGCCCCGCGTTCCACGGGCAGAAGGAGTCCTCGACCTCGAGGACCACGTCCACCGGCGCCCGGTACGTCCGCGCCTGAAGCGCGGCCCCCACGTCCACCAGCCGTACGTACAGCATGTCCCGCAGCTGCGGCAGGCACCGCCGGATGTCGGAGACCTGGTACTGCCACCCGTCGTCGGCCGGCCGGCGCCGCACGCTGAGCGTCGTCGTCAGGTCGATGTCGAACAGGAACCGCCACAGCGCCGCCCGGGTCGCCGGGTCGAGCCCCTCCAGGTCGGCCAGGACCACCGTGCCCTCGTCCCCGGCCTTCCCCCACCCCGGCCGCACCCGGAACCGCGCGTACCCCGTGACCTCACCCTCCCGCGACGCGACCACGCACTGCAGCGGTGACGCCCCCTCCCGCCCGCTCTCCGGGTCCAGCAGCCCCAGCCGCTCCCACCCCGGCTGCCGGGCCAGCATCCCCGGCCGCCCCGGCACCAGCCGGGCGTACACCGCCTCGCACGCGTCGAGGACCTCCGCGGGCGGTGCGTACCGCAGCCGTACGCCGTCCGTCCCGGCCGGGACGGACAGCCGTACCCGGCTGGTGTCGATCTCCGCGCTGACCTGGACGGTCGCCGCGCCGTAGCCGAACCGGCCGTAGATCGCCGGCTCGGACGCCGTCAGCGCCGCCAGCGGCTCGCCCCAGGAACGTATGTCGTCCAGCTGCCGGCGCATCATCGACGTCAGCACGCCCCGGCGCCGGTGCGTCGCGGCGACGCCGACCATCGTGACCCCCGCGGTCGGCACCAGCGCGCCGCCCGGCACGCTCATCCGGAAGCCGAACGCCCCCGCCGTCCCGACGCACTCGTCCCCCTCCCAGACACCGAGCGAACGGCCGACCTCGGTCAGGGAGTTGTACAGCGCCCGCTCCTCGGGCGCCTCCGGCACCCCGCCGAAGGCGCGCAGCAGGGTGTCGTACCACCTGTCCCACTCGTCCTGCCGCAGTACCCGCGGGGCCGTCGTCCGCTCCGTGCCGTCCGTCCTCATGGACCATGCCTATCAGGGACGACGCGGGGCGGGCCAGGGAAATTTCTCCCGGTGGCTCACACGGCGGTCCCGCTTGCAGTTCACTGTGAACTCCGGCCTCGGACGGGGGACAAGTGGTACCTCCCGTGCCAAGCGCCCGCTCCGATGGATAGGGTCCCGAACTGATGGCAGCAGGACGACAGCGGCGTGCGGAAGCCGACACGTTCACGGCCCGGTTGAAGAAGCAGTGGCACCGGGCCCGCGTCGCGCTGCGCAAATCCGCCGTCGACTACTTCCGCGGCGACGGCTCGGACTGGATCGCGCTGGCCGGGCTGCTGCTCACCGTCCCCGTCATCGCGGTCAGCACCATGGTCAACTCCGTGTGGGTCTCCCCGGCCGCGCTGGTCCTGCCGATCGTCGCCGGCGGCCTGCTGCTGCGCCCCTCCAGCCTGCTCGGCCTGTACGCGGCGGCGGCCACCGCGCTGATCGTGGAGTCCGTCCGGCTCGGCCCGTACACCGAGGGCCCCTCCCGGGTCACCCCGGGCGTGGTCCTCACCGTCGCCGCCTGCGGGTTCATCGGCCTGCTGATCGCCCAGTTCCGCAGCCGGGTCGGCGTGCCCTGGCGGCGCGGCGGCACCATGCTCTTCGACCTGCGCGAACGCATCCGGGTGCAGAGCAAGCTGCCCAAGCTGCCCCCGGGCTGGCACCGCGAGATGGCGCTGCGCCCGGCCGGCGGCCAGTCCTTCTCCGGCGACTTCGTGGTCGCCGCCCGGACCAACGGCGGCCGGACCCTGGAGGTCGTCCTCACCGACGTCTCCGGCAAGGGCATGGACGCCGGCTCGCGCGCCCTGCTGCTCTCCGGCGCCTTCGGCGGCCTGCTGGGCAGCCTGCCCCCGCACGCCTTCCTGCCCGCCGCCAACGGCTACCTGCTCCGCCAGGACTGGGACGAGGGCTTCGCCACCTCCATCCACCTCGTCCTGGACCTCGACTCCGGCGACTACGAGCTGTACACCGCCGGGCACCCGCCGGGCCTCCAGCTCAGCGCCGGCACCGGCCGCTGGGAGGAGAAGGCGGCCGAGGGGCCGCTGCTGGGCGTCTACGACGGTGCCCAGTTCGACCCGGTGAAGGGCTCGCTGCGCCCCGGCGACGTGCTGATGCTGTTCACGGACGGCCTGGTGGAGACCTCCGACCGGGACATCGCCGAGGGCCTGGACCGGCTCACCGGCGAGGCCGACCGCTATGTGGCCGGCGGCTTCCACGGCGCCGCCTGGCACCTGATCGAGGCCGTCGCCAAGGACGTCAACGACGACCGGGCCCTCCTGCTGATCTGCCGGGAGGGGCCCACCACGGCCCAGGCGCTGGCCCAGGCCGCGGACGCCTGACGGCGGGCGAGGGCCCCTGCGACACTGGGGCCATGACCGACCGACCCTCCCCGCCGGCCCCGCTGTCCCTGGCCGACGTCGAAGCCGTCGCCCGCGCCGCCCACGAGGGCCGAACCGACAAGGCGGGCCGCCCCTACGCCGAGCACCTCGCCGCGGTCGCCGAGGGCGTACGGCGCCGGGGCGGCGACGACGAGCAGATCGCGGCGGCCTGGCTGCACGACGCCGTCGAGGACGACGCCCTGCCGGACACCTGGCTGGCCGGGGCCCCGCTGAGCCGCCGTACCAAGGACATCGTGCTCGCGGTCACCAGACGGGCGGGGGAGACCCCCGAGGCGTACGCCGCCCGCATCCTCGCCACCCCCGGCGCGCTGCTGGTCAAGGAGGCCGACCTGGCGCACAACGCCGACCCGGACCGGCTGGCGGTGCTCGACGGGGCGACCCGCGCACGGCTGACCGAGAAGTACACGCGGATGCGCGCGCTCCTCGGCCTGCCGGCGCGAGGGAACGGCGGCCCGCGGGCTTGGGGGACTTGAGGGAACGGCGGCCCGCGGGCTTGGGGACTTCAGGGAACGGCGGCCCGCCGGCTCAGACGGAGACCCTCTCCCGGCGGCCCTCCTCCCGCGGCCGGCCCTGCTCGGCCCGCTCGCGCTCACGGACCGCTTCCGCCGCGTCCCGCCGGAACGCCCACGCCATCGTCGGCTCCATCGCGAACCGGAAGACCCGCCGCACCGGAGCGGTGCACAGCAGCGTGACGGCCGCCGCCGCCAGCACGCTCACCAGGATCTCGCCGAGCGGCCCGTGCAGCCGGGCGTGGTCGAACCAGCCCAGCGCGTCGCCGCCCTTGAGCAAGAAACCGTGCAGCAGGTAACCGTAGAGCGTGCCCGCGCCCAGCGCCGTGCACCACAGGTGCCGGCGCGGCACCCAGGCGAAGAAGCAGGCGGTCAGCACCAGCGAGCAGCCGAACAGCGCCAGCGTCATGACCGGCCCGGTCCACCAGGGCGCTCCCATCTCCTGGGCGGAGTCACGGTGGTAGAACCAGCCGGTCTCCATGCGCGGCACCGTCCACCAGCCGACCACCACGGCCGCCGCGAAGACCGGCACCGACGCGCTCCGCACCCACCGGCGGCGCGCCCACTGGAAGTGCTCGGCCCGCATCCGCAGCCCCAGCACGAAGAACGGCAGGAACTGCAGCACCCGCTGGAGGTCCAGGTCGTCGCCGATCTCCGGCGAGACGGACGCCAGCATGGCGATGGCCAGGGCGACGGGCAGCGGATACCGGATCAGCTTCCAGACCGGCGTGGTCAGCCGCCACACGAACAGCGCGACCAGGAACCACGTCAGGTACCAGGGGTCTAGGAGGCTGATCTCCTGGTCCGGTGCGCCGCCGGCGTAGCGGTTGAAGAGCGAGTACGCCGTCTCGAAGAGGACGTACGGCACGACGACACCGGTGATCAGCCGCCGCAGCCGGTCCGGGCGCATGTCGAAGCCGCGGGAGAAGAAGCCGGAGATGATGATGAACGCCGGCATGTGGAAGGCGTACACCACCTGGTACAGGCCTTCCAGGACGCGGCTGTCGCCCTTGAGCGGCTCCCAGGAGTGGCCCATGGCGACCAGCACGATCGCCAGGTACTTGGCGTTGTCGAAGAACGCGTCACGCTGTTTGGACGGGGCGGCGTGGAACATTCGAGGCACCCTAGCGCCGCCTGTGGGATTCCGTAAAACCCCTGGTGCCCTCCCTGCGCCCGCCCCGGGGCGCCTCGCCCCCGCACCCTCCTTGTCCCGATTGGTCATGACAAGAAGGGGCGGCGACCGGCCATGTGACGGCGTGTCGGTGGGCCCGCCGCGACAGTCCGGCATGCCGGTGGGCGCGTTGTGCGGGACCGGAGCCGAACCGGTCGTACTTTCCTCCCCGGTACCCCTTCGCACCACTGCGCGGACCAGGGGTGCCGGGGCGCCGGGGGCGGCGTGGTGCGCGGCGGACCCGTGGGGCGCCGGTAGACGTTGTGTCACGGTTCGCATGAGGCGGCCGGGTTGGTGGCACGATGGTTCCTGGCGGGGGTGCGCGAGCCGTACCCCCGGGCCGGGAGAGCGGACCGACCTAGGGTGTGATCAGTTGTGGCCATTTCACTGTCTGTGGTGCTGCTGTTGGCGATCATCCTGGTGGTGCTCATCCGCGGGGGATCCCTCAAGGCCGGCCCCGCGATCGTCGCGGTGCTCTTCGGCTTCTTCCTCGCCTCCACGGGCATGGCCCCGTCGATCAACCGCTTCATGAACTCGATAGCGGAGACGATCAACTCGATCAGCTTCTGAGAACGCCCCAGGGCCCGGTTCGCGGAACCGGGCCCTGGGGTCCTCTGGAGCGGGCGACGGGAATCGAACCCGCGTAGCCAGTTTGGAAGACTGGGGCTCTACCATTGAGCTACGCCCGCACAGCACGCGCCGCGGATCACGCGCGGCGGCACTGGAGGCATCGTAGCGGGTCGGCCCCCCTCGTCGCACACCCCGTCGCCGTCGGCGCCGGTCCGGCGCGGTCGCCCGGGGAATGTGGGGGTCCGCGGGGCCGTCGGCATGTACCCTACGTGTCGCACCAGACGGGGTGTGGCGCAGCTTGGTAGCGCGTCCGCTTTGGGAGCGGAAGGCCGTGGGTTCAAATCCCGCCACCCCGACCACCGGCCACCGGCTGCCCGGCGGCCGTCCGGCCGATCACCTCGCACGATCGCGCCGTTTCGGCGTGATCGCCTTTTGGGCCGTGTACCCGCTGCCGTTACTATGCAAGCTGCACGCCCGTGTGTCTCATCCTGTGCAGTCTCCCGGGCGGCGAACATCGGCCGGGCCGCTCTGGCTCCGGCAGAACCCAAGAAGTCAGCCACAAGGAGACCGAACCGTGAAGAGCGCCGTGGAGAACCTGAACCCGACTCGGGTTCGGCTCACTGTCGAGGTGCCCTTCGAGGAGCTCAAGGACAGCCTCGACGCGGCGTACAAGAAGATCAACCAGCAGGTCACGGTGAAGGGCTTCCGCAAGGGCAAGATCCCGGCCCGCATCATCGACCAGCGGTTCGGCCGCGGTGCGGTGCTGGAGGAGGCCGTCAACGACGCCCTCCCGAAGTTCTACACCGAAGCCGTCAACGAGGCCGAGGTGGACCCGCTGGGCCAGCCCGAGGTCGACATCACGGAGCTGAAGGACGGCGAGACGCTGAACTTCACCGCCGAGGTCGACGTCCGCCCGTCGATCGAGATCCCGGACTTCTCCGGCATCGAGGTCGAGGTCGACGCGGTCGAGGTCAGCGACGAGGACGTGGAGAAGTCGGTCGAGCAGCTCCGTGAGCGCTTCGCCTCCACCTCCCCGGTCGAGCGGGCCGCCGAGGACGGCGACGTCGTCACCATCGACCTGGAGGCCAAGGTCGGCGGCGAGGTCCTGGAGGACGGCGTCGCCAGCGGCGTCTCCTACACCATCGGCTCCGGCGAGCTGCTCGACGGCATCGACGAGGCCGTCAAGGGCCTGCGGGCCGGCGAGGAGGCCACCTTCACCTCCGAGCTGAAGGGCGGCTCGGCGGCCGGCCAGGAGGCCGAGGTCACCGTCAAGGTCAGCCAGGTCGCCGCGCGCGAGCTGCCCGAGCTGGACGACGACTTCGCCCAGCTCGCGTCCGAGTTCGACACCCTCGACGAGCTGAAGGCCGACAGCCGCAAGCGCCTCGAGAACATGAAGCAGTACGACCAGGCCACCCAGGCCCAGGAGCGCGTCCTGGACAAGCTCCTGGAGCTGGTCGAGGTCCCCGTCCCCGAGAAGCTCCTCGAGGACGAGGTCAACACGCGCAAGCACAACCTGGAGCACCACCAGCTCGGCCAGATGGGCCTCGACCTCGCGAAGTACCTGGAGATCCAGGGCAAGACCGAGGAGGAGTTCGAGACCGAGACCCGGGAGGCCGCGGTCAAGGGCATCAAGACCCAGTTCGTCCTCGACGAGCTGGTCAAGCAGGAGAAGCTCAACGTCAACCAGGAGGAGCTCACCGAGCACCTCATGCGCCGCGCCGCCTCCTCCGGCATGTCCCCCGACCAGTTCGCCCAGGCCGTCGTCGAGCAGGGCCAGGTCCCGCTCCTGGTCGGCGAGGTCGCCCGCGGCAAGGCCCTGGCCGCCGTGGTCGAGAAGGCCACGGTCAAGGACACCAACGGCGAGATCGTCGACCTGAGCGACGACGAGGAGGAGGAGACGGCCGAGGCCGCCACCGACACCCCCGCCGAGGACGCCTCCGCCGAGGACACCCCCGCCGAGGACACCTCCGCCAAGGACGCCCCGGCCGAGGAGAAGACCGAGGGCTGACCCTCGCGCCGTGTCCGACGGACGCGGACGGGCCCCGAGACGCGATCGCTTCTCGGGGCCCGTCGCGATCAGCCACCGCCACCCCGCCCGCCGGACACCGCCGCCGCCCCCGCCGGGCACCGCCGCCACCGCCCCCGCCGGGCACCGGCGTGCCCGCCCGTCCGGTGGCCGCCGCCGCTCCCCGCAGGCGCCGCCAGGGGCGCGGGAACCGCGCGCCCGGCCGCAGCGGACCCCCGGCCGCCCACAACCCGAAGTCACCGCGGCGCTACGCCCCCGGCGAACACCCCACTTCGCGGGATTCCCCGAAGGGACCCGCGCGTTAGGGTCCATGAATACGAGGGCAGTGGAGTCCCCGAAGACGGCTCCAGCCCCGCAGGGAAACGTGAGACGGCCCGGCGCCGTCGTAAGACGAGCAGGTGGATACGTGACGAATCTGATGCCCTCAGCCGCCGGCGAGCCCTCCATCGGTGGTGGCCTCGGCGACCAGGTCTACAACCGGCTGCTCGGCGAGCGGATCATCTTCCTCGGCCAGCCGGTCGACGACGACATCGCGAACAAGATCACCGCACAGCTGCTGCTCCTTGCCTCCGACCCGGACAAGGACATTTACCTGTACATCAACAGCCCGGGCGGTTCGATCACGGCCGGCATGGCGATCTACGACACCATGCAGTACATCAAGAACGACGTGGTGACCATCGCCATGGGCCTCGCGGCCTCGATGGGTCAGTTCCTGCTCAGCGCGGGCACGCCCGGCAAGCGCTTCGCGCTCCCGAACGCCGAGATCCTGATCCACCAGCCCTCCGCCGGCCTGGCCGGCTCCGCCTCGGACATCAAGATCCACGCGGAGCGGCTGCTGCACACGAAGAAGCGCATGGCCGAGCTCACGGCTCAGCACACCGGCCAGACGGTCGAGCAGATCACCCGCGACTCGGACCGCGACCGCTGGTTCGACGCCTTCGAGGCCAAGGAGTACGGCCTCATCGACGACGTCATCGCCACGGCCGCGGGCATGCCGGGCGGCGGCGGCACGGGCGCCTGAGCCCCCTTTTCGCCCCCAGCCGACCGCCTCAGCCTCTTTCCAGGAGACACTGTGAACGACATCCCCGGCAGCGGCCTGTACGACCGCACCCGCGCCGAGTACACCGGCCCCACGGCCGAGTCCCGCTACGTCATCCCCCGCTTCGTCGAGCGCACCTCCCAGGGCGTGCGCGAGTACGACCCGTACGCGAAGCTCTTCGAGGAGCGGGTGATCTTCCTCGGCGTCCAGATCGACGACGCCTCCGCCAACGACGTCATGGCGCAGCTGCTGTGCCTGGAGTCGATGGACCCCGACCGGGACATCTCGATCTACATCAACAGCCCCGGCGGCTCCTTCACGGCCCTGACGGCCATCTACGACACGATGCAGTACGTGAAGCCGGACATCCAGACGGTCTGCATGGGCCAGGCGGCCTCCGCCGCCGCCGTCCTGCTCGCCGCCGGCACCCCCGGCAAGCGCATGGCGCTGCCCAACGCCCGCGTGCTGATTCACCAGCCGTACAGCGAGACCGGCCGCGGCCAGGTCTCCGACCTGGAGATCGCCGCCAACGAGATCCTGCGGATGCGCACGCAGCTGGAGGAGATGCTGGCCAAGCACTCCACCCAGGAGATCGACAAGATCCGCGAGGACATCGAGCGCGACAAGATTCTCACGGCCGAGGACGCGCTCTCCTACGGTCTGATCGACCAGATCATCACCACCCGGAAGATGGACAACTCCTCCCTCCGCTGAGGCGAGCTGAGGCAAGAGGCTGTATCGTCTGCCGCCCCTTGGCATGGTCCGGCGCGGGTCACGTCAACGCGAACCGTGCCAAGGGGGGCCCGGACGGGGGCCCAGGCAAGGTACCGTCGACATAAGGCAGCACCAGGAGTCCGCTGGACCTCGGCGTCCAGGAGTCTCCCAGGCGAAGGGGAAGCACACCGTGGCACGCATCGGTGACGGCGGCGATCTGCTCAAGTGCTCGTTCTGCGGCAAGAGCCAGAAGCAGGTCAAGAAGCTCATCGCAGGGCCCGGTGTGTACATCTGCGACGAGTGCATCGACCTCTGCAACGAGATCATCGAGGAGGAGCTGGCCGAGACCAGCGAGGTCCGCTGGGAGGAGCTCCCCAAGCCCCGCGAGATCTACGAGTTCCTCGAGGGGTACGTGGTCGGCCAGGAGGCCGCCAAGAAGGCGCTCTCCGTCGCGGTGTACAACCACTACAAGC
This sequence comes from Streptomyces sp. SYSU D01066-1, assembly GCF_054956795.1. Classification (NCBI taxonomy): domain Bacteria; kingdom Bacillati; phylum Actinomycetota; class Actinomycetes; order Kitasatosporales; family Streptomycetaceae; genus Streptomyces; species Streptomyces sp. SYSU D01066-1. The sequence goes on along the minus strand of NZ_JBUDHV010000002.1, from coordinate 161,690 downwards.
GGGTCCAGGCCGGTGAGAACGGCGGTGCCCAAGGCCGCGAGGACGCCATCGAGTTGGCGAAGTCCAACATCCTGCTGCTGGGCCCCACGGGCTCCGGCAAGACCCTGCTGGCGCAGACGCTGGCGCGCATGCTGAACGTCCCGTTCGCGATCGCCGACGCCACGGCGCTCACCGAGGCGGGCTACGTCGGCGAGGACGTCGAGAACATCCTGCTGAAGCTGATCCAGGCGGCCGACTACGACGTCAAGAAGGCCGAGACCGGGATCATCTACATCGACGAGATCGACAAGGTCGCGCGCAAGAGCGAGAACCCGTCGATCACGCGCGACGTGAGCGGCGAGGGCGTCCAGCAGGCGCTGCTCAAGATCCTCGAGGGCACGACGGCCTCGGTGCCGCCGCAGGGCGGCCGCAAACACCCCCACCAGGAGTTCATCCAGATCGACACGACGAACGTGCTGTTCATCGTGGGCGGTGCCTTCGCGGGCCTGGAGAAGATCATCGAGGCCCGGGCCGGCGCCAAGGGCATCGGCTTCGGCGCGCAGATCCGTTCCAAGCGGGAGCGCGAGTCGCAGGACCACTTCCAGGAGGTCATGCCGGAGGACCTGGTCAAGTTCGGCATGATCCCCGAGTTCATCGGCCGGCTTCCGGTGCTCACCTCCGTGCACAACCTCGACCGCGAGGCCCTGCTCCAGATCCTGGTCGAGCCGCGCAACGCGCTGGTCAAGCAGTACCAGCGCCTGTTCGAACTCGACGGCGTGGAGCTGGACTTCGAGCGCGAGGCGCTGGAGGCCATCGCCGACCAGGCGATCCTGCGCCAGACCGGCGCCCGCGGCCTGCGCGCCATCATGGAGGAGGTCCTCCAGGGCGTGATGTACGAGGTGCCGTCCCGCAAGGACGTCGCCCGGGTCGTCATCACGGCCGACGTGGTCCTCTCCAACGTCAACCCGACGCTGATCCCCCGGGACTCGCGCGGCGGACGCGGCCCCGGCGAGCAGAAGTCGGCGTAGCCGCCACACGGATGTGACGAGGGGCCCCGGCCGTCCGGCCGGGGCCCCTCGTCACATCCGTGTCCGTCCGCCGGTCACGAGGCGACGCGGACCTCCGCGCGGAGCCTCTTGGTGATGTCCACGACCTCGTCCTTGCTCATGCCGGCCTCGGCCGAGCCCGGCGACACCATCGCGATCGTGCTGTGGTCCGCCCAGGCGCAGAACCAGTCGGAGGTCTCCTCCTCGCTGATCGGGTTGAGGCCCGTGGCCTGCTGGCACTTCATGAGGGCGCCGTCGATGTCCACGGCCTCGGGCTCACCGACGAGTTCGGGCGTGGTGGTGCCGCTGCCGGAGGAGTCCTCCGAGGACGACTTCCGCGCCTTCGAGAAGAAGTTGTCCAGGGCTGCCTCGGGGTCGTCGATCTCCCCGTAGACACCGATCAGCATGAGCGTCGAGAAATCGGTCGACAGCGAACCGGGGTCGCTCGGGTCGTAGCTGTCCAGGTCCATGGTCGAGTACACGCCGACCACGGACGTACCGTTCCTGACGCCGCTCGCGAAGTCCTCCGTGGTGTCGGAGCTCCCGGTACCGCTGTCGGACAGGATCTTGTACTCGCCGTCCAGCACGGTCTCCGGCGCCGTCAGCTTGTGCGCTCCGTCGTCCGCCACGGAACCGGAACCGCCGCCCGCGCCGAAGACGAAGTACAGGCCCACCCCGATCGCCGCGGCCACCGCGACCGCGCCGACTATCAGCCCGGCCTTCTTCCCGCCGCCGGCCGGCGGCGGGGGCTGCGGAACCCCGTAGGGAGCCTGCCCGTACGGCGGCTGCTGTCCGTAGGGACCGCCCTGCTGTCCGTACGGCGGCGGCTGCTGTCCGTACGGCGGCTGCTGTCCGTAGGGGCCGCCCTGCTGTCCGTACGGCGGCTGCGGCGGCGGTCCCTGCGGGGGCGGCGGCGGGTAGCCGTAACCGGGCTGCGGCTGGGGCGGGCCCGGCGGGACCTGCGGAGGGGTGGCCGGCTGCTGGGGGTAGCCGTAGCCGGGCTGCGGTGCCCGGGGCGGCTGCGGCGGGCCGTACGGCCCCGGCTGCCCGTACGGACCGGGCTGCTGACCGGGGTGCGGGGGCTGCTGCCCGCCGTACGGACCCGGCTGGTTCTCACTCATCTCTGGGTTCCCCTCCAGATGTTCACGCGTTCCCGACATCCTGGCCCAGGAGCCGTCCGCGCAGGGCACCGGGGATCGCACCGTTACAAACGAAACGGGTTTCGGGACTCGGTCGCGACACCTCTAAACTGGCCCGGTGACCGAGAACACTCAGCAGCCGCAATCAGCGCCCACGACCGATCTGCCGACCCAGTACACGCCGGCCGACGTAGAGGGGAAGCTGTACGAGCGCTGGGTGGAACGGGGCTACTTCACCGCCGACGCCAAGAGCGAGAAGCCCCCGTACACCATCGTCATCCCGCCGCCGAACGTCACCGGCTCGCTCCACCTGGGCCACGCCTTCGAGCACACGCTGATCGACGCCCTCACCCGCCGCAAGCGCATGCAGGGCTACGAGACGCTCTGGCAGCCCGGCATGGACCACGCCGGTATCGCCACCCAGAACGTCGTCGAGCGGGAGCTGGCCAAGGAGGGCAAGTCCCGTCACGACCTCGGTCGCGAGGCGTTCGTCGAGCGGGTGTGGCAGTGGAAGGCCGAGTCCGGCGGGCAGATCGCCGGCCAGATGCGGCGCCTGGGTGACGGCGTCGCCTGGGACCGCGACCGCTTCACCATGGACGAGGGACTCTCCCGCGCCGTCCAGACCGTCTTCAAGAAGATGTTCGACGACGGCCTCATCTACCGCGCCGAGCGCATCATCAACTGGTGCCCGCGCTGCCTGACGGCGATCTCGGACATCGAGGTCGACTACCAGGACGACGACGGCGAGCTGGTCTCCATGCGGTACGGCGACGGGGAGGACACCGTCGTCGTCGCGACCACCCGCGCCGAGACGATGCTGGGTGACACCGCGGTCGCCGTCCACCCGGACGACGAGCGCTACGCGCACCTCATCGGCAGGCGGATCAAGCTCCCGCTGACCGGGCGGACGATCCCCGTCGTCGCGGACACCCACGTCGACCCGGAGTTCGGCACCGGCGCCGTCAAGGTGACGCCCGCGCACGACCCGAACGACTTCGCCATCGGCCGGCGCCACGACCTGGAGTCGATCGAGGTCCTGGACGAGCGCGGCGTCATCACCGCCCACGGCCCCTTCGAGGGACTCGACCGCTTCGAGGCGCGTTCGGCGATCGTCGCCGCGATGCGGGCCGAAGGCCGGATCGTCGCCGAGAAGCGGCCGTACGTGCACTCGGTCGGGCACTGCTCGCGGTGCAAGACGACGCTGGAGCCGCGGCTGTCGCTGCAGTGGTGGGTGAAGGTCGAGACGCTCGCGAAGGCGGCCGGCGACGCGGTCCGCGACGGACGGGTGGACATCCACCCCGCCGATCTGTCGCAGCGCTACTTCGACTGGGTCGACAACCTCAACGACTGGTGCATCTCGCGCCAGCTGTGGTGGGGCCACCGCATCCCGGTCTGGCACGGCCCCGACGGCGAGACCGTCTGCGTCGGCCCCGACGAGCAGCCGCCGAGCGGTGCGGGATGGGAGCAGGACACCGACGTCCTCGACACCTGGTTCTCCTCCGGCCTCTGGCCGTTCTCCACGCTCGGCTGGCCGGAGCGGACCGAGGACCTCGCGAAGTTCTATCCGAACTCCGTCCTGGTCACCGGGTACGACCTGATGTTCTTCTGGGTCGCCCGGATGATGATGTTCGGCCTGTACGCGATGGACGGCGAGGCCCCCTTCCGGACCATCGCGTTCCACGGGATGGTCCGGGACGAGCACGGCAAGAAGATGTCGAAGTCGTTCGGCAACACCGTCAATCCGCTGGACTGGATGGACAAGTACGGCTCCGACGCCGTCCGCTTCACCCTGGCCCGCGGCGCCAACCCCGGCACCGACGTGCCGATCGGCGAGGACTGGGTCCAGGCGTCCCGCAACTTCGCCAACAAGATCTGGAACGCCACGCGCTTCGCGCTGATGAACGGCGCCACGGTCGAGGGCCCGCTGCCGGAGGCGTCCGAGCTGTCGTCCACCGACCGCTGGATCCTGTCCCGGCTGAACCGCACGGTCGCCGCCGTGGACGCGTACTACGAGGACTACCAGTTCGCCAAGCTCTCCGACGCCCTCTACCACTTCGCGTGGGACGAGGTCTTCGACTGGTACGTCGAGCTGTCCAAGACCACGTTCCAGGCGGGCGGGGCCGCGGCCGAGGTCAGCAAGCGCGTCCTCGGCGAGGTCCTCGACGTCACGCTCAGGCTGCTGCACCCGGTCGTCCCGTTCGTCACCGAGGAACTGTGGACGACGCTGACCGGTGGCGAGTCGGTCGTCATCGCCGAGTGGCCCACCGACAGCGGCTTCCGCGACGAGGCCGCCGAGCGCGAGATCGAGCTGGTCCGGTCCGTCATCACCGAGGTCCGCCGCTTCCGCGCCGACCAGGGCCTCCAGCCCGGCCAGCGGGTCCCGGCCCGCCTCACCCTGGAGGGCACGGCCCTCGCCCCGCACGAGCCGGCCGTCCGCCAGCTGCTGCGCCTCCAGCCGGAGGGCGACTCCTTCACGGCGACGGCGACCCTGCCGGTGGCGGGTGTGGAGGTCGCCCTCGACCTCTCCGGCGCGATCGACGTGGCGGCGGAGCGCAAGCGCCTCGCCAAGGACCTCGCCGCCGCCGAGAAGGAGAAGGCCCAGGCCACCGCCAAGCTCGGCAACGAGGCGTTCCTGGCCAAGGCCCCGGACCACGTGGTCGACAAGATCCGCGGCCGGCTGGCCAAGGCGGAGGAGGACCTGACCCGCATCCAGGCCCAGCTGGACCGGTTGCCGCAGGCGTAAGGCGCTCCCCCCCCCACGGGGTCCCCGGCGCCTTCCCGGCGCCGGGGACTCCGTGCGGGCGCGGGGAACCGCGCGACCAGCCACAACACCCGCGCTCGCCCGCGAAGGCCAGCCGCCGCGCCCCCGGGGGCGCACTCGTAGACTGGGCCCTGTGAGCGACAACCCCGCCGACGCCCAGCCCGACCCCCTCGACTCCTTCGACGAGATCATCGACGCGGAGACCACCCGCGACCCCGACCTCGCCGTGATCGAGGCCGGCAGCCGCACTCTGCGCACCCAGGGCGGCCCCCCGCAGGCCGACGTCCCCGCCCGCCCCGAGGACCCCGAGGTCGACAAGGCGCTGCGCGAGGTCGAGGCGGAGCTGGCCACCCGCTGGGGCGAGACCAAGCTGGAGCCGTCCGTCACCCGGATCGCCGCCCTGATGGACGTCCTGGGCGAGCCCCAGCGCTCGTACCCGTCGATCCACATCACCGGCACCAACGGCAAGACCTCCACCGCCCGCATGGTCGAGGCCCTGCTCGGCGCCTTCGAGCTGCGCACCGGCCGGTACACCTCGCCGCACGTCCAGTCGGTCACCGAGCGGATCAGCCTGGACGGCGCCCCGGTCAGCGCCGAGCGCTTCATCGAGACGTACCGGGACCTCAAGCCGTACGTCGAGATGGTCGACGCGCGGCAGGAGTACCGCCTCTCCTTCTTCGAGGTGCTCACCGGCATGGCGTACGCCGCCTTCGCGGACGCCCCCGTCGACGTCGCCGTCGTCGAGGTCGGCATGGGCGGCAGCTGGGACGCCACCAACGTCATCGACGGGGACGTCGCCGTCGTCACCCCGATCGACCTCGACCACACCGACCGGCTCGGGAACACCACCGCCGAGATCGCCGGCGAGAAGTCCGGGATCATCAAGCAGGACGCCACCGTGATCCTGGCCCAGCAGCCGGTGGACGCGGCCCAGGTCCTGCTGAAGAAGGCCGTGGACGTGGACGCCACGGTGGCCCGCGAGGGCCTGGAGTTCGGCGTCGTCTCCCGCCGGGTCGCCGTCGGCGGACAGCTGCTCACCCTGCGCGGCCTGGGCGGCGAGTACACCGACGTGTACCTGCCGCTGCACGGCGCCTACCAGGCGCACAACGCCGCCGTCGCGCTCGCCGCCGTCGAGGCGTTCTTCGGCGTGGGCGCCCAGCGCCCCGACCCGCTGGACATCGACACCGTCCGCAAGGCGTTCGCCGCCGTCGCCTCGCCGGGCCGCCTGGAGGTCGTACGGACCTCCCCGACCGTCGTGCTGGACGCCGCCCACAACCCGGCCGGCGCCCGCGCCACCGCCGAGGCGGTGGGGGAGGCGTTCGACTTCAGCCGGCTGATCGGCGTGGTCGGCGCGAGCGGCGACAAGAACGTCCGGGGGCTCCTGGAGGCCTTCGAGCCGATCTTCGCGGAGGTCGTCGTCACCCAGAACTCCAGCCACCGGGCGATGGACGCCGACGCGCTGGCGGCCGTCGCCGTCGAGGTGTTCGGCGACGACCGCGTCCAGGTCGAGCCGCGGCTGCCGGACGCGCTGGAGGCCGCGATCACGCTGGCCGAGGAGGAGGGCGAGTTCGCCGGCGGCGGCGTCCTCGTCACCGGTTCCGTCATCACCGTCGGCGAGGCCCGACTGCTGCTGGGAAGGGGCTGACATCCCGTGCGTACCCTCTGCTCCTCGACCCTGATCGGCGAGTTCCTCGTGATCGGCTTCGCCGGGCTGGTCGCCATGAAGGACCCCGGCCTCACCATGGGCGCGGTGTGGACGGTCAGCGGCATCGCGATGTTCCTGTGCGTGGTGCTGTGCGGCGTGGTCACCCGCCCCGGCGGCGTCGTCCTCGGCTGGGCCCTGCAGATCGCCCTGATCGCGTCCGGGCTCGTCGTCCCGATGATGTACGTCCTCGGGGTCGTCTTCGCCGGCCTGTGGTGGGCGTCGGTGCACTACGGCAGGAAGATCGACGAGGCGAAGGCGAGGTTCGCGGCACAGGCCGACGCGGCCTGACCTCCGGGGCCGGGGCCGGGGCCGGGGCCGTGCGGGGGCGGTGCCACCTGGGGGGCCGGGGCCGTGCGGGGGCGGTGCTGTCCGGGTTTCGGGTGCGTGGGGGACGGTGCTGTCTGACCTTCGGGTCCGTGTGGGGGTCGGAGCCGTCTGACTGCCGGGTCCGTGTGGGGGTCGGAGCCGTCCGACCCCCAGGTCCGTGGGGACGTTGCCGTCGCCCGGCCCCGGGTCCGCGTGGGACCGGAGGCCGCCCGGCCCCGGGTCCGCGTGGGACCGGAGGCCGCCCGGCCCCCGGGTCCGCGTCTGAGGCTGACGCTGCGTGACGGGCGCTCCCGCGCGCCCGGTAATCTCAGTCCCCACCCGCACGACCTCACCTTCCAAGGAGCCCGCAGTGACCCAGCGCACCCTCGTCCTCCTCAAGCCCGACGCCGTCCGTCGTGGCCTGATCGGCGAGATCATCAGCCGTATCGAGCGCAAGGCCGGCTGGCGGATCACCGCGCTGGAACTGCGGACCCTGGACCAGGAGACCCTGGAGCAGCACTACGGCGAGCACAAGGGCAAGCCGTTCTACGAGCCGCTCGTGGAGTTCATGGCCTCCGGCCCGGTCGTCGCGATGATCGTCGAGGGCGAGCGGGTCATCGAGGGCGTGCGCGCCCTGGCCGGCCCCACCGACCCGATCGCCGCGGCGGCCGGCTCCATCCGCGGTGACTACGGCGTGATCGTCCGGGAGAACCTGATCCACGCCTCCGACTCCGAGGAGTCCGCCGAGCGCGAGCTGAAGATCTTCTTCCCGGGCCGCGACTGAACCGACCGTTCCCTTTTTCCTGACGGTGTGTCAGCCAAATGGCCCACCTGACCAGGGCGGTCGTGCAAAAGCGACCGCCCTGTGACATATGCGTGCCGATCGGGGGAACGTTTGCCTCCGTCGGCCCGTCTCCACAAGCGAGGCAGTACGTGATCTGCTGACAATGGCGAAGACCCTCGCGCAGTGCTCGCGAAAGCGCGTCTACGATGGAAGCCTTCACGCCACTGCACCCACTTCGCCGACCTGAAAAGCTCTCGAAAGCTCTTGGGAAGGCCAGTCGAATCCTGATGGGGAACTCAATGTCGTTCATCGGCCGTGACATGGCTGTCGACCTCGGGACCGCCAACACGCTGGTGTACGTCAGGGGTCGCGGGATCGTACTCAACGAGCCGTCCGTCGTCGCCATCAACACCAACACCGGCGGCATTCTGGCGGTCGGTGCCGAAGCGAAGAAGATGATCGGGCGCACGCCCGGCAACATCGTTGCCGTGCGACCGCTGAAGGACGGTGTGATCGCCGACTTCGAGATCACCGAGCGCATGCTCCGCTACTTCATCCTGAAGATCCACAAGCGGCGCTATCTGGCTCGTCCGCGCGTCGTCGTCTGTGTGCCCTCGGGCATCACCGGCGTCGAGCGCCGTGCCGTCATCGAGGCGTCGTCCCAGGCCGGCGCCCGCCAGGTGCACATCATCGAGGAGCCCATGGCCGCGGCCATCGGCTCCGGCCTGCCGGTCCACGAGGCCACGGGCAACATGGTGGTCGACATCGGCGGCGGCACCACGGAGGTCGCGGTCATCTCCCTCGGCGGCATCGTCACCGCCCAGTCCATCCGCGTCGCGGGCGACGAACTGGACAACGCCATCATCCAGCACATCAAGAAGGAGTACTCCCTGCTGCTGGGTGAGCGGACGGCCGAACAGATCAAGATCACGATCGGCTCGGCGTACGACCTCGACACCGACGAGCACACCGAAATCCGCGGCCGGGACCTGGTCTCCGGACTGCCCAAGACCGTCGTCATCTCCGCCGCCGAAGTGCGCAAGGCGATCGAGGAACCGGTCAACGCCATCGTCGACGCCGTCAAGACCACCCTCGACAAGTGTCCGCCGGAGCTGTCCGGCGACATCATGGACCGGGGTATCGTCCTGACCGGCGGCGGCGCGCTGCTGCGCGGACTCGACGAGCGGCTGCGCCGGGAGACCGGCATGCCGATCCACATCGCCGAGGACCCGCTGGACAGCGTGGCGCTCGGCTCCGGCAAGTGCGTCGAGGAGTTCGAGGCGCTCCAGCAGGTGCTGGACGCCCAGCCCCGCAGATGACGTGACGCTTCGGTCCCGCCGTACGAGACGATCTCCTCTCGTGCGGCGGATCGTTGATATAGAGACATGGGAACACCCGTTGCGCCCGCCGCCGGGCGGGCCGGGTGCCATCGCCGCACAACAGAAGAACCACTGACGTACCGGTTGCGTATCGCCCAGGCATGACCTGTGCACCGCCTACGCACCGCCGACGAATTCCCGAATTCCGACGAGGAAGGCACGGCCGCCGCACGTGAGGGACACGAAAGAGAGCCGGCTGCTCCTGGTGCTGCTGATCGCCGTCGCGTTCGCGCTGATCACGGTGGACATCCGCGGCGGGGAGGATTCCCCGGTCGACGGTGCCCGGCAGGCCGCGGCCACCGTCTTCGGCCCGATCGAGAGCGGGGTGTCGTCCGCCGTGGACCCCGTCGGCAACGCGATCTCCGCGATCCGTGACTCCGGTGACCGGCACGACCGGCTCGCGCGGCTGGAGCAGGAGAACGCGGCCCTGAAGGCGAAGCTCGGCAGCGACGACCGCGCCCGCAGCCGCCTGGCGCAGCTCGACAAGATGCTCAAGACCGCCGGGGAGGGCCAGTACGGCATCAAGGGTGCCCAGGTCATCGGCATAGGAGCGGCCCAGGGCTTCTCCTGGACCGTCACCCTGGACGTCGGCGCCGAGGACGGCATCGAGCGGGACATGACCGTCCTCAACGGCGACGGCCTGGTCGGCCGCGTCACCACGGTCGGCCCCGGCTCCTCCACCGTGCTGCTCGCCAGCGACCCCGACTTCACCGTCGGCACCCGCATGGAGAACGGCGACGAACTCGGCTTCGCCTCCGGCCAGGGCGACCGTCCGCTCCGCGTCGAACTGCTCAACGGCAAGGCCGAGGTGAAGAAGGGCGACCGTCTGGTCACCTTCGGCTCCCAGGGCGACAAGCCCTTCGTGCCCGGCGTCCCCGTCGGTGTCGTCTCCCGCGTCGACCCCTCCGGCGGCGACCTGACCCGCACCCTCTACGTCACGCCGTACGTCAGCTTCACCAAGCTCGACATCGTCGGTGTCGTCGTCCAGGCCCCGAAGAAGGACCCCCGCGACACAGTGCTCCCCGACAAGCCGAAGCCGACCCCCACGCCCACCGTGACGGTGACCGTGACGCCGTCCGCCGAGGCGCCCGCCGACGGCCAGTTCCAGTCCGAGCAGTAGGAGCCACGAGTCCCATGCGCGTCAACCGCATCCTGCTGTCCGCCCCCCTGGTCGTCGTCGCCCTGGTGATCCAGGTCAGCGTGCTGGCCCGGCTCCACCTGCCCGGCGCCGTCCCCGACCTGCTGCTGCTCACCGTCCTCGGCCTCGCCCTGGTCTACGGCCACACCGGCGGCGCCCTGGTCGGCTTCGGCGCCGGCCTGCTCGCCGACCTCGCCCCGCCCGCCGACCACGCCGCCGGGCGCTACGCCCTCGTGCTGTGCGTCATCGGCTACCTGGCCGGCCTCGCCCGGCCCGACAACGGCCGACTGAAGTCCGCCACCGGTCCGATGGCCGTCGTGGTCGTCGCCGCCGTCGGCTCCACGCTGCTCTACGCCGGGGTGGGTGCCCTGGTCGGCGACACCGCCGCCCGCCATGTCGGCCTGGGCGGACTGCTGTTCACCGCCGCCCTCTACGACCTGCTGCTCGCCCCGTTCGTGGTCCCCGGGATCATGGCCCTGGCCCGGCGCGCGGAGAACGACCCGCTCGCCGACACCGGCTCCGCCGCCCAGACCACCGACATCTCCTCCGGCTGGCTCGCCGGCGGCACCGGCCTGCGCGTCGGCGGCCAGAAGAACGGCCTGCGGCTGAAGGCGGCCCGGGCCCGGGTCGCCCGCGCCGGACGCATCAAGGGGGTCAAGCGGCTGTGAACCGGACACATCACCGGACGGGCCGGGGCCAGGCGGCGGCGAGCCGGACGCATCACCGGACGGGCCGGGGCCAGGCGGCGGCGAGCCGGACGCACCACCGGACGGGCCGGGGCCAAGCCGCGGCCGGAGCGGGCGAGTTCACTCGAACGGGTGTGCCGAGACGGAACGCGACCGCACAGCCCGACCGTTCATCATCCGTACGCGCACACACGTCGGCGCACTGAGAGGGGGCGGCAACCGCAGTGACCAACATCCCCGAGACCGGTCGGAGCACACGCGTCCAGACCCGGCTCATCGTCATCCAAGTCCTCGTGCTCTCCCTCCTGTGCACCCTCGGCGGCCGGCTCTGGTACCTCCAGATCCGCGAGGGCGACGCCTACGCCAAGGAAGCCTCCGGCAACCACGTGCAGCAGGTCGTCCAGCCCGCCGTCCGCGGCTCCATCCTGGACGCCCGCGGCGTGGCCCTCGCGGACAACGAGACCCGCCTGGTCGTCTCCGCCTCCCGCACCGACCTGCTGAAGATGAAGGACGACGGCGAAGCCGTCCTCACCAAGCTCGCCGGGGTCCTGGGCATGCAGCCCAAGGACGTCATGGAGAAGGTCCGCCTCTGCGACGCCGAGACCCCCCAGCCCTGCTGGAACGGCTCGCCCTACCAGCCCATCCCCATCACCGACGAGGCCACCGCCAAGCAGGCCCTCCAGATCCGCGAGCGCTCCGAGGAGTTCCCCGGCATCACCGCCGAGCCCCAGGCCGTACGCCGCTACACCGCGCCGGGCCAGGCCAACACCGCCCAGGTCCTCGGCTACCTCTCCCCGGTCACCGACGACGAGATCCAGCAGGCCCAGGACACCGACTCGCCCTTCCTGCGCTCCGACCAGGTCGGCCGCAGCGGCCTGGAGCGCCAGTACGACAAGGCACTGCGCGGCAAGGCCGGCGTCACCCGCTACGAGGTCGACAACCTCGGCCGGGTCATCGGCGAGGCGGAGTCCGACGCCGCCCAGCCCGGCGACAACCTGGTCACCAGCATCGACGCCCGCGTCCAGCGCATCGCCGAGTACGAGCTGAACGAGGCGATGAAGGCCGCCCGCAAGGAGTACGACCGCAACACCGGCACCAACTACAAGGCCGACTCCGGCGCGGTCGTGGTGATGGAGGCCAAGACCGGCCGCGTCGTCGCCATGGCCTCCAACCCGACCTACGACCCCAACGCCTGGGTCGGCGGCATCTCCGCCGCCGACTACAAGAAGCTCACCGGGAAGAACTCCAACTACCCGCTGCTCAACCGGGCCATCCAGGGCCAGGCCGCCCCCGGCTCCGTCTTCAAGGTGGTCTCCACCTCCGCCGCCGTCGAGGCCGGCTACGACTTCGACGGCGGCTACGACTGCTCCAGCTCCTACTCGGTCGGCGGCCAGGTCTTCAAGAACTTCGAGTCCGCCAACTACGGCTCGATCGACCTCGGCCGCGCCCTCGAGGTCTCCTGCGACACCGTCTTCTACCGCCTCGCGCACCAGGAGTGGAAGAAGGACGGCGGCATGGACGGCAAGAACGCCAACGACTACTTCTACAAGGCCGCCCACCAGTTCGGCCTCGGCGAGGAGACCGGCATCGACCTCCCCAACGAGGTCACCGGCCGCGTCCCCGACCGCCAGTGGAAGCAGGAGTACTGGGAGGCCAACAAGGACGCCTGGTGCAAGACCGGCAAGAAGGACGGCTCGTACGTGGAGAAGATCGCGTACGAGAACTGCCTCGAAGGCAACAAGATGCGCGCCGGTGACGCCATCAACTACTCCATCGGCCAGGGCGACACCCTCGTCACCCCCATCCAGATGGCCACCATCTACGCCGCCATCTCCAACGGCGGCACCCTCTACGACCCCTCCGTCGGCAAGGCCGTCATCAGCGCCGACGGCAAGGACGTCGAGGAGATCGAGCCCAAGTCGCACGGCAAGCTGCCGATAAGCAAGGACACCCTCGACAAGATGGACGCCGCTCTCGCGGGCGTCGCCACCAACGGAACGGCCGCCTGGCGGTTCCAGGGCTGGCCGCAGGACGAGATCCCGATGCACGCCAAGACCGGTACCGCGGAGGTCCACGGCAAGCAGACCACGTCCTGGTTCGCCACGTACACCGAGGACTACGCGATCGTCATGACGATCTCCCAGGGCGGCACCGGCTCCGGCGCCTCCGGCCCGGCCGTCCGCAACATATACGACGCCCTGTACGGCGTCTCCGACGACGGCGAGATCGACCAGAAGAAGGCGCTGCTCCCCACACCGCAGAAGAGCCTGCCGAAGGTCAAGTCGGACGGCACCATCGCCGCCCCGAAGATCTCCGACGACCCGGTCAAGGACCAGCAGGCCACCGAGGAGGACGAGTACGCCCCGCTCGACGGCACCGAGCAGGGCGCGACCGTCGCCGACCAGGACACCGGCAACCGCCAGACCCGCCGCCGACGGCGCGGCGGCTGCCCGGGCGACCGCGGGCGCAGGACGCGCAGGAGGCTCACATGACCGGGGTCAACAGCTTCCAGGTCTCCGGCTACGGACCCGAGCGCGCGGGCTGGACCCGCGTCTTCGCCCGCGACTCGGTGGCCCGCCGACTGGACTGGCCGATACTGCTGGCCGCCGGCGCCCTGTCCCTGCTCGGCACCCTGCTGGTCTACTCGGCCACCCGCAACCGCACCGAGCTCAACCAGGGCGACCCGTACTACTTCCTGCTCCGCCACCTGCTCAACACCGGCATCGGCCTCGCCCTGATGGTCGCCATAGTCTGGATCGGCCACCGCACGCTGCGCACGGCCGTGCCGCTGCTGTACGGCGCCTCCGTGTTCCTGATCCTGCTGGTGCTCACCCCGCTGGGCTCCACCATCAACGGCGCCCACTCCTGGATCAAGCTCCCCGGCGGCTTCTCCCTGCAGCCCTCGGAGTTCGTCAAGCTCACCATCATCCTGGGCATGGCGATGCTGCTGGCCACCCGCGTCGACGCGGGCGACAAGCAGCACCCCGACCACCGCACGGTGCTCCAGGCGCTCGGCCTCGCCGTCGTCCCCATGCTGATCGTGATGCTCATGCCCGACCTCGGGTCGGTCATGGTCATGGTCATCATCGTGCTGGGCGTGCTGCTCGCCTCCGGCGCCTCCAACCGCTGGGTGTTCGGCCTGATCGGCGCGGGCACGGCCGGCGCCCTCGCGGTGTGGCAGCTCGGCATCCTGGACGAGTACCAGATCAACCGCTTCGCCGCCTTCGCCAACCCCGAACTGGACCCGGCGGGCGTCGGCTACAACACCAACCAGGCCCGCATCGCCATCGGTTCCGGCGGCCTCACCGGCTCCGGCCTCTTCCACGGGTCGCAGACCACCGGCCAGTTCGTCCCCGAGCAGCAGACGGACTTCGTCTTCACGGTCGCCGGCGAGGAACTGGGCTTCGTCGGCGCGGGGTTCATCATCCTGCTCCTGGGCGTCATCCTGTGGCGTGCCTGCCGCATCGCCCGCGACACCCCCGACCTCTACGGCACGATCGTCGCCGCCGGGATCGTCGCCTGGTTCGCCTTCCAGTCGTTCGAGAACATCGGGATGACCCTCGGCATCATGCCGGTGACCGGCCTGCCCCTCCCCTTCGTCTCCTACGGCGGCTCCTCCATGTTCTCGGTGTGGATGGCCGTCGGCCTGCTCCAGTCCATCACCGTGCAGCGGCCCATGTCGGCCTAGCGCCGCCGGTCGCCTCCCCGCCAGGAGGTGATCGGCGGCCGATGCCGGGTACGTACGCCCCATGGCGGACACCAAGCGTGAGATCGAGCGGAAGTACGAGTCCGACGGCGACAGCGGCGGCCTCCCCGACCTGACCGGTGTGGCCGGCGTCGCGACCGTCGCCGACCGGGGCGTCGCCCACCTCGACGCCACCTACTACGACACCGCCGACGAGCGCCTCGCCGCCCACGGCATCACCCTGCGCCGCCGCACCGGGGGTCCGGACGCGGGCTGGCACCTCAAACTCCCCGTCGCCCCGGGCGAGCGCGAGGAGATCCACGCCCCGCTCTCCGACACCCTCCCCGACGAACTGGCCGCGCTGGTCCGCTCCCGGGTCCGCGGCGCCGAACTGCTCCCTGTCGTCCGGCTGCGCTCGGACCGCGACGTGCGCGACCTCCTCGACGCGCGGGGCCGGCCGCTCGCCGAGGTCGGCCTGGACACGGTGCACGCCGAACGGCTCAGCGGCGGCGTCGGCGACACCCGCTGGACCGAGATCGAGGTGGAGCTGGCCGACGGCGGCGACCCGGCCTTCCTCGACAAGGTGGAGAAACGGCTGCGCGGGAGCGGCCTGCGCCCCGCCGCCCACTCCTCCAAGCTGGCCCGCGCACTCGCCGAGACGGCCCCGGCCAGGACCCGGGGCCCCGCGCCCGCCGGGGAGCCGGTGAACGCCGGCGACCACGTCCTGGCCTATGTGCGGGAGCAGCGGGACGCGATCGTCGACCTCGACCCGGCCGTCCGCCGGGACGCGCAGGACGCCGTGCACAGCATGCGGGTGGCGACGCGCAGGCTGCGCAGCACCCTCAAGTCGTTCCGCGCCGTACTGGACCGCTCCGTCACCGACCCGGTCGGGGACGAGCTGAAATGGCTGGCGGGCGTCCTCGGCGAGGACCGCGACCGCGAGGTGCTCACCGCACGGCTGACGGCCACCCTCGAGGACGTACCGCACGACCTGGTCCACGGCCCGGTCGCCGAGCGGATGCGGAAGTGGTCCGGCGCCGAGCACGGCGGCGCCCGCGGCCGGCTCCTCGCCGTCCTCGACTCCCACCGCTACCTCACCCTGCTCGACACCCTGGACACCCTGCTCACCACCCCGCCCCTGCGCGAGGCCGCCGGCGAGAAGCCCCACAAGGTGCTCGCCAAGGCGGTCCGCAAGGACTTCCGCAAGGTCTCCGCCCTGATCGCACACGCCCTGGACGCCGACCCCGGCACCGACCGCGACGTGGCGCTGCACGAGGCCCGCAAGAAGGCCAAGCGCACCCGGTACGCGGCGGAGGCGGCCGTACCGGCCCTCGGCAAACCGGCGAAAGCCGTGGTCAAGTCCATGAAGGAGCTGCAGAACCGGCTCGGCGAGCACCAGGACGCCGTGATGGCACGCGCGGCCCTGCGCGAACTGTCCGCGGTCGCCCACGCCGCCGGGGAGGACACCTTCACCTACGGCCTCCTGCACGAGCGCGAGCGGTGCCGGGCGACCGGGGTGGAGGCCGAGCTGCCCGCCTTCTGGGACGGCGTGAAGGACGCGACGGCCGCCCTGTGACCGTCCGGCGTGCGGGTGACGCCCCGGGACCGCGTTAGGCTAGATGGTCACCCCTGCCAGTTCAGTCCAGCTCACGAAGGTGCGCGAGATGTCTGCCGAAGTCGCTGCGGCCGCGGAGTCCGTTTTCCCGCAGCTCGAAGCTCTGCTCCCGCATGTGCAGAAGCCGATCCAGTACGTCGGCGGAGAACTCAACTCGACCGTCAAGGACTGGGACTCCTGCGACGTCCGCTGGGCGCTGATGTACCCGGACGCCTACGAGGTCGGCCTGCCCAACCAGGGCGTCATGATCCTCTACGAGGTGCTCAACGAGCAGCAGGGCGTCCTCGCCGAGCGCACCTACAGCGTGTGGCCGGACCTGGAGGCCCTGATGCGGGAGCACAAGGTCCCGCAGTTCACGGTGGACAGCCACCGACCGGTGAAGGCCTTCGACCTCTTCGGCCTCTCCTTCTCCACGGAGCTGGGCTACACCAACATGCTCGCCGCGCTCGACCTGGCCGGCATCCCCCTGGAGGCCAAGGACCGCGGCCTCGACGACCCGATCGTCCTGGCCGGCGGCCACGCCGCGTTCAACCCGGAGCCGATCGCCGACTTCATCGACTGCGCCGTGATCGGCGACGGCGAGCAGGCGGTCCTGGAGATCACCGCGATCGTCCGCGCCTGGAAGGCCGAGGGCCGCCCCGGCGGCCGGGAGGAGCTCCTCTTCCGCCTCGCCCGCACCGGCGGTGTCTACGTCCCCGGCTTCTACGACGTCGAGTACCTCCCCGACGGCCGCATCGGACGCGTCGTACCGAACCGCTCCGGCGTGCCGTGGCGCGTGTCGAAGCACACCGTCATGGACCTCGACGAGTGGCCCTACCCCAAGCAGCCGCTGGTCCCGCTCGCCGAGACCGTCCACGAACGCATGTCGGTGGAGATCTTCCGCGGCTGCACCCGTGGCTGCCGCTTCTGCCAGGCCGGCATGATCACCCGCCCGGTGCGCGAGCGCTCCATCACCGGCATCGGCGAGATGGTCGACAAGGGCCTGAAGGCGACCGGCTTCGAGGAGGTCGGCCTCCTCTCCCTGTCGTCCGCGGACCACTCGGAGATCGGCGACATCGCCAAGGGCCTGGCCGACCGCTACACCGAGGACAAGATCGGCCTCTCCCTCCCCTCCACCCGCGTCGACGCCTTCAACATCGACCTGGCCAACGAACTGACCCGCAACGGCCGCCGCTCCGGCCTCACCTTCGCCCCCGAGGGCGGTTCGGAGCGCATCCGCAAGGTCATCAACAAGATGGTCTCGGAGGACGACCTGATCCGGACGGTCGCGACGGCCTACGGCAACGGCTGGCGCCAGGTGAAGCTGTACTTCATGTGCGGCCTGCCCACCGAGACCGACGACGACGTCCTCCAGATCGCCGACATGGCGGCGAACGTCATCCAGAAGGGCCGCGAGGTCTCCGGCTCCGGCGACATCCGCTGCACCGTCTCCATCGGCGGCTTCGTCCCCAAGCCCCACACCCCCTTCCAGTGGGCCCCGCAGCTCTCCGCCGAGGAGACCGACGCCCGCCTGGCCAAGCTGCGCGACAAGATCCGCGGCGACAAGAAGTACGGCCGTTCCATCGGCTTCCGCTACCACGACGGCAAGCCCGGCATCGTCGAGGGACTCCTCTCCCGCGGCGACCGCCGCGTCGGCGCCGTCATCCGCGCCGTCTACGACGACGGCGGCCGCTTCGACGGCTGGCGCGAGCACTTCTCCTACGACCGCTGGATGGCCTGCGCCGACAAGGCGCTCGCCCCCTTCGGCGTGGACGTCGACTGGTACACCACCCGCGAGCGCTCCTACGAGGAGGTCCTGCCCTGGGACCACCTGGACTCGGGCCTCGACAAGGACTGGCTCTGGGAGGACTGGCAGGACGCCCTCGACGAGACGGAGGTCGAGGACTGCCGGTGGACGCCCTGCTTCGACTGCGGGGTGTGTCCTCAGTTCGACACATGGCCACAACTGAGCGAGAGCGGCAAGAAGCTGCTGCCGCTGACGGTCAAGAAGTCGTCTCCGACCAGCTGAAACGGAGGACCGGGGGTGGACGGGCCGTTGCGACGCATCGCTGAGGTTGTGGCGGATGCCACAGAGGGAGACGTAGTGACGGTACTGAGCGCGCTCGGCGTGCAGAGGGGGCGGCAGCGGCCGGTGCAGAGCGTGCCTAGAACGCCGCTGCCGCCGCCTAGGTGTATTGCCTCGTGAGGTTGGGGACGCGGCCGGCGGGTGGTCGGCCCTTCAGTGCGGTGTGTCCGCGGTGGTGATTGTAGGTGTGCAGCCAGCCGGGGAACGCTTCGCGTCGTTCCTGCTCGCTGCGGTAGGGGCGGGCGTAGGCCCATTCGTCGAGCAGGGTGCGGTTGAAGCGTTCGACCTTGCCGTTGGTCTGGGGCCGGTAGGGACGGGTGCGCTTGTGGGCGATCCCGGCCGCGGTGAGCAGGTCGCGCCAGTCGCGTGAGCGGTAGCAGGAGCCGTTGTCGGTCAGGACACGTTCGACGGTAATGCCGGCCTGGGTGAAGAACACCCGGGCCCGGCTCCAGAAGCCGGTGGCGGTCTCCTTCTTCTGGTCCGTGTGGATCTCGCTGCAGGCGAGGCGGGAGTGGTCGTCGACGGCGGTGTGGAGGTAGCTGTAGCCGGTCCCGGAACGGGTTTTGCGGCCGGCCTGGCGGCCCAGGACTTTGTGTCCGCCGCCGTCGGGGATGTTGCCGAGCTTCTTGATGTCCACGTGGACCAGCTCGCCGGGCCGCTCGCGTTCGTAGCGGCGTATGACCCGGCCCGTTGCCCGGTCCAGGTGGGTGAGGCGGGCCAGGCCGAAGCGGGTCAGCACCCGGTGCACGGTCGAGGGCACCAGCCGCAGGAGATGGGCGATGCGGGCCGGTCCCCAGCGGCGCAGGACGCGGACCTTGATGATCCGGCGTTCGGTGCGGGTCGGGGTGCGGCGTGGGCTGGTGTGCGGGCGGGAGGAGCGGTCGCGCATGCCGGCCTCGCCGAATGTCCGGTAGCGGTCGGCCCAGCGCTGGGCCGTGGTCGGCGAGACCTGGGAGCGTTCCGCGGCCCGGCGCAGGGGCCAGCCGTCCTCGGCCACGCAGCGGGCCAGACGCAGCCGTCCGGTCTCGGTCAGAGGTGCATCACGGTGGGACACGAGGGCCTTTCGCTCAGGTGTAGACGTCGCAATCCACACCGAACCGGAAGGCCCTCACCTGTTCAAGATCCCTCAGCCGGGACCTGGCTCACCCGTCCACAACCTCCCGGGACAGAACAGAACCCGGACCTCGACAGGTTCAGCACGGTGCCCAGCCGCTTCACGCCGAAGGCGTCGCGACGGTCGGCAACGAACTCGAAGCGGCTCACCAGTTCGTCCCGCCCGCAAAATATTTGGCCGCCCGGCGCAGGATGTCGCGTTCCCTCTCCAGCTCGCGGACCTGCTCGCGCAAGGCCGCGATCTCCGCGTCCTTCGTGGACTGTGCGACCGCCTCGGGCCGCTCGGCATGCTCCGCGGTCCTGATCCACTGCCGCAGCGTCTCGTGGTTCACGCCGAGCTCGGCGGCGATGCGCGAGACGGGCCGGCCCGACGAACGGGCCGGCGCCACCGCGTCCGCCCGGAACTCCGCCGAGTATTTACAGGTCCCCACCTGGGACTCCTCTCCCTGGACTCAAAATCCAGTGTCGAGGTGTCCACGAGCAAGGTGGAGGGCCCGCCTTTCTGTTGCCGTTGCCGAACGGCTTCGCCCTCTGCCCCGAAGGCGCCGCCGCCCGCGTCCTGCGGTCATCCTGCGGAGAATCCGGCCGGTCAGGCAGCGCACCCGCTTTCCTGGGACCGCCGGTACCAGGGTGGAGGGCGGGCACGTGACGCCGCGAGGCGCCGAAGGTCCCGTGCCCGACCCGGTCCGGCAGTCCCGCCGTGCCGTGCGGTAACGGGACCGTTGACACGTGCCGGGGCGCGTGCTTGCATCCCGGCATGTCTCCGTTGGAGCCGCTGACCCGCCGCCGTGCCGTGGACCTCGTCCGCGTGGCCGCCGCGCTGTGTCGGCTCCCCGGCTGACCGGTTCGCCACCCGGTTCACGCTTTCCGGTTTTTCTTCCCGACGGCCGCGCACGCGCCGCCGTGCTCCGCAGCCCCGATGACGTCTGACGAGGATCGCCATGCCCGCTGCCGGTTCCGCCACCCACCACACCACCGTCCCGACCGTCCCGACCGTCACGACCGACGAGACCGCCTACGACCACCGCAGGCTGCGCCAGTGGCTCGCCGGGGAGGCCCGGGCGGACGGCGTCACGCGGCGCCGACTGCTCACCCTGCTCGCCGCGACCGCCACCGCCACCGCGCTCCCCGCCCCGACGCCGTCCCGCGCCGCCGACTCCCCGATCGTCAAGCCGCTGCCACCCGAGTGGTTCGTCCAGCGTGGCACCAACGCCGAGACCCGCTGGGAGGCGCTGCGCGACACCGGCCACCACACGCCCAACGAACGGTTCTTCGTCCGCAACCACACGGCGACCCCCGTCCTGGACGCCGCCGACTGGCGGCTGGCCCTGTGGGGCGACGGGCTGCGCGGCGCGCCCGCCGAGGACCGGCCGGTGGAGTTCGGGTACGACGACCTGCGGGCCCTGCCCGCCGTCACCCGCACCGCGTTCGTCGAGTGCGCCGGGAACGGCCGCAGTCACTACACCACCCAGCAGGGCGAGACGGTCACCGGCACCGCCTGGACGCTGGGCGCGATCGGCGTGGCCCGCTGGCACGGGGTGCGGCTGGCCGACGTGCTGCGCCGGGCCGGGCTGTCCCGGTACGCCGTGGACGTGCAGCCCCGGGGGCTGGACGCCGAGTACGTCAGCGGCGGCGAGAGCCTGGGCCGGGTGCGCCGCCCGCTGCCGCTGGCCAAGGCGCTGGACGACGTACTCCTCGCGTACGAGATGAACGGCGAGCCGCTGCCGTACGACCACGGGTACCCGGTGCGGGTGCTGGTGCCGTCCTGGGTGGGGATCGCCTCCGTCAAGTGGGTCGGCGACATCCAGGTGTCGGCGCAGCCCCTGTACTCGCCGTGGAACACCACCTTCTACCGGCTGTTCGGCCCGGCCTACCCGGCGGAGGGCAGCGCGCCGCTGACCCGGCAGACGGTCAAGAGCGCCTTCGAGCTGGCGAGCGGCGCGACGTTCCCGGCGGGGGAGGACCAGGTGCTGCACGGCCGGTCCTGGTCCGGTGCGGGCGCCGTGGCGCGGGTCGACGTCAGCACGGACGACGGGGCGAGCTGGCGGCGGGCCCGGCTGCACGACCGGCCGCGTCCCGACACCTGGACGCGCTGGTCCCTGCCCTGGACGCCCGGCACGCCCGGCCCGACGCACCTGCTGGCCCGCGCCACCGACACGGCGGGCCGCACCCAGCCGGACACCGCCGTGTACAACACGCAGGGCTACCTGTTCGACGCGGTGGTACGGCACCCGGTGACCGTGGTCTGACACCGCCGCCCCGGGCGCGGTGGCCGGCGACGGCCGTCCTCACCGACGCCCGGGACGCGTCCCGCCCGCTCAGGCCAGCAGCGGCGCCAGCCGGTCGGCGTGCGTGCGCAGCAGCGAGGTCAGCCGGCCGGTCAGGGAGTCGACGCGGTCGGCCGGCGCGCAGAGCGCGAGCCCGGCGATCAGTGCGCCGGTCGCCGGTTCCCGGACCGGGACGGCCAGGCAGCCCAGGCCGAGGCGCAGCTCCCCGAGCTGGCGGGCGACCTGCCGCTCGGCGACCGACGCCAGTTCGCCGGCCAGCTCGGCCCGGTCGGTGACCGTGCGCGCGGTCAGCCGCGGCAGCGCGGACCGGCCGTCGCCGCCGGTGCCGCCCTGTTCGGCCAGCAGCAGTTTGCCGAGCGACGACGCGTGCGGATGCCGGGTGAGGAGTGCCGCGTCGGCCGGCGGATGGTCCGGGTCGGGGTCGGCCAGCGCCAGCCGGCCACCCGGATACGCGGCCAGGTGCACGCCCCAGCGGGTCCGCTCACGCAGCTCGGCGAGCACGGCCCGGGCCGCGGTGCTGGGCCGGGGGACCACCGGCGGCGCCAGCCGGGCCGCACGGCGGCCGACGGCGAAACCGTGCAGATCGGGCAGCCGGACCAGGTACTCCTCCGCCACGAGCAGATTGAGCAGGCGGTAGGTCGTCGCCGGGGGCAGCCGCAGCGCCGCGCAGATCTCCCGCGCGGTGACGCCTGGCCCGGCGGCCACCACCTCCTCCAGCACGCGCAGCGCGTTGCGCGGGGCGCTCACCGCCACCGGCCCGGGACGGTGACCGGTACGGCGGCGGCATCGGGCAGGTCGGCGAGCGACGTCTCGTCGTACACGCCGATCCCGGCCAGCCGTTCGGGCAGCCGGTGCCGCAGCCACAGGTACCAGGCCAGCGCGGACGCGACGAGCACGGCGAAGACCGCGGCGGCGGCGGGCGTGGCCCTGGAGACGGTGAACGCGCCCAGCACGGCCGCCAGCACCGGGACCACGCCCAGCGCCGCGGCCACCGGTGCCGCCGTGGACTCGCCCAGCCCGCGCAGGAAGAACGGTACGGCCAGACAGACCAGCAGGTACGCCACCAGGTAGCCGACGGTGGCCGCCTGGAGCAGACCGCGCAGCACCTGCCCGGCCGGCACGCCGCAGGCCAGCATCAGCAGCGGTGGTGCGCTCGTCACCGGCAGCACCAGGGCGACGGCGACGTGCGGCGTGCGGTGCGCGGGGTGGGTGCGGCACAGCGCGGCGGGCGCGATGCCCTCGGTGCCGAGTGAGTACAGCACGCGGACGAGGGCGTTGGCCGTCGCCAGGGCACAGGCCAGGAAGGAGGCGGCCAGACCGGCGTCGAGCAGCCGCCCGATCCACGCCAGGAGCGCCGGGGCGGCAGTCGCGGTGGTCCGGCCGCCGTCCCCCAGCCCCGCCTGGACGACCGCCGCGCCCAGGTACATGAGCCCGGTGAGCGCGGCCGTCCAGGTCACCGCGCGCGGCACGCTGCGGTAGGGACGGCGGGCCTCCACCCCGAGGGCCGTCGCCGCCTCGAACCCGATGAAGGAGCCCAGCGAGGGCACCACCGCCGCGGCCACCGCGCCGGCGTCGCCGGGCGGGCGGACGGCGTGCGCGACGTCGCCGTGCCAGGACACCCCGTCCAGCAGCAGACCGAACACGGTGAGGATCAGCGCGATGGAGACACCCTCCACCAGCAGCGCCACCCGCGCGGACAGCCGCACCCCGCGCCACACGCAACCCGCGACCGCGCAGCCCAGCACCGGGACCAGGACGGCCACCGCCACCCCGGACGGTCCCGTCCCGCCGACCGCACCGGCCACCTGCGCCGAGCGCCCGAACAGGGCCGCGAGGTGCACCGCCGCCCCGGTGAGCGTGGCCGCCACCAGCAGGGCGTAACCGGCGAGCAACGCGCACGCGGCGGCGAACGCACCCGTCGGCCCCAGCCCCTTGGCGGCCAGGCTGTACAACGAGCCGGCCGCCGCCATCCGCCGGGTGAACTGGCCGATGCACCCGGCGACGAGCAGCGCCACGACGGTGGCGGCCAGACACGCCCACACGCCGGCGGCGCCGCCCGCGGTGGCCGCGACCATCGCCGGGGTGGTGGCCATCCCGGCGGCCGGAGCGGTGGCCGACACCGACTGCGCGAACACCTGGACCGGTCCCAGGGTGCGCCGGTCCAGGCCGGGCAGGCGGGGGCCCGCCCGGACACCCGCGGGTTTCGCGTACATCATCATGAACGCCACCCAACCGGCATTCGGGACAGCGCGTGTGACGGCCGTGTGTCCGGTGCGTTTCTCGAGGTGGGAACGGTGTGTGAGGTTTTTCTCGGCGTGGGTGACGGCGGTTTGACGGACGGGTGACGGGCCGGCAACGGCGGTCGGCGAGGGTCGTCCTCAGTTCCCGAGGGCACCCCCTCGGTCCCGTCAGGTCCCCTTCAGTCCCGTACGTGGAGGTGCGATGTCCACCGTGGCCGGCGAGCGCGCGGCGCCCGCCCTGACCGGCTCCCTGGGCGCCGGTTCCATCGTCTTCATGGTGGTGGCCGCGGCCGCCCCGCTCACCGTCGTCGGCGGTGCCGTACCGCTGGGCATCGCGCTCGGCGACGGAGCCGCCTTCCCCGCCACCTTCGTCCTGTGCTGCGCGGTTCTGCTGCTGTTCGCCGTCGGCTACGCCGCGATGAGCCGCCACGTCCCGCGGGCCGGTGCCTTCTACACCTACGTGCGGCACGGCCTCGGCCGGCCCGCCGGACAGGGCGCCGCCTACCTGGCCCTGGCCACCTACACCGCCGTCCAGCTGTCCGTCTACGGTTACTTCGGGTCGGTCGCCACCGACTTGGTGCGGCACTACGGGGGTCCTGCCCTGCCCTGGTGGCTGTGGTCGGCGCTGGCCCTGGCCGGGGTCGGCGTGCTCGGCTACCGGCGCATCGAACTGAGCGGCAAGGTGCTGGGCGTCCTGCTGGTGTGCGAGGTGGGCATCGTCCTGGCCCTGGATGCCGTGGTCACCGCCCGGGGCGGCGCGGCCGGGCTGTCGACGGCGTTCCTGCGGCCCGAGCAGGTCACGTCCGGGTCGTTCGGGCTCGGTCTGGTCTTCGCCGTCGCCAGCTTCCTGGGCTTCGAGGCCACCGCGGTCTTCCGGGACGAGGCCCGCGACCCGACGCGCACGATCCCGCGTGCCACCTATCTGTCGTTGCTGCTCATCGGCGTCTTCTACACGCTGTCGAGTTGGGCGGTCGTGTCGGCCTGGGGCGACGAACGGGCCGTCGCGGCGGCCGTCGCCGACCCGGGCGGCATGCTGCTGACCACGGTACGCGGCCAACTCGGCGGTATGGCCTCGGACGTCACGCAGGTCCTGCTGCTGACCAGTCTGTTCGCCGCCCTGCTGTCCTTCCACAACGTACTGGCCCGCTACGGCTTCTCCCTCGGCGGCTCCGGCGCGCTGCCCCGGCCGTGCGCGGCCCGCCACACCCGGCACGGCTCTCCGCACGTCTCCTCGTCGCTCCAGACTGCCTGCGCCGCCGTGCTGCTGGCGGTCTGCGCGGCCACCGGTCTGGACCCGGTCACCCAGGTCTTCGCCTGGCTCTCGGGCACCGCCACCCTCGGCGCCCTCGCGCTGATGGCCCTGACCTGCTTGGCGGTGATCGTCTACTTCCGCCGCACCGGCACCGACCGGCGGCTCTGGCACACCCTGGCGGCCCCCGGACTCGGCCTGGGAGGTCTGGCTGCCTGCCTGGTCCTGGCGGTCGCCAACTTCCCCCTCCTGATCGGCGGTTCGACCGCACTCGCCACCGTGCTGGGGGTGGTGCTGGTGCTGTCCTTCGCGGTGGGCGTCGGCCGCGCGCTGCGCGGCCGACGGCGACCCGCGCCGGAGCCCACCGCCGGGGACCCGGCGGTCCCGGAGACCGTCTGAACCGCCACCGGCCCGCCCCCCGGCCACCGCCAACCCTCAGCCACCCGACTCGCCCACCCGACCCACACACCAACCCGCGAAGGACCCCCCGATGACCGACATCACCCTCGCCCCCGAGCACCCCGGCACGCCGGTGGCCCCCGCCCCGGTCGTGGACCACCCGCTGTCCCCGCTGACGCCCGGCGAGATCGACAGTGCCCGCCGCGCCGCCGAGGCCGCCGGGCTGGTCACCGGCACGACCCGTTTCGTCTATGTCGGCCTCGACGAGGCACCCAAGGCGGAACTGCTCGCCCACCGCGCCGGTGACCCGGTACGACGCCGCGTCCGCATGATCCTCCTCGACCGGGCCACCGGCGCCGGCACCGTGGCCACCGCCGACGTCACCGCGGGCGCCGAGCCCACGATCGTCGACGCGACGCCGGTCGACGCCACCGGACAGGGCCAGACGCCCATCCTCGACGAGGAGTTCGAGGACATCGAGGCGATCCTGCTGCGCAGCGGGGACTGGCTCGCCGCCCTCGCCCGGCGCGACATCGACCCCCACAAGGTGCGCGCCGTACCGCTGTCCGCGGGCAACTTCGGCCACGACGACGAGACCGGCCGACGGGTCTGCCGGGTCCTGGCCTTCCTCCAGCTCGACGAGGCCGACCTGCCGTGGGCGCACCCCATCGACGGCGTCTGCGCCTACATCGACCTCACCGCCGGGGAGGTCTTCAAGGTCGTCGACAGCGCCGACCTGCCGGTGCCCATGGAACGCGGCGAGTGGAACGCCGAGCCGCACGCGTCACCGCAGCGCACCGACCTGAAGCCGCTGGAGATCACCCAGCCCGACGGCCCCAGCTTCACCGTCGACGGCAATCTGATCACCTGGGCCGACTGGTCCTTCCGCTTCACCTTCGACGTGCGCGAGGGACTCGTCCTGCACCAGCTCGGCTTCCGCGACGGTGACCGGGTCCGCCCCGTGGTCCACCGCGCCTCCATCCCCGAGATGGTCGTCCCCTACGGCGACCCGTCCCCGGCCCGCTACTGGATCAACTACTTCGACCAGGGCGAATACCTCTTCGGCCGCTACACCAACTCCCTGGAACTGGGCTGCGACTGCCTGGGCGAGATCACCTACTTCGACGCCGTCATCAGCGACGAGAAGGGGCACCCCCGCCGCATCAAGAACGCCATCTGCCTGCACGAGGAGGACTACGGCGTGCTGTGGAAGCACACCGACCTGTTCAACGGCATGGCCGAGACCCGCCGCTCCCGGCGGCTGGTGATCTCCTTCTTCCTCACCATCGGCAACTACGACTACGGCTTCTACTGGTCCCTCTACCTCGACGGCACCATCGAACTGGAGGCCAAGGCCACCGGGATCGTCTTCACCTCCGCCTACACCGGCCCCGAGGGCTACGCCACCCAGATGGCGCCCGGCCTCGGAGCCCCCTTCCACCAGCACCTGTTCTGCGCCCGCCTGGACATGGCGGTCGACGGCACCCGCAACACCGTCGACGAGGTCGACGCCGTGTCCGTGCCGGTCGGCGACGGCAACCCGTACGGCAACGCCTTCCGCCAGTCCCGGACCCGGCTCGTCTCCGAACGCGGGGCCCGCCGCAAGGCGGACAACCGGCGTGCCCGCACCTGGGTGATCGCCAATCCCGACCGGCAGAACCGGCTCGGTGAGGACGTCGCGTACGCCCTGCACCCCGAGGGGCAGCCGACGCTGCTGGCCGACCCCTCCAGCGCGATCGCCCGGCGCGGCGCGTTCGCCACCGAGCACCTTTGGGTCACGCAGTACGACCCGGCGCAGAAGTGGCCCGCCGGTGAGATCGTCAACCAGAGCCCCGGCGGCGACGGACTGGAGGCGTACACCGCCGGTGACCGGCCGCTGGACGGCGAGGACGTGGTGCTGTGGCACACCTTCGGCCTCACCCACTTCCCGCGTCCCGAGGACTGGCCCGTCATGCCGGTCGACTACACCGGCTTCAAGCTCCGGCCGGTCGGCTTCTTCGACCGCAACCCCGCGCTGGACGCGCCGCGCGGCACGACCTCGCACTGCCACGGCTCGTGACGGCCGTGCCGGGGCCGAGCCCCTTCCGCCCGGCGGCCGTGACCGCGGCGGCCTTCTCCGCCGTCGTCCACCTGGCCCTGCTGGGCACCCACGGCGGGGTCACCGCGGTCCTCACGCTGGTGCTGGCCCTGGCCTGCCTGGGCTGCTCGGTGATGCTGGCCCGGTCGTCGGGGCCGCGTGAGTGGACCCTGATGGCCGTGCTCGGTACCGCGATGCTCGCCCTGCACGGACTCGCGGCGGCGACCGGCTCCATGTCCATGACGCACCACACGGGCGGCGAGAACATGGAGCACATGGCGGACGCCCAGGGCTACGGCGCGCTCCTCATGTACGTCGCGTCGGCACTGGCCGCGACCGAGGTCGCCTTCGCCCTGACCGGACTGCTCGCGGACTCCGGGTCCCGCGGTGGCGGAGGCGGACGGCGGCTGCCGCGGACCACCGGCGGGTAACCCGCGGCGGGACCACGGGGCGCGCCGGGCGGAACCGGCGGCCTCCGCCAGCGCACTCGGCCTCCGCACCCCGCCCCGAGCGCGTCCTTCAGCTGATCACCAGTGCGATCACCATGGCCATGAGGTCCACGGCCGGGATGTCCGTTGCCCTGTGACCACGGGTACCCGGTGCGGGTGCTGGTGCCGTCCTGGGTGGGGATCGCCTCCGTCAAGTGGGTCGGCGACATCCAGGTGTCGGCGCAGCCCCTGTACTCGCCGTGGAACACCACCTGCTACCGGCTGTTCGGCCCGGCCTACCCGGCGGAGGGCAGCGCGCCGCTGACCCGGCAGACGGTCAAGAGCGCCTTCGAGCTGGCGAGCGGCGCGACGTTCCCGGCGGGGGAGGGCGTGGGGCCCCCGGCCCGTCGGCGTAGGCATCGTCCAGGTGACCGGCGTGCAGGAACCCGAAGGCACCGAGGCGGTAGTTGCAGCTGACGAGTACTGCTCCGTCGCGGGCGAAGGTGTTCCCCTCCGAGCCGGAGCCGGCGTTGGAGCCCATGAGGAAGCCGCCGCCGTGGATCCAGAACATCACCGGCAGGTTGGTTGCGACCTCCGGGGCCCACACGTTGACCGACAGGAAGTCCTCGCCGGTGCTCAGTCCCCGGAAAATGGGTGAGGACGGCTGGGGACAGCCCGGCCCGTAGTCGGTGCAGTCACGTACGCCCTCCCAGGGAGCGCGCGGTACGGGCGGCTCGAACGCGTTGGCGCCGAACGGCGGCTCCGCATAGGGGATGCCCTTGTACGCGGCGATCCCGTCACGCAGCTCCCCTCTGACTGTCCCCGCTGTCGTCTCGGCGTCGATCGTGTCCATGCCGTGCGCTCCATTCGGTAGGGGGTGTCTCGCCGTGAGTGGCGAGACGTCGTCAGGTGGGGATGGTGGGCGGTCGGGCCGCTGCTGTGCTCAGCTGTCGGCGTCGGTCTCGGCCGCGCTCGCCTGCTGAGGTTCGACCTGGGCGAGCCGGCCCCGCAGCGCGGCGGTGACTCCCTGGTAGGAGTCGCTGCCCAGGACGACCCTCATCGGGGCCGGCTTCTGCGCGGCGCTGTCGATGACCTTCGCCGCGACCTTCACAGGGTCGCCGGGAACCGGAATCTGGGTGTCCCTGAAGGCGCGCACCATCGCGGCCGGCGTCCCGTCGTACGCGGCCAAGGGCTCACTCAGCCGGAGGCTGCTGCCGGTGAAGGACGTCCGCGCTCCGCCGGGCTCGACGAGGGTCACCTCGATCCCGAACGGTGCGACCTCCTGGGCGAGAGCCTCCATGAAGCCCTCCACACCCCACTTGCTCGCGTGGTAGAGCGAGGCACCGGCGTGTGCGGCGAGCCCGGCGACCGACGAAATCTGGATCACCCGGCCGCCGCCCTGCGCACGCAGGTGCGGCAACACGGCCCGCGCCGTTTGGATCGAGCCGAGGAGGTTGGTGTTGATCTGATGGACGACCTGCTCGTCGGTGAACTCTTCGGCGGCACCGAACAGGCCGTAACCCGCGTTGATCACGACAACGTCGATGCGGCCGAGGTCTTCGAAGGCGGCGTCCACGACCTCGCGGACCCGCAGCAGGTCGGTGACGTCGAGGTGGCCGACCCAGAAGCGGTCCCCGTACTTGGCGCGCAGATCATCGACCGAGCCCTCCCGCCGTACTGTCCCGGCGACCCGGTCGCCGCGAGAAAGGAGCTGCTCGGCCAGCTCACGCCCGAACCCGCTGTTGACACCAGTGATGATCCACGTCTGCATCGTCATACCAACGAGCCTCACCGGCGCCAAAGAGCCCTGCCAGCTCCCCCGTGTTCCTGGTAGTGACAGGGACACCCAGAATTGATCGCGACCACATAGCCTGCCCATGTGGACAACGCCCTCGGAGACTTCCTGCGTGCACGACGCGAACAGGTCACCCCCGCCGATGCGGGCCTGCCGCCCGGGCACGGGTTGCGCCGGGTGACCGGTCTGCGCCGCGAGGAGGTCGCCATGCTGGCAGGCATCAGCGCCGAGTACTACCTGCGCCTGGAACAAGGCCGCGACCGCAACCCCTCGGCCCAGGTACTCGATGCGCTCGCCCAGGTCCTCCAGCTGGATACGGAGGGCACGGCCTACCTGCTGTCCCTCGCCGCCCCGAAACCGCGCCGCGGCCTCGACCTTCCCGACGAGCGCCTGCCTTCGGGGCTCGACATGCTCCTGCGGACCCTCAACGTGCCCGCGTTCGTCTTCAACCAGTACAGCGATGTCCTGGCCGCCAACCGACTGGCCCGGGCACTGTCACCGGATCTGGCGCCCGGAACGAACCGGCTGCGCGCCCTCTTCACCGAGGAGGCGCTCCAGGAGTACCACGCCGACTGGGAGCACTACACGGCCGTCGCCGTTGCCCACCTGCGCGCCACGATCGGCACACAGAACGACGACGAGCGCTTCCAAGCTCTGATCGGGGAGATGTCCCTCAAGAGCGACCGGTTCCGTCAGCTGTGGGCACGCCACGATGTGCGTTCCGCGGCCGAGGCCATGTTCCGGATACAGCATCCACAGGTCGGCTCCCTCGAACTGCTGGTCGAGAAGTTCCAGATGGTGGGGGCCAGCAAGCTGGAGATGATGCTCCTGCACGCCGAGCCCGGCACCCGCTCGGCCGAAGCTCTGTCCCTGCTCGCTTCCCTCGACGCGTCTTCCTGACACCGCATCGGCCCGGCCCATGAGGACGCTGGTCCTCATGGGCCGGGCCGATGCGTGGTCGTGCGCCTCAACTGCGTCGACCAGCCGGTCGTCGTACGCGGACTCGCGGAGTGCCGACGGCTCAGCGCTGATGCCAGGCATGGGGAGGCGAGGGCTGATCACTCCTCTGCCCGAACTTGAGCCTGCGAACGACAGAGCCACAGGACTGATCGAAAGCGAGATCGTGATCGTGGATGAGGACGGCACGGAAGAACCGTTCGACGCCACTACATGGTTCGAGTGAGACGTAAAGCCGCCTCCCTGCGTGACGGGAAGGCGGCTTCGTCCTTGTGTGGCCCGGGGTCAGAAGGCCTGCGCGAAGTCGTCCTCGCGGATCACGAGCCGTTCACGTACGTCCTTCGGGATCAGCAAGCGAAGGTGCACCTTCGGCGCCCGGACCTTCGGCACCTTCGTACGGGTGACCTCGCAGCGGATGCCGACTCGGTACAGGTCTGCGGACATGGCCTCCATGCCGCCTTCCTGCCAGTGCTCACGGAAGGTCTTGCCGCCGTGGACGTCGACCCACCGGTCCCTCGCCGTCTCGGGGTCGATGGACTCCAACTCCCCGATGAGCTTGTCGAGCGTTGCCTCTGCCTGTTCCTTCGTGAACCGGGTCTCGTGTACCGGCCTCCAGGTTCGAGCTCCTTCATGTACAGCGCGATGGAGTCCTGCAGCCGCTTGATCTGCTTCCGTGCCTCGGCGCCCTCCGCGTACTGGCGTACCTGCACGGGGAAGTCTCCGAGGACCTTGAGCACGTCCTCCACCAGACGCTCGTAGATCCGCTCGGGGTCGGGTGCCCCGAGCCCGCGGCTCTTGCGGTTGCGGCACCGTAGGTACTGCTAGGTCCCGTACGTGTTGTTCGTGATCTGAACCGTCATGTTCGTCTTGCAGTCGGCGCACAGGAGAACGCAGAGGAACTGGGTCGCTCCACCGACACGGCGGGGAGGCTGGTTCTTCTTGCGCTTGTCCAGAGCGGCGCCGAGGGCCTCGAACTCCTCCTCAGTGAAGATGGGGGAAGCGACCTTGATCGGCCTGCCGTCCTTGCCGAGGACCGGCTTCGAACGTCGCTGTCCTCCGTTCTTGTCCTCTTCTCCGCGGTAGCCGAGGAGTGCCGGGTCGCGGAGACGGCGGAGGAGAGTCGCCACGGTGAGCCCTTGGCTCATGAGGCCGGACCGCTTCAGGCAGCGCACCATGAAGCGGGCGGAGCGTCCCCGAAGCGCCATGCGCCGAGCCCAGTGCAGTGCCTTGTACGCCTCGGGATCGATGGCGAGAACGACCTTCCCCGCGTCGTCCTCGTCCGTGACGTAGCCGTACGCCGGCTTCCCGACGAGCCAGTCCTCCTGAGACTTCGCGTAGTCCCACGGGCTCGTGACGCGCGTGGAGGTGTTGGCCGCTTCGATCTCGGCGATGCCACCGATGACCGTGACCATGATCTTTCCGGCGGTCGTCGTGAGGTCGAGGCTGTCGTTCTTCGAGACCAGATTCTTCCCGCGCTTCAGGCTCCAGATGGATATCAGTATTCAAATCGGACCAACCGGTAAGAAGCTGCTGCCGCTGACGGTGAAGTAGTCCGCATCCGAAAAGGCCGCTCAGGCGTCTACTTCGGTATGGATCTCGAGAAGCCGCCCCGGGGCGAGCGGGACGTGGCGCCCGTGGCGGGGCGGTCCCCCGAAGGGTGCCTCACCGTCGCCGTCCGCGTCCCGGTGCGGGTCGTGGCGCTCGTGCTGGTGCTGCCGGTGCGGATGGCGTGGGACGCGCTGGTGGCCGCCGGGCGGTTCCTGGGGCGCACGGTGTTCCGGCCCCTGGGGCGGGCGGTGCTGTGGCTGGCGCGGGCGGTGTTCGTCTGGCCGCTGGTGGGGCTGTGGCGGTACGTCGTGGTCCCGGTGGGCAGGGCGCTGGGGTGGCTCGGGGCCGTACTGGTCGTCCGGCCGGCCCAGTGGGTGTACCGGTGGGTGCTGACGCCGGCGGGGCGCGCGGTGGTGTGGGTGTACGGCCGGCTGATCGTGCCGGTCTGGCTGGGGCTGTGGGCCGCCCTCGGCCGGCTGGCGCGGTATCTGGTCCTGCTCCCGTTGGGGTGGGTGTACCGGTGGGTGCTGACGCCCGTCGGGCACGCGCTCGCCTGGTGCGGCCGGGCGGTGGCGTGGTGCGTGCGCGTGGTCGTCACCGGGATCGGTGCGGCCCTGTACTGGACCGCACGGGTGCTGCTGGTGCTGCCCGCCCTCGCCCTGTGGCGGTGGGTGCTGGTGCCCGTCGGCCGGGTCCTGGCCGTGATCGGGCGGGAGGTCGGGGCCGCCCTCGGCCATGCCTGGCGGATCGCCGGGTACGTCTCCGTGGCGGTCGGACGGTTCCTCGGGACGCTGGTGCGCCTGGTCTTCGTGGAGCCGGTGCGCTGGGTGTACCGGACGGTGCTGACGCCCGTGGGACACCTGGTGCGGGACTGGGTCCTGCGGCCGGTCGCCGAGGCGGTGCGCGGTGCCGGCCGGGCCGTGCGGCAGGGCTTCGCCTCCGTGCGGGCCTCGGTGCGGCAGGCGCGGGCCGATGTGCGGCGGGCGCTGTTCGGGGCGCCCCGGCAGCCCCCGCCGGTGGACCGGCGGGAACCTTCCGGTGCCGAGGCACGTACTCTTGGTAGTAGTAGGACCGCTCTCACGAAGGACTGAACGACACTGGGCAAGCGACAGCCCGAAGGCCCGCCGCCGGTACCCGCGGTGCAGCGCATCCGATTGCGCTACACCAAGCGCGGCCGCCTCCGGTTCACCAGCCACCGTGATTTCCAGCGCGCCTTCGAGCGTGCGCTGCGCCGTGCCGAGGTGCCGATGGCGTACTCGGCGGGGTTCACCCCGCACCCGAAGGTGTCGTACGCCAATGCCGCACCCACCGGCACGGGCAGTGAGGCGGAGTACCTGGAGATCGCGCTCACCTCGGCGCGCGACCCGGAGCAGCTGAGAGCCCTCCTCGACGCGTCCCTGCCCGCCGGGCTCGACGTCGTCGACGCGGTCGAGGCCCGGACCTCCGGACTCGCCGACCGGCTGACGGCTTCCGAGTGGGAGCTGCGGCTGGCCGGGGTGGACCCGGCCGAGGCCGGCCGCGCGGTGGACGCCTTCAACGAGGCGCCCGCCGTGGAGGTGCAGCGCCGTACCAAGAACGGTGTGCGCACCTTCGACGCCCGCTCCGCCGTCGTGCGTCTGGAGAGCGTCCAGGCGCACGGTTCACAGGCTGATAGGCCGAGTGACCAGCCCTGTGCGATACTGCGGCTGGTTGTTCGGCACGTGACGCCTGCCGTGCGACCCGACGACGTCCTGTCCGGTCTCCGCGCCGTGGCCGACCTGGCGCCGCCGGTCCCCGTAGCGGTGACCAGGCTGGCGCAGGGGCTGCTCGATGAAGAGACCGGCACGGTGACCGACCCGCTCGCGCCCGACCGCGAGGCAGTAGCGACCGAGCCGCAGACGGCCGCCGCGACCGCCGCCGCGACGGCGCCCGCGTAGGGAAGGTCCCGTGGAGGGACGCACGTCGTAAGCGCCGCCGTCGGACTCGGGAGCCACCTGGGCCGGGCAGCGCCACCGACCACAAGACTTTCGCCAGGCCGTACGCGACAAGGTCGTACGGAACCGGTGAGACAGGACACAGCGAGCTCCCGAGCGGCGCCCGCGCCAACGGACGGCGGCACCCGCGCAGAGCGCGAGCCGCGGACGTCACCGGAGGTCGACGAGATCGACACCGGGCCAGGCGCGGCGCCCGGGAGCCTGACGGGAGATACGCCCGCATGCTCGAACCGACCGAATCCACGGAGTCCGTGACCGGCTCCGCATCCGACAACACCCCCGGCGACACCCTGCCGCCGCGCCGTCGGCGCCGGGTGGCTTCCCGGCCGGCGGGACCGCCGGCCGGCTCCTCCGGTACTCCGGCGGAGACCGTGGAACCCGCCGTTCCGGCCGCCGGTACCGGCCTCGCCGACGAGGCCGGGGACGAGGTCCTCGACGAGACCGTCGAGGAGGCCGTGGAGAAGGCGGAGGAGACCGAGCCGGCCGAGAGGCCGGTGGAGGAGCCCGCCGCCCGCCCGCGCCGCCGAGCGGTGCGCCGCGCCTCCGCGCCCGCCGGGGCCCCCTCGTCCGCGGCGGCCGCCGAGACCGTGGTCCCCGCGACTCCCGCAGCCGAGGCGGCACCGGCCCGGCCCGTGGCGGCAGAGCCCGCCGCTGCTGCCGAGCCCGCCGTCTCCGCCGCCTCCTCGGCGTCCGACGAGGGTGCCGCCGCTCCGCGCCGGACGCGTCGGCGTGCCACCCGCAGCGCGTCGGCGCCGGTGGCGGCGGCTGACAGCGCCGGGGCGTCCGTGACGTCCGAGGCGGCGTCCGGGACTTCCTGGGCGGCGGCTGCCGAGCCCGCCGCCGCTGCCGAGCCCGCCGCGTCCGCCGTCTCCTCGGCGTCCGACGAGGGTGCCGCCGCTCCGCGCCGGACGCGTCGGCGTGCCACCCGCAGCGTGTCCGCGCCTGCGGCGACCACTGAGGGCACTGAGACGTCCGAGGCGGCCGAGACCGCCAAGACCGCCGGGACCCCCGCGACCCCCGCACCGGAACCCGAGACGCCCGCGGCTTCCGAGGCGCCGGCTGCCGAGAGCGCCCCGCCCGCCGAGGACGCCGCTCCGCGCCGGACCCGTAGGCGGGCGACCCGTCGGGTGACCGCCCCGGTCGAGACGCCGGAGAGCACCGACGCGCCCGAGAGCGCCGAGGCCGAAGCCGGGGGCGGCGGGACGGCACGGCCCGCCGAGGTGGCCGAGGAGGCCGAGACGGCCCCCGAGACACCGGCCGCCCCCGCCGCCGAGGCCCCCGCCGAGGAGGCCGCGCCGCGTCGTTCGCGTCGCCGGGCCGTCCGCAAGGCCGCCACCGGTTTCGCCGAGCCCGCCCGGAAGGCCGGGAGCGCTCCGGCGGGGGAGGAGAGGGCGGTCCGTCCGGCCCGTCCCGCCGTCGCGCTGTTCCAGCCGCCGGTGTTCACCGAGCCCCAGTTCCAGACGCCCGAGCGGGCGGCGGCGGAGGCGGCCGCGGTGGCCGCCGGAGCCCAGGAGCCCGAGCAGGAGCCGCAGCGCACGCCGGTCGCGGAGGCCGTGGAGGAGCAGCCCGCCGGGTCGCGCCGCCGTCGCCGTCGCCGCGGTGGCGCCGACGAGGCCGCCGAGGAGCGGCCCGCCGAGCCCGTCGAGTCCGCCGAGCCCGACGCCGACGAGCCGGAGGCCGAGGCGGACGCGGAGGAGCCGGAGGAGGACACCGAGGAGGCCGAC
Organism: Streptomyces sp. SYSU D01066-1; assembly: GCF_054956795.1. Classification (NCBI taxonomy): domain Bacteria; kingdom Bacillati; phylum Actinomycetota; class Actinomycetes; order Kitasatosporales; family Streptomycetaceae; genus Streptomyces; species Streptomyces sp. SYSU D01066-1. The sequence continues at coordinate 125,611 of NZ_JBUDHV010000002.1, read as the reverse complement.
GCCGAGGAGGGCGGTTCGCGCCGCCGTCGTCGCCGGGGCGGCCGTCGCCGTCGCCGGGGCGACCTGATCGACGGCGACGCCGACCACGACACCGACGGCGCGGACGCCGACACCGAGCACCTCGCCGCCGAGCAGGCCGCGCAGGACACCGAGGACACCGCAGAGCAGGCCGACGAGGACGCCGAGGACGACGACACGGACACCCGGGGCGGTGAGGGCGCCGGCGGGTCCGGCTCCAGCAGCAGCCGTCGCCGCCGTCGCCGTCGCCGCCGGGCCGGTGACAGCTCCTCCGAGGGCGAGCCGTCCGGAGACGACCCGGAGCGCACGGTCGTCAAGGTCCGCGAGCCCCGTCCGAAGGCGGAGCCCTCCGACGAGGTGCAGTCCATCAAGGGCTCGACCCGGCTGGAGGCCAAGAAGCAGCGCCGCCGGGAAGGCCGTGAGCAGGGGCGCCGGCGCGTCCCGATCATCACCGAGGCCGAGTTCCTGGCCCGCCGCGAGGCCGTCGAGCGCGTGATGGTCGTCCGCCAGCACGGTGAGCGCACCCAGATCGGCGTCCTGGAGGACGGGGTGCTCGTCGAGCACTACGTCAACAAGGAGCAGGCCACCTCGTACGTCGGCAACGTCTACCTCGGCAAGGTGCAGAACGTCCTGCCGTCGATGGAGGCCGCCTTCATCGACATCGGCAAGGGCCGCAACGCCGTGCTCTACGCCGGTGAGGTCAACTTCGAGGCGCTGGGGATGGCGGGCGGCCCCCGCCGCATCGAGTCGGCCCTCAAGTCCGGCCAGTCGGTCCTCGTCCAGGTGACCAAGGACCCGATCGGCCACAAGGGCGCCCGGCTGACCAGCCAGGTCTCCCTCCCGGGCCGTTACCTCGTGTACGTCCCCGAGGGTTCGATGACCGGTATCAGCCGCAAGCTGCCCGACACCGAGCGGGCCCGGCTGAAGACCATCCTCAAGAAGATCGTCCCCGAGGACGCGGGCGTCATCGTGCGCACCGCCGCCGAGGGCGCCAGCGAGGACGAGCTGCGCCGCGACGTGGAGCGGCTCCAGGCGCAGTGGGAAGAGATCAAGAAGAAGGCCAAGAGCGGCAACGCGCCGACCCTGCTGTACGGCGAGCCGGACATGACCGTCCGTGTCGTCCGCGACATCTTCAACGAGGACTTCACCAAGGTCGTCGTCAGCGGCGAGGACGCCTGGCAGACCGTCCACGGGTACGTCTCCCACGTCGCCCCCGACCTGGCGGACCGTCTGCAGAAGTGGACCAGCGAGGTCGACGTCTTCGCCACGTACCGGATCGACGAGCAGCTCGCCAAGGCCCTGGACCGCAAGGTCTGGCTGCCCAGCGGCGGTTCGCTGGTGATCGACCGGACCGAGGCGATGGTCGTCGTCGACGTCAACACCGGCAAGTTCACCGGCCAGGGCGGCAACCTGGAGGAGACGGTCACCAGGAACAACCTGGAGGCGGCCGAGGAGATCGTGCGCCAGCTGCGGCTGCGCGACCTCGGCGGCATCATCGTGATCGACTTCATCGACATGGTGCTGGAGTCCAACCGGGACCTGGTCCTGCGCCGCCTGCTGGAATGCCTGGGCCGGGACCGTACGAAGCACCAGGTCGCCGAGGTGACCTCGCTGGGGCTGGTGCAGATGACCCGCAAGCGGGTCGGGCAGGGGCTGCTGGAGTCGTTCTCCGAGACCTGTGTGCACTGCAACGGCCGTGGGGTCATCGTCCACCTCGACCAGCCCTCCTCCAGCGGGAACGGCGGCGGCAAGCGCCGCAAGCGGGCCCGCGCGGGCGGCGCCGAGCAGCCGCACGAGCACGAGGCCGCGCTCACCACCGTCGACACCCCGACGGCGGAGCAGGAGGCGGAGGCCGAGGCCGAGCAGACCGCGGAGCGCGTCACCGAGCCGATCGCCCTGCCGTCGCCGGACTTCGCGCCCGACGAGGAGCTGTACAGCAGCGTCTACGAGGCGGAGGCCGCGGCCAAGCGAGGCCGGAGCCGGCGCCGGACCAGCCGGCGCGCGTCGGCCCCGGCGGGCACGCCGAAGCAGGAGGCCGTCGAGGCCCCCCGGGCCGTGGCGCCCGCCGAGTCCGACCAGGCCGATCGGGCTGCTCAGACTCCTCAGGCCGATCAGGTCGCTCAGGCTCCTCGGGCCGAGGCGCCGACGGCGCAGGACGTGACGGCGCGGGAGGAGGCCGAGCGTCCGGTGCGTCCGGAGCCGGCCGCCGAGGCGCTGGCCGAGCCCGCGGCCGTGGAGGACGCGGTGGTCGGCACGCCGCAGGAGCAGGCGGCCCCGGCCGCCGAGGCCCCGGCCGTCGCCGAGGCGCCCGTGGAGGAGGCCGCGCCCAAGGGCCGTACGCGCCGCAGGGCGACCCGCAAGGCGTCCGCCCCCGCCGGTTCGCCGGCCGGCGCGGAGGCCGCCGTGGTGACGGTCCCGGAGTCCGCCGCCCCGGTGGAGCGGGCCGAGCCGCAGGCGGCTCAGGCCGAGCGGCAGCCCGAGCCGGCGGCGGCCGAGCCCGCGCCCCCGGCCCGTCCGCGGCGCCGTGCCGTGCGCAAGGCCACCGCGCCCACCGCCGACGCGGAGGCGGCCGTCGTGGTCGTCCCGGCCGCCGAGGCCCCGGCCGCGGAGGCTCCGGCCCCCGCGGAGGCTCCGGTCGCCGCGGAGGCTCCGGCCCCTGCGGAGGCTCCGGTCGCCGAGGAGGCCGCCCCGGCCAAGAAGACCGCCCGCAAGGCGGCGAAGAAGGCCCCGGCGAAGAAGACGGCCGCCAAGAAGACGACCGCCGCGAAGAAGACGGCCGCGAAGAGGACGACGGCCAAGAAGGCGGCGTCGGAGAAGGCGGCGGCTTCCGAGGCGGCGGCGCCCGAGGAGGCGACGGTCACCGAGGCGGCCACCGAGGCCACCGAGGGGACCGCCAAGGCGGCCACCAAGACCGCCGCCAAGCGGACGACGGCGAAGAAGGCGGCGAAGACCACCAGGTCGGCCGCGAAGAAGACCACGTCGAAGAAGACCGCGGCGGCCGAGCAGTCGGCACCGTCGGTGTCGGCCACGACGGAGGACTGAGCCGGACGAAACGGCGCGGGGGGGGGGGGGGGGCCGGCCGCGGGGGGCGGGGGCCGCCCCCCGCGGGGGGGGCGGCGCCGCGCGCCCCGGGCCCCCCCCCCCCCCCCCGCCCCGTCGCGTTTTCCCGTGCTCCGGTCACGCTGTGTTCACCTTGTGACCTAGCACACGTCGAGCTGTGATTCCCCTGTTGTCTCCATGAGGAAACCCTGTGGCCATGTGCTGATAACGTGACGTCGGTCTCGGCCCATGATCAAGCGCCGCGGACCGCAGCCGATGAGGTGCCCGGCCCTTCCGGCCGGATGACGGCTGCCTTCCCACACGACGACCCAGGGGGCGGGCTTCGTGTGTCTGTGTCACGGCCCGGCGTGTCTTCACGGCCGCCGACGAGGAGGGGGATGTCGATGACCGACGCCCAGGAGTTGATACCCGCAGCCAGACCGGTGATCGGCGAGGAGGAGATCGACGCCGCCGTGCGCGTGCTGCGCGGCGGCCGGGTCGTCCAAGGCCCCGAAGTGGCGGCGTTCGAGGAGGAGTTCGGCGAGCTGGTCGACGGCCGGCACTGTGTCGCCGTCAACTCCGGCACGTCCGCGCTGCACCTGGCCCTGCTCGGCATGGGCATCGGCCCCGGCGACGAGGTCGTCGTGCCCTCGTTCTCCTTCGCGGCCTCCGCCAACGCCGTACGGCTGGTCGGTGCCGACGTGGTCTTCGCCGACATCGAGGCCGACAGCTTCTGCCTGGACCCGGCGGCCGTCGAGGCGGCCGTGACACCGCGCACCGCCGCCGTCATGCCGGTGCACCTCTACGGCCACCCCGCCGCGATGGACCGGATCACGGCCATCGCCGAGCGGCACTCGCTCGCCGTCGTGGAGGACGCCTGCCAGGCGCACGCGGCGGCCCTGAACGGCACCCCGGTCGGCGCCTTCGGCACGGCCGGGACGTTCAGCTTCTATCCGACCAAGAACATGCACAGCCTCGAGGGCGGCATGGTCACCACCGCGGACGCCCAGCTCGCCCGCACCCTGCGCCTGCTGCGCAACCAGGGGATGGAGCAGCGCTACGCCAACGAGATCGTCGGCGCCAACCTGCGCATGACCGACGTGGCCGCGGCGATCGGCCGGGTCCAGCGCCGCAAGCTGGCCGGCTGGACCGAGCGGCGCATCGCCAACGCCGCGTACCTCACCGGGCACATCAGCGCGCCGGGCGTGGTCACGCCGAGGACCGCCGAGGGCGCCCGGCACGTGTACCACCAGTACACCGTACGGGTGCGGGGCGACCGGGGCGCCGCCATGGCCCGGCTGACCGAGGCGGGGATCGGCAACGCCGTCTACTACCCGACGCCGATCCACCGGCTGAAGCCGTACTGGGAGCCGGACCAGAAGGCCGGGCGCCACTGGGACCTGCCACAGACCGAGCGGGCCGCCGCCGAGGTCGTGTCGCTGCCCGTCCACCCCGGCCTGTCGCAGGCGGACCTGGAGCGGATCGTGACCGCCGTGAACGGACTGGGGGAGTGACCGTGACCACCTCCCGGACCCTGCGCGCCGGTCTCGTCGGCCTCGGCTCCATGGGCCGGCACCACGCCCGCGTCCTGTCCGGTCTGGAGGGCGTCGACCTCGTCGCCGTCGTCGACCCGATGGGCGACAAGTACGGCGCCGCGCCGGGCACCCCGGTCGTGGAGACCGTCGAGGAACTGATCGGCCTGGGCGTCGACTACGCCGTGGTGGCCTGCCCGACGGGCCTGCACGAGGAGGTCGGCCTCCAGCTCGCCGAGGCCGGCGTGTGCGCGCTGGTCGAGAAGCCGGTCGCCGACACCGTCGAGGGCGCCCGCCGCCTCGTCGAGGCGTTCGAGTCCCGCGGCCTGGTCGCCGGCGTCGGCCACATCGAGCGCTGCAACCCGGCGCTGCGTTCCCTGCGCAGCCGCCTGGAGGCCGGCGAACTCGGCGACGTCTACCAGGTCGTGACCCGCCGTCAGGGTCCCTTCCCGCACCGCATCGCGGACGTCGGCGTGGTCAAGGACCTCGCCACCCACGACATCGACCTCACCGGCTGGGTGACGGGACGCGCGTACGTCTCCGTCGCCGCGCACACCGTCTCCAAGAGCGGCCGTCCGCACGAGGACATGGTCTCCGCGGTGGGCCGTCTCGACGACGGCACGATGGTCAACCACCTGGTCAACTGGCTGAGTCCGCTCAAGGAGCGGTTCACCTCGGTCACCGGCGAGCGCGGCTGCTTCATCGCCGACACCCTCACCGCCGACCTCACCTTCCACTCCAACTCCGCGGTGGCGACCGAGTGGGAGGCCCTCCAGGCCTTCCGCGGCGTCTCCGAGGGGGACATGATCCGCTACGCCATCCAGAAGCGCGAGCCGCTCCTGGTCGAGCACGAACTGTTCCGGGACGCCGTCCTGGGTCTGCCCGCCGACATCTGCACCCTGCGCCAGGGCATGCGGACCGTCGAGGTCGCGGCGGCGGTGCTCGAGTCGGCGCTGGACAACCGCGCCGTTTCGCTTCAGTCGGAGGACCTGGCCACCCATGGCAGCTGACAACCACGCCGAGGCGGGCCGTCCCGCCCGCGGCCGGATCGTGATGCTCGTCGACAACGGGGTCAACGGCGACTCCCGCGTCCAGAAGGAGGCCCGTTCGGCCGCCGAGGCCGGCTGGGACGTGGTCCTGCTCGGCCGGGCCAAGGGCAAGAAGGAGCAGACCTGGGAGATCGGCGGCGCCCGGGTGAGGCTGCTGCCCGTGCCCGGCCCGTTGCAGCGCCGGCGGCACGAGTTCCGCCGCGCGGTGCTGCGCTCCCCGCTGGCCTACCGGCCCGGTCCGCTCGCCTCGTACCGGAGGCAGAAGGTGAGGGCCTGGCGCACCGACCTCAACGTGCGGCTGATCCTCGCCCGGCGGGAGGGCTCGGTCCTCGGCCGGCTGCGGCTGCTGGTGCCCCGGCTCGCCGCCCGGCTGCTGTCCTCCTGGGTGGAGCTGCGGGTCCGCCGGACCAGGGCGCTGGAGCGGCGGCGCAAGCGCATGGACTCGGCGCTGGACCGCTTCACCACCGCCTTCTGGCGCAGGACCATGGGCCACCGCAGCTGGCGCCGGCTCGACCCGCACCTGTGGGACTTCGAGCTGGCGTACGGCAAGGTCGTCGACGAGCTGGCCCCCGACCTGATCCACGCCAACGACTTCCGGATGCTGGGCGTCGGCGCCCGCGCCGCGCTGCGCGCCCGGGCCGCCGGCCGGGACGTCAAACTGGTCTGGGACGCCCACGAGTTCCTGCCGGGCATCAAGCCCTGGGACGCGCACCCGCGCTGGCACCTCGCCCAGTGCGCGCACGAGCTGGAGTACTCCCGGCACGCGGACGCCGTGACGACGGTCTCGGACACCCTCGCGGGGATGCTCCAGGAGCGGCACAAGCTGGCCGAGCGCCCCGCCGTCGTGCTCAACGCGCCCGACGCCGCGGTCTCCCCGGAACAGGCCGCCGAGCCCGTACCGGACCTCAGGGAGCTGTGCGGCATCGGGCACGACGTGCCGCTCACCGTGTACAGCGGCGCCGCCGCCGTACAGCGCGGCCTGGACATCATGGTCGAGTCGCTGCCCCTGCTTCCGGAGGTGCACGCCGCGTTCGTGGTGCTCAACACCAACTCCGAGTACATGCGCGCGCTGCGGGCCCGCGCCGGGGAACTCGGGGCCGGCGACCGGCTGCACATCGTGCCGTACGTGCCGCACTACCAGGTGGTGCGGTTCCTGTCCGCGGCCGACGTCGGGGTGATCCCGATCCACCACTGGCCGAACCACGAGATCGCGCTGATCACCAAGTTCTTCGAGTACTCCCGCGCCCGGCTGCCCCTGGTGGTCAGCGACGTGAAGACGATGGGCGCGATGGTCGAACGGACCGGCCAGGGCGAGGTGTTCCGCGCCGAGGACCTGGAGGACTACGTACGGGCGGTGAAGTCGGTGCTCGGCGACACCGAACGCTACCGGGGCGTGTACGACACCTCCGGGCTCCTCGACGAGTGGACCTGGGAAGCACAGGCCGAACGGCTGGACGCCGTCTACAGCGCCCTGCTGCCCGGCGGCGGCGCCCGCCCGGCCGGCCGACGCACCGCGGTGGAGGCCCCCGCATGAGCAGCACCCCCGACGTCAGCGTCGTCGTCGCCGTCTACAACACCATGCCGTATCTCACCGAGTGCCTGGACTCCCTGGTGGGGCAGAGCATCGGCCTGGACCGGCTGGAGATCGTCGCGGTGGACGACGGATCCACCGACGACAGCGGCGCGGAACTCGACCGGTTCGCCGCGCGCTACCCGGACACCGTCAAGGTGATCCACCAGGAGAACTCCGGCGGTCCGGCCGCCCCCAGCAACCGCGCGCTGGACGTCGCCACCGGCCGGTACGTCTACTTCGTCGGCTCCGACGACCACCTCGGCCAGGAGGCCCTGGAGCGGATGGTGGCCTGTGCCGACGAGCACGGCTCGGACGTCGTCGTCGGCAAGATGGTCGGCACCAACGGCCGCTACGTCCACCAGGCGCTCTACAAGAAGAACGACCCGGACGTCACCTTCACCGGCTCCGCCCTGCCGTGGACGCTGGCCAACACCAAGCTGTTCCGGCGCGAGCTGGTCGAGCGGCACAAGCTGCGCTTCCCCGAGCACCTGCCGGTCGGCAGCGACCAGCCGTTCACCATCGAGGCGTGCGTCCGCGCGAAGAAGGTCTCGGTGGTGGCCGACTACACCTGCTACTACGCGGTCAAACGCGGCGACGCCGGCAACATCACCTACCGCGCCGACCACCTGTCCCGGCTGCGCTGCACCGCCGAGATCATGGACATGACGGCGAACCTCATCGCGCCCGGTCCGGAACGCGACGCCGTGCTGCGCCGGCACTTCACCTGGGAGCTGTCCAAGCTCATCCAGGACGACTTCCCCGCCCTCGACCGCGAGGTGCGGCGGGAGATCTGCGCGGGCATCGCGCGCCTCGCCGACGACTACCTCACCGACTCCCTCCGCGACGCCCTGGGCGTCAAGCGCCGGGCGCGGCTGAGCCTGGCCCGGGCGGGCGCCGTCGACGAGCTGTGCGAGGCGATCACCTGGGAGAAGGCGCACGGCGCGCCCCCGTTCGTGCTGGAGGGCGGCCGGGCCTACGCCCGCTACCCGGGTTTTCGCGACCCCCGGATCGGCCTGGCCGACCGCTGCTTCGAGGTCCTCGGGGAAACGGTCGTCGGCCGGCTCGTCCAGGGCACCGACCTGCTGGCCTCCGGCTGGGAGCAGGACGACGAGGAGATCGCGTACACGGCGTCCGTGCGGGTGCCCCTCCTCGGGGACGTCGGCACCGCCACGCTGCGGCTGGTCAACGGCGCCATGCCCAAGGCGGCGGACAAGGCCGGCGGCCGGAAGCTGCCGGCCAAGCACTCCCCGCCGCCCCCGGTGGGCACCGTCACCGCCGAACCGCTGCCCGACGGCACGGTGCTGCACGCCCGGGTCCCGCTGGAGCGGCGCACCGTCAAGCTGGGCGTCCGGGTCTACCTGGACGTCGCCGGGTCGACGTACGAGATACCCGTGCGCGGCACCGGCAAGCCGATGCCGCTGACCCGCCGCTGGAGCGGCGACGACACGGAGCCGTACCGGGTGGCGGCCCTGGTGAACGACAAGGGACGGGTGGTGGTCGCCACGGCGCCCCTCTTCCCGCCGAAGAAGACCCTGGGCTCCCGGCTCAGGGGCACCCTCGACCGCCGTTCCAAGAGGGACCCGAGGAACAAGAGGAAGAAGTAGCGACCGCCCATGAACATCTGTGTAGTAGCGCTCGGCAAGATCGGACTTCCGCTGGCCGTGCAGTTCGCCGCCAAGGGCCACCGGGTCATCGGCGCGGACGTCAACGAGAAGGTCGTCGAGCTGGTCAACGCCGGCACCGAGCCGTTCCCCGGTGAGCACGGCCTGGACGTCAGGCTGAAGGCGGCGGTCGAGGACGGTCTGCTGAGCGCCACGACGGACACGACGGCCGCGGTCGCCGCGTCCGAGGCCGTGGTCGTGGTGGTGCCGCTGTTCACCGACGCCGAGGGCGTGCCGGACTTCGGCTGGATGGACGCCGCGACCAGGGCGATCGCCAAGGGGCTGCGGCCCGGCACGCTGGTCTCCTACGAGACGACCCTCCCGGTGGGCACCACCCGCACCCGCTGGGCGCCGATGCTGGCCGAGGGGTCGGGCCTGACCCCGGGGGACGACTTCCACCTGGTGTTCTCGCCCGAGCGGGTCCTCACCGGCCGGGTCTTCGCCGACCTGCGCCGCTACCCCAAGCTGGTCGGCGGCGTCGACGAGGCGTCCACGGCCCGAGGCGTGGCCTTCTACGAGGCGGTCCTCGACTTCGACGTCCGCGACGACCTGCCGCGGCCCAACGGCGTCTGGGACCTGGGCACGGCCGAGGCGTCGGAGCTGGCCAAGCTCGCCGAGACGACGTACCGGGACGTGAACATCGGCCTGGCCAACCAGTTCGCCCGCTTCGCCGACGCCCACGGCATCGACGTCGAGAAGGTCATCGAGGCCTGCAACTCGCAGCCCTACAGCCACCTCCACCAGCCGGGCATCGCCGTCGGCGGCCACTGCATCCCGATCTACCCGCGGATGTACCTGTGGAACGACCCGGCCGCCACCGTCGTGCGCTCCGCCCGCGAGGCCAACGCCGCGATGCCCGAGTACGCCGTCGACCTGCTGGCCGCCGCCTACGGCGACCTGACCGGGGTGAACGTGCTGGTGCTGGGCGCGGCCTACCGCGGCGGCGTGAAGGAGACGGCCTTCTCGGGCGTCTTCCCGACCGTCGAGGCGCTGCGCGCCCGCGGGGCCGTCCCGTACGTCTCCGACCCCCTGTACACGGCCGGGGAACTGTCCGCCCTGGGTCTGACCCCGCACGCCGGCGAGAAGGTCACCGCCGCGGTCCTCCAGGCCGACCACGCCGAGTACCGCGAGCTGACCCCCGCCGACCTGCCGGACGTCACGGTCCTGGTCGACGGGCGCCGCACCACGGACCCGGAGGCGTGGCAGGGCGTCCGGAGGGTCGTCATCGGCGGCTGAGGGCCGCGGGAGCCGCGAAAGGGGGCCTCCCGGCGCCGGGAGGCCCCCTTCAGGCGTGTGCCCGCCGCGTCAGACCGACGCCGCGGGCTCGGGCCGGGCGGGTCCCCTCCCGGGCGTGCCGGGCCCCGCCCGGCGCAGCACGCGTTCCAGCGGACGCTCCACCCAGTGGTGGGCGAGGCCCGCCAGGGCGAGGCTCACCGCCAGGACCAGCGCCCAGAAGGCGGCCGTGGCGGTCTGGGTGTGGGGGCGGCCGACGGCGACGAGCAGCACCCGCAGCACGATCTCGTGGATCAGGTACCAGGCGAACGACCAGGTGCCGAGCCGGATCATCCACGGCCCGGCGAGGCCGGTGGTCCGCCGCCGCACGTCGCTGTACGCCGCCGCCGCGACCAGCGCCGCGAAGAGCGGCGCGGACAGCAGCTGGGAGGCGCTGTAGGCGCTGTACCAGGCGGAGTCCGGGACGGCGCGCGACCAGGGGACCAGCGCGACCTGCCAGGCCAGCACCAGGGCGACGGCGGCCGGCAGGCCGACCGGGGGCCGCCGGCCCCGCTTCACGGCCAGGCCCGCCGCGACCCCGAGCACGAACTGCAGCATCCGCACCGGCGGGAAGTAGTCCAGGAACCAGCGGCGGACGAGCAGATCGGGGATCAGCGCCCCGCCCAGCCACAGGGCTGCGGACGCGGCGCACACGGCGACCGCCGTCCACCGGCGGCGCCGCGCGGTCCGCAGGAAGGGCGCGACCAGCAGCAGCGGGAAGAGGGCGTAGAAGAACGCCTCGTCACTGAGGGACCAGGCGGCGGGATTGCCGCCCATCATGAACCGCTTGTCGGGTATCCAGGCGTTGACGACCAGCAGGGCGGCCACGACGCCCTTGCGGGACACCTCGGTGCCGATCGCGAGGTAGGCGGCGACGGAGGCGGCCACCGACACGGCGAGCATCGGCCAGATCCGCGCGAAGCGGCGCCACAGGAACACCGTGGCCGGCACGCGCTTGCCGTCGTAGCTCCAGGCCAGCACGAACCCCGACAGGACGAAGAAGAACGTCACGCCGCTGCGGCCGTACCAGACCAGGTCGCTCACCCCCGGCAGGCGCCCGGACTGGCGGGACAGGTGGTAGAGCACGACGACCAGGGCCGCCCAGAAGCGCAGCCCGGTCAGCGACGGCAGCCGGTCGCGTCCCGGCGGGGCGGCCGGACGGCGGGACATGTCCATGGCGCAGGCGTCCGATGCCGGGTTCCGCCGCGCCTCACAGGCCCCGTTCCCGCAGTGTCCCGTCCTTCTCCTCGTACAGTGCCCCGCTCCTGGGGCACTCCCACACCCCCGGCTCCCCCTCCCGTTCGGCCAGCCGGACGCCGGCCCGGCCCACCCAGCCGATCCGCCGGGCCGGCACGCCCGCCACCAGGGCGAAGTCGGGGACGTCCCGCGTCACCACCGCGCCCGCCGCGACCATCGCCCAGCGGCCGATGGAGACCGGGGCCACGCACACCGAGCGGGCCCCGACCGACGCCCCGTCGGCGATCTCCACGCCGACGGCCTCCCAGTCGCCGCCGCGCTTCTGCCTGCCCTCCGGGTCCACCGAGCGCGGGTTGTGGTCGTTGGTGAGGACCACGGCCGGGCCGATGAAGACGCCGTCGCCCAGCTCGGCCGGCTCGTAGACGAGCGCGTAGTTCTGCAGCTTGCAGTTGTCACCCATGCGCACGCCCGGACCGACGTACGCCCCCCGGCCGATCACACAGCCCTCGCCCAGCCGCGCGCCCTCCCGGATCTGCGCGAGTTCCCAGACGCTGCTGCCGTCGCCGACCTCGGCGCTCTCGTCGACCTGGGCGCTGGGCTGGATCCTCAGACTCACCGCGTTCGTCCCCTCTTGCCCGCACGGCTCCCCGCACGACACCTTCGTGTGTGTGTACGGGGCGTGAGCATACGGGCAAGCGGGCCGTCCCAACCCGGTTTGACCGGCGGATGCGGTCCCCGTAACCTTGACCGTCGGCGTGTCCGCAGACCCGCCACATCCCCGTAAACCTCATCCTCCCGGGCGCCCGGTGTCCAGGGAGAGGCCGTCCGTTGGTCCGGGCGGCTGGCCTGCGGGGGTGCCGTTCTCCGAGCGAAAGAGAGATCCGCGTGTACGCCATCGTGCGCAGCGGTGGCCGTCAGCACAAGGTTGCTGTCGGTGACATCGTCGAGGTTGACAAGATTTCCACCGCCAAGGTTGGCGACACGGTCGAGCTCTCGACCCTGCTCGTTGTCGACGGCGACGCTGTGACCAGCGACCCGTGGGTGCTGGCCGGCATCAAGGTCCAGGCCGAGGTCGTGGACCACCACAAGGGGCAGAAGATCGACATTCTGCGCTACAAGAACAAGACCGGCTACCGCCGTCGTCAGGGCCACCGCCAGCAGTACACGGCGATCAAGGTCACTGAGATCCCCGCGGCTGCGAAGTAAGGGACTGAGGAGAGATGGCACACAAGAAGGGCGCATCGTCCACCCGGAACGGTCGTGACTCCAACGCTCAGCGCCTCGGCGTGAAGCGCTTCGGCGGTCAGGTCGTCAACGCGGGCGAGATCATCGTCCGTCAGCGTGGCACCCACTTCCACCCGGGCGCCGGTGTCGGCCGCGGTGGCGACGACACGCTGTTCGCGCTGCAGGCCGGTTCGGTGCAGTTCGGCACCGCGCGTGGCCGCAAGGTCGTGAACATCGTCCCGGTCGCCTGACCGGAGACTCGCGCGAGGCGGACCTCACTTCCCTCCCGGGAAGCGGGTCCGCCTTTCGCGTGTTGGACCAGGAAACATCCGTACGTAACTGGAGGCACATCCCATGACCACCTTCGTGGACCGCGTCGAGCTGCACGTCGCCGCGGGTAACGGAGGTCACGGCTGTGCCTCCGTGCACCGGGAGAAGTTCAAGCCGCTGGGCGGCCCGGACGGCGGCAACGGCGGCCGGGGCGGCGACGTCATCCTCACCGTCGACCAGTCCGTGACCACCCTGCTCGACTACCACCACTCCCCGCACCGCAAGGCCACCAACGGCAAGCCCGGCGAGGGCGGCAACCGCTCCGGCAAGGACGGCCAGGACCTGGTGCTGCCGGTCCCGGACGGCACCGTCGTCCTGGACAAGGCGGGCAACGTCCTCGCCGACCTGGTCGGGCACGGCACCTCCTTCGTCGCCGCGCAGGGCGGGCGCGGCGGGCTCGGCAACGCGGCGCTGGCCTCCGCGCGGCGCAAGGCCCCCGGCTTCGCGCTGCTCGGTGAGCCCGGCGACCTCCGGGACGTCGTGCTGGAGCTGAAGACCGTCGCCGACGTGGCGCTGGTCGGATACCCGAGCGCGGGCAAGTCCTCGCTGATCTCGGTGCTGAGCGCCGCCAAGCCGAAGATCGCGGACTATCCGTTCACCACGCTGGTGCCGAACCTCGGTGTCGTCACCGCCGGGTCGACCGTCTACACGATCGCGGACGTGCCGGGGCTGATCCCGGGCGCCAGCCAGGGCCGCGGGCTCGGTCTGGAGTTCCTGCGGCACGTGGAGCGGTGCAGCGTGCTGGTGCACGTGCTGGACACGGCCACCCTGGAGTCCGACCGCGACCCCCTGAGCGACCTCGACATCATCGAGGAGGAGCTGCGGCAGTACGGCGGGCTCGGCGACCGGCCGCGGGTCGTCGTCCTCAACAAGATCGACGTCCCGGACGGCAAGGACCTCGCCGAGATGGTGCGGCCCGAGCTGGAGGAGCGCGGCTACCGCGTCTTCGAGGTGTCGGCCGTGGCCCACCTCGGGCTGCGGGAGCTGTCGTTCGCGCTCGCCGAGCTGGTGGCCGGGGCGCGTGCCGCCCGGCCCAAGGAGGAGGCGACGCGGATCGTCATCCGTCCCAAGGCCGTGGACGACACGGGCTTCACGGTGACCCGCGAGGAGGACGGGCTGTTCCGGGTGCGGGGCGAGAAGCCCGAGCGCTGGGTGCGGCAGACCGACTTCAACAACGACGAGGCCGTCGGCTACCTCGCCGACCGGCTGGGCCGGCTCGGTGTGGAGGAGGAGCTGGTGAAGGCCGGGGCCCGGGCCGGTGACGGCGTCGCCATCGGCCCCGAGGACAACGCCGTCGTCTTCGACTGGGAGCCGTCGATGATGGCCGGGGCGGAGATGCTCGGCCGGCGCGGCGAGGACCACCGCTTCGAGGCGCCCCGGCCCGCGGCCCAGCGCCGCCGGGACCGGCAGGCCGAGCGGGACGAGGCGGACGAGGAGTTCGAGGGCTTCGGCCCGTTCTGAGGCGGGGGCCCGGGGCCGCCCGGCGCCGGGCGGCCCCGGGGCTTGTGACGGAGGCCGGCGCCCGGCCGGGACCGCGTTCGCCGGCCGATCACCCCGGCGACCCGTCGCGGCAAGCACCCGTTGGGCTGCCGCGGCGGGTTTTCCGCTGTCTGCCTTCTTGTCATGCACTCGCCTCGCTCGGTTCAGCGGGCGGTCCGTGACGGCATGGGAACTTCCGGTGGTCGCAAAGGCCACCGTGGCAAGGGAGTTCCGCCTACATGAGTGCCGACCTGACCGGAGCCGTACCGTCCGACCGCCGCCGCTTCCTGACCGGGGGCGCCGCCCTGCTCGGCGCCGCTGCCACCAGCCAGCTGTGGCAGCCCGCCACCGCCCAGGCGGCCGAGAAACCGCTGCCCGAGGACGTGTTCAGCCTCGGTGTCGCCTCCGGCGACCCGCTCCCGGACGGCGTCGTGCTGTGGACCCGCCTCGCCCCGGACCCGCTGGCCGGCGGCGGCATGCCCGCCCGGAACGTGCCGGTGCAGTGGCAGGTCGCCTCCGACGCGAAGTTCCGCGAGGTGGTCCGCACCGGCTTCGCCGTGGCCCGGCCCGCCTTCGGGCACAGCGTCCACGTGGACGTGCGCGGCCTGCGGCCGGGACGCACGTACTGGTTCCGCTTCCGGGCCGGCGGCCGGCTCTCGCCCACCGGCCGCACCCGCACCGCCCCGGCGGCGGACTCCACCGGCGCCGGCGGCCTGCGCGTGGCCCTGGCCTCCTGCCAGAACTGGCAGCACGGCTGGTTCACCCCGTACGCCGACATGCTCGAACAGGACCCGGACGTCGTCCTGTTCGTCGGGGACTACATCTACGAGTCCTCGCCGTCCGCGACCGCCGTGCGCACGCACGAGGGCACCGGCGAGCCCTACTCCCTCACCCAGTACCGCAACCGCTACGCCCAGTACCGCAGCGACCCCGACCTCGCCGCGATGCACGCGAACGCCCCCTTCGTCGTCACCTTCGACGACCACGAGGTCGACAACGACTACGCCGGCCAGGTCCCGCAGGACCCCGCCAAGCAGACGCCCGACGACTTCGTGGACCGCATCACCGCCGCCTACCAGGCCTACTACGAGCACATGCCGGTCCGCGCCACCGCCGTCCCGAACGGCCCGCACATCCAGATGTACCGGCGCCTGGAGTTCGGCCGGCTGGCCCGGCTGAACGTGCTGGACACCCGGCAGTTCCGCAGCGACCAGGCCACCACCCAGGCCGGCGCCCAGGACCCGAAGCTGACGATGCTCGGCGCCGCGCAGAAGAAGTGGCTGCTGAACGGGCTGCACGGCTCGCCCGCCCGCTGGAACCTGATCGCCTCCCAGATCATGATGGCCGAGACCGACCTCAAGGTCGGCGAGGGCAAGCTCTGGTACTACGACGCCTGGGACGGCTACCAGGCCGAACGCAACGCCCTGCTGAAGGAGTTCCGGAAGGTGGCCAACCCGGTCGTGCTCACCGGCGACCGCCACCTCACCATGGTCAGCGACCTGAGGACCGACTACGCCGACCCGGCGTCGCAGGTCGTCGGCGCCGAGTTCGTCGGCACCTCCATCTCCAGCAACGGCGACCAGGACCAGGCCGCCTTCCACGCCCAGTTCGACCCGCTCAAGGCCGACAACCCGCACTGGAAGCTGATCGACGCCCACCGCGGCTACCACCTGTTCGACATCCGCCCGGACGGCATCGACGCCCGGGTGCGGACGGTGGACACGGTGCTCAAGCCCACCGCGACCGCCTCCACCCTGGCCCGGCTGCGGGTCGAGGCGGGCGACCCCGGCGTCTCCCTCGTGTGAGGTCCGCCACCGGACCCGGCGGCGCGGCTCCCCGGTGTGAGCCGCGCCACCGCAGGCATCGCTTCTCAGCCAACCCTCAGGAAGACCTCTTACCGTCTTCTGACCATGGAGACGGACTGTACGAGAGATGACATCCCGGCCAACGGCGGGGTGTCCGCGTTCCCGGCCGGGACCCGACTGCTGCACATAGGCCCGCACAAGACCGGGACCACCTCGATCCAGGGCGCGCTGTTCGCCGCCAAGGACGCCATGGCGGCGCACGGCGTGGACTTCCCGGCCGACAGCCGGCACCCGATGTCGGCCGCCCTGGCGGTCTGCGCCCGCCCCGGGATGCTGGGCAACACCAAGCCCACCGAGCGGCACTGGGAGACGCTGGTCTCCCAGGTCGCCGCCACCGGCGGGCGGACCTCGGTGGTCAGCAGCGAGTTCTTCGCCGACGCCCCCGACGACGAGACCGTCGAGCGGATCGTCCGGGAGCTGGGCGGCGACCGGGTGCACGTCATGGTCACCCTGCGCCCGCTGGCCAAGATCATGCCCTCGCAGTGGCAGCAGTACGTGCAGAACGGTCTGCGCATGGGCTACGAGAGCTGGCTGGAGCACATGCTCAGGAAGCCGCCGTACGAGAAGCCCAACCCCAGCTTCTGGCGCCGTCACCGGCACGACCGGCTCGTGGAGCGCTGGGTCCGGGCGGTCGGCCCCGAGCGGCTCACCGTCGTCGTGGTCGACGACCGCGACCGCGGCGGGCTGATGCGCACCTTCGAGGCGCTGCTCGGCCTGCCCGACGGACTGCTCCAGCCCGTCCCGGACACGGCGAACCGGTCGCTGACCCTCGCCGAGACCGAGATGCTGCGCAAGCTCAACGTGGAGTTCCGCGGCAACGAACTCCCCGAGGAGCTGTACTCCTCGCTCGTCCGCTACGGCGCCGTCATGCACATGAAGAACGCGTGCGCCCCGGGCCCGGACGACGTGAAGATACACACGCCCCGGTGGGCCGCCGAGGCCGCCGCGGAGATCGGCGCCGAGATGGCGGAGCGGATCGCCGCCATGGGCGTCCGCGTGCTGGGCGACTTGGCGCTGCTGTCCGTCGTGCCCGAGCCCCCCGAGCCGGCCGGGACCAAGCCGCGCATCGACCCCGAGGTGGCCGCCCAGGCGCTGTACGGGGCGCTCGCCGCCGCCGCGGCGGCACCCGTGCGCAACACCGCTCCGGTCAAGTCGCGTACGGTGCACCAGACGTCCTCCAAGGACCTCGTCAAGGTGCTCGGTCACCGCGCCCTGAAGAAGCTGCGCCGGCACTGAGGTCGCACGCGGTGCCACGCCGGGCTCCTGTGGGGTTGCTCACGGCGGTTCCGCGGGAGTTTGGGCCGCCGCCGTGAGCGCTCCGTCCGTCACCAGGAGCGCCAGGTGAATGAAAGGTTGCGTGCACATATGCGGCAGAGGTCGCTCACCTTGCACTGCGGTAACCACAAGTGGGACCATTTCGAAGTTCCCTGTCGCCCCAAGGTAGGTCACCTGTGTCCCAGCACATAGCCAAGCCCCGTACCACCGCAGTGATCCTGGCCGGCGGCACCGGTCAGCGGGTGGGTCTGTCGATCCCCAAGCAGCTGCTGAAGATCGCCGGCAAGGCAGTCATCGAGCACACCCTGACCACCTTCGAGAACGCCGGCTCCGTCGACGACATCATCGTGCTGATGGCGCCCGGCTACGTGCCCGACATCGAGAAGATCGTCGCCAAGGCCGGCTTCACCAAGGTGAAGAAGGTCATCGAGGGCGGCTCGACCCGGAACGAGACCACCGAGCGCGCCATCGCCGCCCTCGGCGAGGGGCTGGGCGAGGGCGAGGACCTCAACGTCCTCTTCCACGACGCGGTGCGCCCCCTGCTGTCGCAGCGGGTCATCGACGACTGCGTGAGCGCGCTGGAGCGCTACGACGCCGTCGACGTGGCCATCCCGTCGGCGGACACCATCATCGTCACCCGCACCCACGGCTCGGACGGCGAGTTCATCACCGACGTCCCGGACCGCTCCCGGCTGCGCCGCGGCCAGACGCCCCAGGCGTTCAAGCTGTCCACCATCCGCCGCGCCTACGAGATCGCGGCCGGCGACCCGAACTTCCAGGCCACCGACGACTGCTCGGTCGTGCTCAAGTACCTGCCCGACGTGCCGATCCACGTCGTGGCGGGCGACGAGTACAACATGAAGGTCACCCAGCCCGTCGACGTCTTCATCGCCGACAAGCTCTTCCAGCTCGCCTCCAGCGCCGCCCCCGAGCAGGTGAGCGAGGAGGCGTACCGCGAACTGCTCACCGGCAGGACCATGGTCGTCTTCGGCGGCTCCTACGGCATCGGCAAGGACATCGCGGAACTCGCCGAGTCCTACGGCGCGAAGGTCTACGCGCTCGGCCGCTCCACCACCGGCACCCACGTGGAGAACCCGGAGGAGGTCGACGACGCCCTGTCCAAGGCGTACGCCGAGACCGGGCGGATCGACTACGTCGTCAACACCGCGGGCGTGCTGCGCATCGGAAAGCTCGCCGAGACCGACAACGCCACCATCGAGGAGGCGCTGAAGGTCAACTACCTGGCCCCGGTGCAGATCGCCCGGTCCTCGTACAAGTACCTGGCCGAGACCAAGGGCCAGCTCCTGCTGTACACCTCCAGCAGCTACACCCGCGGGCGCGCCGAGTACAGCCTGTACTCCTCCACCAAGGCCGCGATGGTCAACCTCACCCAGGCGCTCTCCGACGAGTGGGCCGGCGACGGCGTCCGCGTCAACTGCGTCAACCCCGAGCGGACCGCGACGCCGATGCGCACCAAGGCGTTCGGCCAGGAGCCCGCGGGCAGCCTGCTCTCCTCCGAGGCGGTGGCCCGCGCCTCGCTCGACGTGCTGCTGTCCGAGCTGACCGGTCACGTCATCGACGTGCGCCAGCAGGACCCGACCGCGGGCGCGGCCAGGGCGTCCGGCTTCGAGCAGGCGCTGGCCGCGGTGCTGGACCGTCAGGACGGCGTGTAATAATCGTCGGCAAATAGACATCTGCAATTCAGGCCCCTGCGTCCGCTCGTCAACGTCATTCGTGTCGTTGGCGCAGCGAAGGCAGGGGCCTGAATCAGTCCCTTCACCAATAGTTCACAACGTCCAGCAGAACAGCAGCAGACAACCGAGATCCCCCCTTCACCAAGCAGGTTCTCCGTGATATCCACCGCTATTCGCGTCGCCCGGGTGGGCAGCGCGGCCGAGCTGGCCGCGGCGGTCCTCATGATGCTGGGCTACCCCGGCCTCATGGTGGCCGCGCTCGTCCCGAGCGTCCCCGCCTTCGCGGCCGCGGCCGCCGTGACGTACCTGGCGGACCACTTCCTGCACCGCAGGAACAGCTACCTGATCAACCGGCTCAGCAAGGTCCGGGCCGGCCTGTCGATCCGCTTCCTGATCCGGCAGCTGCTGCTGGTTCTCCTGCTGGCCCGGCTGTCCCTCGCGGACAACCTGATCTACTACGGCGCGATCGCCTGCTTCATCGCCTTCTTCGGCCTCCAGGCCCCGCACGGCGCCCTGGTGACCCTGATCCGCAACCGCCGCCGGCTGCCGGTCGCCACCCGCAACGTCGACCTGGTCTCGCGCGTCCGCATCCCCGACGCCCCGCCGCGCGGGCTGCTGCACCGCTCGGCCGAGAAGATCCTCCACCTCGACCTGTTCGCCGTCGTCGGGATACTGGCCGCCGCGCAGCTGGACAGCCCCGCGGCCGGGTTCGCCGGCATCGGCCTCACGCTGCTGCTGGGGGTCCTGTACGTGCTGGCCCTGCTGCGCTACGTCCGCGGCCGCCGGGTCCCGCCGAACGCCGAGACGGTGCTGGCCGCGGTCGACGACTGGCTGCGCGAGTACCGGCCCGAGACGGTGCTGTACTTCTCCGGCTCCAAGGACTCCGCGTACCAGGTCAACATGTGGCTGGAGACCATGGAGCAGCTGGAGACCCGGCCGCTGGTCATCCTGCGCGAGCGGGTCATCCTGCAGAACCTGGCGCCCACCACAGTCCCGGTGATCTGCGTGCCCGGCGGCGTGCACCTGATGAACATGGACCTGTCCACGGTCCGCGTCGCGCTCTACGCCGCCAACGTCGGCAAGAACATCCACATGCTGCGCGTGCCGACCATGAAGCACGTCTTCATCGGCCACGGCGACAGCGACAAGCTGGCCAGCGTCAACCCGTTCAGCAAGGTCTACGACGAGGTGTGGACCGCCGGGCGCGCGGGCCGCGACCGCTACGCCATCGCCGACGTCGGCGTCCGCGACGAGGACATCGTCGAGGTCGGCCGCCCCCAGCTCGCCCCGATCCGCACCTGGCAGGGCGTCCCCGAGGGCCGCATGCCCACCGTGCTGTACGCGCCCACCTGGGAGGGCTGGGACGGCAACCCGGGCAACACCTCGATCGTGCTGGCCGGCGAGAACATCGTGCGGCGGCTGGTGACCGCCGACCCGCCGGTCCGCGTCCTGTACAAGCCGCACCCGTTCACCGGCACCGTCAGCAAGGAGGCCGGCGCCGCCCACCGGCGGATCACCGCCCTGGTGGAGAAGGCCGCCGCCGAGCGCGCCGCCGACGCCCGCTTCGCCGCCGACGCCTCCGCGCAGGCGAAGGCCAGGGCGGAACTGGCCCGCGTCGAGGCCCGGCTCGCCGCGCTGTCCGGCGGCTCCGACAAGGGCGACGAGGCCGAGGCCAGCCGTGACGGCGTGGTCGACGTCCGCAGGCACGAGGAGATCGCCCGGCTGCGCGCCGAGTGGAACGACGCCTACTGGGCGGCCGTCCCGGCCTGGGAGCACCGGGTCATCACGGGCGCCGAGCCGCGCCTGTACGACTGCTTCAACGTCTCCGACGCGATGGTCTCCGACATCTCCAGCGTGGTCTCCGACTTCATCGCCAGCGGCAAGCCGTACGCGGTCACCGACTCGGGGGAGCTGGGCGAGGAGGAGTTCAAGCGGCAGAACACGGCGGTGCGCGCCGCGGTGATCCTCGACAACACCGCCGCCGGGCTCGGGGCCCTGCTGGACGCGGTCCGCGACCCGGCCCGGGACACGCTGGCCGAGGACCGCGGGGACCTCAAGCGCTACCTGCTCGGACCCGACGAGCCGACCTCCATCGAGCAGTTCAACGACGCCGTCGCGGACCTCGCGGTGAAGGCCGAGGCGCGCAACGTCGGCCAGGCGTCCCGGATCGTGGCCGGCGGCCCCGACGTGGAACTGGCGGACGCGCTGCCCGTCCAGGGGGCGGGCGGCGCCGGCGAGGCGGACGGCGTGGGCGCGGCCTGACCGCGCACGCCCCGCACCGAACGGCCCGGCCCTTGAGGGCCGGGCCGTTCTCGTCGGTAAAACCGTGATGTCGATCACACGTTCGCAGGGGTGGGGCAACCCCCTGGCCCGGTCACCCGTCTAAGACATAGCCAAAGAGGTAATACGGGGAGAACTTCCCATGAGCAGGGTGACCAGGGAGTGAAAGTGACCGGGACGCAACCTGATGTCACCGTGATCATCGGGGCGTACGAGGCGATGCCGTATCTGGTCGAGTGCCTGGCCTCCGTCGAGGCGCAGACCATCGACCCGACGCGCGTCGAGGTCATCGCGGTGGACGACGGCTCCACGGACGGCACCGGGGACTGCCTGGAGCGGTTCGCCGCCCGTGCCCCCATGCCGGTCACGGTGATCCGGCAGGAGAACTCCGGCGGCCCCAGCGGCCCCCGCAACGTCGGCCTGGACAGGGCCACCGGACGTTACGTGTTCTTCCTCGACGCCGACGACCGGCTCGGCCCCGAGGCCCTCCAGCGCATGGTCGCCCTGGCCGACCGGGCCGGCACCGACGTGGTCCTCGGCCGGGTCGAGGGCGTCAACCGGGGCGCCCCCAAATCGATGTGGCGCAAGACGCTGGAGCGCACCGACGTCCACTCCTCCGCCATCAAGTTCACGCTCAGCGCGCAGAAGCTGTTCCGCCGCGCCCTGCTGGAGCGTCACGGCATGCGCTTCGACGAGTCCCTGTTCACCGGCGAGGACGCGCTGTTCACGATGGAGGCGTACCTGCGGGCGGACGGCGTCTCGGTGCTGGCCGACTACACCTGCTACTACCTGGTCGGCCGCGACGACGGCAAGCACGTGACCAAGAGCGGCGGTTACGCCCTGCGGTTCGACTCCGCGCGCTCCCTGATGGAGCTGATCGCGGAGCTCGTCCCCGCCGGTGAACGGCGCGACAATCTCATGGTCCGCCCCTTCGTCGTCACCCTGCTGCCCCAGTTCGGCCCCCGCTGGCTCAAGGACACCGAGGAGGTCCGCCGGCACAAGCTCGACCTGGCCAAGCCGCTCCTGGACGCCTACTGGACCCCGGGCGTCGCCCGCCTGCTGAAGGTCGAGGAACGGCTGCGGCTGCACCTGGTGGCACGGCAGCGGCCCGACCTGCTGGACGACGTGGTGGAGTTCGTCCGGGCCAAGCGGCAGGCGGCCGCCGTCCTGGAGAAGGGCGGTCGCCGCCTCTACCTCGTCTACCCGCACTTCCGGGACCGGAAGGCGGGCATCCCCGACGAGATCTACCGGGCCCGGGGCCGCGAGGCGCGTCCCTTCCTCGGCTACGTGGAGCGGTCGGCGGACTCCCTGCTGCGCCGTGCGGTGCGCCGGGCCCGCCGGGTCCTGCCGCACTCCCGCGTCACCGACGGCGACCGGCCGGCGGCGGCGTGACGGCGCCGGGCGGGGCGGCGCCGGGCGCGGTGGCGCCGGGCGGGGTGGCCGTCGTGCCGGGTGCGGGCGTCTCGTCGGTGGAGGCGGGCGTTTTCCCGGTGGGGGCGGGTGTCCGCGTGCCGGGTGCGGGTGTCTTCCCGGTGAGGGCGGGTGTCTCGTCGGTGGGGGCGGGTGTCTCCGTGCCGGGTGCGGGCGTCTCCTCGGTGGAGGTCGAGTCGTCCGTGTCCTCCCGCCGCTGACCGGGCAGTTCCGCCGTGCGGCGGCCGGCTGTCCGGGCCCGGTGTTCGCGGGCCGACGCGCACAGCGCCCGTACGGCCGCGGCGAACCGCTCCTGCGCGGGCGGTTCGGCCGGGCCCAGCAGCCGCAGCGCCAGCGCGGCACGGGCCTGGGCGAACGCGTCCTTCTCCGGGTGCCGCACCGCCTCCAGCAGCGCCGGGACCCCGGCGGCGTCCGGTGTCAGCACGGTCGCCGCCGCCACCGTCGGGAACGCCACCCGGAACGCCTCCTCCGCCAGCCCGCTGGTGTTCGCCACCGCGTACGGCTTCCCGCTCGCCAGGAAGTCGCTGATCACGCTCGACACATCACTGATCAGCAGGTCGGCCCGGTCGAAGCAGGAGTACAGCGCGGGCCGCGCCTCGGTGACGATCAGGTGCCGCCCCTCGGGCACCGACGCCCAGTACGCCTCGTCCCACCCGGCCGCCGCCCGGGCCACCGCCGCGGCCCGCCCCGGCTCCGGCGCCGACTGCGCCAGCATCCGCTCCGCCTGGTCCGCCCCGGCGCGCGGCGCGGACCTGGTCAGCCGCTCCAGCTCGGCCGCGTACCGCGCGAGCACGTCGCCGCCGCCCGGCCGCGGCGCCGGGCGCCGCTGGTTCGCCGCCCGGATCAGCTCCCGGACGCGCAGATCGGCGGCGCGGGCCCGCGGATCCACCGTCCCGGTCAGCGGATGCGGCTTGTACAGCAGCCGTACGCCCGGGTCGGCGAGGAGCGCCCGCACCAGGTTCTCTCCGGCCGCGATCACCGAGGTGTTGCCGGGGTTGCCGTCCCAGCCCTCCCAGGTCGGCGCGTACAGCACGGTCGTGTACGGGCCGGCCGGCGGCCCCGCGTACGGGCGTACCGCGTCCAGCTGCGGACGGCCGATCTCGACGACGTCCTTGTCCTCGACGCCGACCTCGGCCAGCGCGTACCGCTCGCGCGCCGCCGGACCGGCCACCCACACCTCGTCGTACGCCTTGGCGTACGGGTTGCAGGACGACAGCTTGTCGCTCTCCCCGTGGTTGACGAAGGCGTGCTTGATGGTGGGGATGCGCAGCACCTGGGAGGTCTTGCCGGAGTTGGAGGGGTGGATGAGCACCTGGAGCGTGGAGTGCTCCAGCCGCATCAGCGTGGACACCTTCGGCAGGCACACCACCGGCAGGTCCGTCGCCGCGAGCTTCTGCACCATGAACCGCTCCCGCAGCACCACCACCGGCCGCCCGCCGAGCCGGGCCAGCGGCTCCAGCCACATGTTCGCCTGGTACGCCGAGGAGGCGCCGCCCGAGAAGTACAGCCCGACCGTCGGCCGGTACTCCGCCAGCCACGCGTCGAACCAGTCGAGGACCTCCTGCTCACCGGCGGGCCGGCGGCCCGGCAGCAGCCGCAGCAGCAGTGCGCCGAGACCGGCCACCGAGAACACCAGGGACACGGCCAGTCCCGCCGCCCCGTACAGGGGCGCGTCGGTGGCCGCCGTGGCCAGCAGCCCGCCGGTCGCGGGCAGCCCGAGGAGCAGCAGCCGGTGGCCGGGGCGGCGCAGCAGCACCGGCGGCGCCGGGGACAGCCGCAGCGCCGAGGCGTCGATGTTCCGGGTCACCACCGGCAGCGTGCGGCTGCGCCGGACCAGTACGGAGACCGCCTGGATCGCGCAGTGCAGCGCGTAGCAGGCGAGCAGGCCGGCGACGAGCGGGGCGTACACCGTCTCGCGGTGCTGTTCGCCGAGCCGCAGCAGGCCCACCACGAGCAGCAGGTCGCGCAGGACGTGCCGCACGGTGACGTCCGCGTGCGACTTGGTCAGCAGCGACAGCGTGCCGCGCTGCCACCGGTAGACCGCGCCCTCGGCGGCCAGTGAGGAGGCGGTGGCCACCAGCAGCAGCGGCACGTCCGGCAGCAGCGCGCCGACGGCCTGGACGGTGAAGGACGTCACCAGGACGCCGAGTGCGAGCAGTCTGGCGGTGATCCGGTGGCGGCGGGGCCGCGCCGTGCGCCACCGGCGGGAGGAGGGTTCGGGCACTGCGGTCACTCCAGGGTCGTCGCGAAGCGGGCTCCCGGGTTAACGCGCGCCGACCTTGGGACGACACGCGCGTGTCCTGGAACCCGCTGTGCGACAACCGTGCTATGAGCTTCTGCCGGACCTCAGCGTCCCGGGCGCAGCGCCCGTCCCACCACGCGCCGGGCGCGGCGGTAGACCGTCGTCTTCGACCGCGACGGCTGGCCCGGCTGCTTGGCCGCGGCCTTCACCTTGGCCAGCTCCCGCTTCATCCTGGCGTTCTCGGCGGTCAGTTCACCGACCCGGCCGAAGAGGTAGCCCAGCCGCGCGGCGGTCGAGGCGGGGTCGTCACCGAGCCAGGGGCGGATGCCCGCGGGGAAGGTCAGCGACCGCATCCGCTCCTCGAAGGCCGCGCCCTGGTCGCCGTGGGTGAAGGTGTTCTCCAGGCCGTTCTTGTCCAGGAAGCCGGTGAAGCGGTCGAACCGCTCGCGGTGGTTGCGGGTGAGCGGGCCGAAGTCGGCCTCCTCGTACAGCCGCGCCGGGTCGAGGTCCTCGGGGAGCTGGTCGATCCGCTGGTGGGGTATCTCGAAGTAGCGGCACAGCTCCAGGGTCCGCGAGTCACCGGTGAGCACGGTCGCGGGCGTCCCGGCCAGCAGGGCCGCGATGTTGCCGTGGATGCGGGAGCCGAAGGAGTAGTCGTACTCGCTCAGGTCGCTGATCCAGGTCACCGGGTCGATGTAGACCCGGGCCTTGTCCTCCCCGTACATCGGGTGGTCGGGGTGGGTGGGCATCTCGGTGACCTGGCCGTTGGGGTCCGACAGGTCCCGCCAGTGCAACTGCTTGGCGTCGCTGAGGTTCTGGCCGATGTAGCACAGGTTCGGGTAGCGCGCGTGGGTCTGCCGGATCACCCGGTCCAGGCCCTGCTTGCGCACCGCGTCGTGCGAGCCGTTGATCGCGATCCGGGAGTCGCGGGTCAGCTCGGGCACCCGCTTGCGCACGACGAGTTCCTTGCCGTGCATGAACAACGAGGGGCAGCCGATGACTTCGACGTCCTTGAAGCCCATGTCCCTCAGGTACTTCTCGGTGAACTCGCCCCGCACGCCGATGGAGGCGCTGCGGTCGAGCACCGCCGAGACGAACGCGCGCACCGACTGCTCCATCGGCTTCAGCCGCGCCGCGTCGAGCCCGAGGCCGGTCTGCGCGCCGACGCCGACCACGACGACCGGGATGCGGAGCTTGCTGATCAGCCGGGTGAGCCGGTCCAGCATGGGCTGGAAGGACGGCCGGAAGGCGTTCGCGAGCGGAACGACGAAGGCGTCGAACTGCTCGTTGATCCGCCCCGCCGCGTTCACATCGGTCTTGATCCCGTTGGAGACGACCTCGGTGCCCGGGGTCGTGAGGATCTTGTGGGTGGCGTCGCTGAAGATCAGGTTGCCGGAGTTGGTGGCGATGAGGTCGTGCTGGAGCGCTTGCTCCACGGAGACGACGTCGAAGGGGCTCTTCCCGGAACGGAGGAGGAGGCGCTTGACGCGGCGGGCTGCAGGGTCTGAGGGTGACACGGAGTTCACGATATGTTTATGAGCCCTTTGATTTCTACATGAAGACAAGACAACCTTTTTATCATACGCATTGCGTGAGCAATCGGTCACTGGAATGGCCCGGACCCTGCGGCGCCCGGCCGGCGGCACCGTCCGGAGGGTGGGACGGCGCGCGGCGCCCGGCCCGGTTCACGTAGATTGCCCGGCGAGGCCGGACGCGAGGGAATGAGCACAGGTGACAGGGGCAAGGCAGGCCGTGAGCGAGGCCCGCAGGATCGTCGTCAAGGTCGGCTCCTCGTCGCTGACCACGGCGGCCGGCGGTCTGGACGCCGACCGGGTCGACGCGCTGGTCGACGTACTGGCCAAGGTGCGCGGCACGGCGGGGGAGCGGGAGATCGTGCTGGTCTCCTCCGGCGCCATCGCCGCCGGCCTCGCACCGCTGGGCCTGAGCCGGCGCCCCAGGGACCTGGCCCGCCAGCAGGCCGCCGCCAGCGTCGGCCAGGGCCTGCTCGTCGCCCGCTACACCGCATCCTTCGCCCGCTACCGCGTCCGCGTCGGGCAGGTCCTGCTCACGTCCTACGACATGAGCCGCCGCTCCCACCACCGCAACGCCTCGCGCACCCTGGACAAGCTCCTCGCGATGGGCGCGTTCCCGGTCGTCAACGAGAACGACACCGTCGCCACCGACGAGATCCGCTTCGGCGACAACGACCGGCTCGCCGCCCTCGTCGCCCACCTGGTCCGCGCCGACCTGCTCGTCCTCCTCTCCGACGTCGACGGCGTCTACGACGGCGACCCGAGCCGCCCCGGCACCTCCCGCATCGCCGAGGTCCGCGCACCCGCCGACCTCGCCGGCGTCGAGATCGGCAGCGCGGGCAGGGCCGGGGTCGGCACCGGCGGCATGGTCACCAAGGTCGAGGCGGCCCGGATCGCCGCCGCCGCCGGCATCCCCGTGGTGCTCACCAGCGCGGTGCACGCCGCCGACGCCCTCACCGGCCAGGACACCGGCACCTACTTCCACCCCACCGGCAAGCGCTCCACCAACCGCCTGCTCTGGCTCCAGCACGCCTCCGCGCCGCAGGGCGCGCTCACCCTCGACGACGGGGCGGTGCGCGCCGTGGTCGAGGGCCGCAAGTCGCTGCTGCCCGCCGGGATCGCCGCCGTCGAGGGCGACTTCGGCGCGGGCGACCCCGTCGAGCTGCGGGACGGCACCGGGCGCGCGGTCGCCCGCGGACTGGTCTCCTTCGACGCCAAGGAGATCCCCCGACTGCTCGGCCGCTCCACCCGGGAGCTGGCCCGCGACCTCGGACCCGCGTACGAACGTGAGGTCGTACACAGGGACGATCTGGTGATCCTGCACCCGTAATGGGCCGAAACGTCCCCGCACCGGTGGTGGACGTTCCGCGAAACCGCCTCCGCGATCGCGCGGGGCCTGCTCCACTTTGTCGCGAGGCCCGCCGTCCGGGCCGACCGCGCCGGGCGGCGCGCGAGCGAGAAGGAGGCCGGCGTGAGACGAGTGCGCCCGGGGGCGGCCACGCCCCGCGGCGGTGCCGGCACCCGCGCGGCCGTCGGGGAACGCGCGCTGACCGGCGTCGGGACCGGCGGGGAGCACGGCTTGGCCGGTGTCGCGGCGGACGGGGAAGGTGCGCCGGCCGGTGTCGCGGCGGACGGGGAACGCGCGCTGGCCGGTGTCGCGGCCGTCGGGGAACGCGCGCTGACCGGTGTCGGGACCGGCGGGGAGCACGGCTTGGCCGGTGTCGCGGCGGACGGGGAAGGTGCGCCGGCCGGTGTCGCGGCGGACGGGGAACGCGCGCTGACCGGTGTCGCGGCCGTCGGGGAACGCGCGCTGACCGGCGTCGGGACCGGCGGGGAACACGGCTTGGCCGGCGTCGCGGCGGACGGGGAACGCGCCCCGACCGGCGTCCCGGCCGGTGACCGCGGCCCGGACCGGGGGGCCGGGGAGGTCCCGCGCCTGTGGCACGTCACCCTCAGCGTCTCCGGTGAGCGCACCCCCGTCGCCGAGGTCCGCCGCGCCCTCGAACAGCTCGCCCACGACCACCCCTTCCTGCTGACCAGCCGCTACGCCGGCGACCACGCCGAGATCCGGTACTGGGAGCAGGCCCGCGACCTGCACGACGCCGCCGCCGTCGCCCTGCGCCTGTGGGGCGAGCACCGGCAGACCGCGGGCCTGCCGCCCTGGGAGATCGTCGGCCTGGAGGTCATCGACCGCGTCACCTACCACCAGCGCATCGCCGCGGGCTACGGCCCCGCCCCGGCGACACCGGTCGGGGTGCACCCCTTCTGAGCGGGAAGGACCCCGCCCTGGGCGGGAAGGACCCCCTCCGTCCACCTGTCGGAGTCCCGTCTCGGGGTGTGGGACATACGCCGGGTGACGCCGCCCGGCGCACTACCCTTCCCCCATGACCACGCTCTCGCCGTACGACTCGATGTCCCCGGTCACCCAGGCCGCCTACCGGGCCAAGGCCGCCGCCGCCGACCTCGCGCCGCTGCCGCGGGCCGTCAAGGACGACGCCCTGCTCGCCGTCGCCGACGCGCTGGAGGTCCGTACGAGCGAGATCGTCGAGGCCAACGCCCAGGACGTGGCCAAGGCCCGCGAGGCCGGGACCGCCGAGGCCATCGTCGACCGGCTGACCCTCACCCCGGAGCGCGTGCGCGCCATCGCCTCCGACGTACGGGACGTCGCCGCGCTGCCCGACCCCGTCGGCGAGGTGGTCCGCGGCAACACCCTCCCCAACGGCATCGACCTGCGCCAGGTCCGCGTCCCGCTCGGCGTGGTCGGCATCATCTACGAGGGCCGGCCCAACGTCACCGTCGACGCCGCCGCCCTCTGCCTGAAGTCCGGCAACGCGGTCCTGCTGCGCGGCTCGTCGTCCGCCTACCGGTCGAACACCGCCCTGGTCCGGGTGATCCGCGACGCGGTCGGCGGCGCCGGGCTGCCCGCCGACGCCGTCCAGCTCGTCCCCGGCGAGAGCCGCGACAGCGTCCGCGAGCTGATGCGCGCCCGCGGCCTGGTCGACGTCCTCATCCCGCGCGGCGGCGCCTCCCTGATCAGCACGGTCGTCCAGGAGTCCACCGTCCCCGTCATCGAGACCGGCACCGGCAACTGCCACGTCTACGTCGACGCCGCCGCCGACCTCGACATGGCCGTCGAGATCCTGGTCAACAGCAAGGCCCAGCGGGTCGGCGTCTGCAACGCCGCCGAGACCCTCCTGGTCCACCAGGACATCGCCCCCGACTTCCTGCCCCGCGCCCTGGACGCCCTTGCCGACGCCGGCGTCACCGTGCACGCCGACGAGCGGGTGATGGCGTACGCCAAGGACTCCCGCGCCACCGTCGTCGAGGCCACCCCGGAGGACTGGGAGACCGAGTACCTCTCCTACGACATCGCCGCCGCCGTCGTCGACTCCCTCGACAAGGCCGTCGAACACATCCGGCTGTGGACCTCCGGCCACACCGAGGCGATCGTCACCACCTCGCAGCAGGCGGCCCGCCGCTTCACCCAGTTGGTCGATTCCACGACGGTCGCCGTGAACGCGTCCACCCGCTTCACCGACGGCGGCCAGTTCGGCTTCGGCGCCGAGATCGGCATCTCCACCCAGAAGCTGCACGCCCGCGGCCCGATGGGCCTGCCGGAACTGACCAGCACCAAGTACATCGTCACCGGCGACGGACACGTACGGCGCTGAACCGGCCCCCGGCGCGCGGCCGGACACACGCCCCCGCGCGGGCGCCCCGCGCCCGTCCCACCCGCCGGATGAATTTCCATACCGTCTGCCCAAAATGACCCCCCAGGTCTACTCTGGATCCGTGCCGGAGGACGTGGGGGGCACGCCGTTCCCTGACGGCTGGGAGCCCGACGACGACCACGACCGCGGGGTGTCGGACGAAGAGTTCGCCTCCGTGGTCTTCGACGAGGACTTCGTACGGGCGGCCACGGTCCACGAGCCGACCGCCGTCGAACGCCTGCTGGCCGCCGCCGAGGCCCGGGCGGAGGCCTCCGAGGCGGAGGCGGCCCGCCGCGCCCGCACCAGGGGCGAGCGCTACGACGACGGATACGGCGACCTCGGCCACGACCCGGCCGACCCCTACCACGACGACGACCCGGACGACGCCGACCCCCTCGACCGCCCCTACGGCGCCCCCGCGGGCTACGGCAAGCAGCTCCGCTGGCACCGCCCCGTCGCCTGGATGCTCGCCCTGGTGATGGGCATCGGCATGGTCGCGCTGGCCTTCAGCGCCGTCTACCGGGGCGCCTCCTCGGACAGCGACCGGGACCAGGTGCCCCCGCCCGCCTCCACCGGCCCCGAGCAGGGCGGCGCCGCCACCCCCTCGGCCTCCGCCGACTACTCCCAGCCGGCCGTCCCGGTGATCCCGCGCAGCCCCTGAGCGACGCCCGCGACCCGGTGCGAAGGTGTCCGAAGTTGTCGTGTACCAGGGCGTTTACCTGGCGGCCCGGCGACCTACTCTGAAGATATGGGAGGTCCTTCAGACCCGCCTGACGGGGCACCCGAGGGCGCCTCCGGGGGCGGCGACGACGAGTACCGGTCCGTCGTCTTCGACGAATCGTTCGTTCGCGCTGCCCACCTCCAGGAGTTCTCCGCCCAGGAGCGCATCGCCGACCACACCCCCGCCGTCCGCCGCCGCCCGCCGCTGCGCCGCGGACTGCCCCGGCAGGCCCTGATCCTGATCGTGCTGATCGCGGTCGCCCTCGGCACCGCCGTCTACATGAGCCTGCGCCACCCTTACCAGAGCCCCGCCGCGCGGCAGTCCGCCGAACAGGTGCGGATGACCGTCGTCCCGCTCTCCCCGCGCGGCGAGGTGCCCGGCGCCGCCGACGCCGAGCGGCTGTTCGCGCGCAGCCCCGCCGCGCGGTTCCGGGCCGGCGCGGCGGGCGTCACGCTGCCGCCGTACCGCGACACCGCCCACTTCGCCGCCGAACAGGTCAGGAACGCCCTGCTCACCGCCAAGGAGTACGTCGTGCGCTCGGCGCTCGACCCGCGGGTGCTGGTCGGCGGGGAGACCCGCTCGGTGCGGATGCTGCTCGACCCCGACCAGACCGCCCAGTTCGACGAGAGCTTCGAACAGCCCGCCGCCGACGGCCGGCACGCGGCCACCGGATGGCTGGTGCGCTTCGACCCGGCCCGCGTCGAGCTGGCCGGCACCGGGATCCGCGTCCGGGGCTCGCTGCGGGCCCTGGAGAGCGACTCCTCCGCCCTGGAGGTCGTCGCCGCCCACACCGTCGTCTATCCGCTGCGGCCCACCGGGGACACCCGTGCCGAGGCGTCGCTGTTCACCGTCCGCCGCGAGCTGCGCTTCCGCTTCGACCGGGACGACCTGCGGCTGCACCAGGCCCGGCTCACCCTCGCCTCGCTCCAGGCGGGCCCGCTGTCCTGCGCCGAGGACGCGGCCGGGTACCTGCGCCCGCTGCTCGCCGGGCAGAGCGCCAAGGAGGGCGGCCCGGCCGGTACCGACCCGTACGCCACGGGCGAGGCCACGGCGCTGTGCGGCACCCTGGCCGAGGGCGCCCAGCCGAAGGTGTGACGATCCGGCCTGTCGGCCTGTCGGCCTGTCGGCCTGTCGGCCTGTCGGCCTGTCGGCCTGTCGGCCTGTCGGCCTGTCGGCCTGTCGGCCTGTCGGCCTGTCGGCCTAGTCGCGGCGCTCGCCGGGTCCGTCCTGCGGTCCGCCCGGCGCGTCACCAGGACGACCCGCAAAGCCCCCACGCCCTCCAGGACCCGCAGGACCCTCCGGGTTCCCAGGACCTTCCGGGCTCCCGGCACCCGCCGGGCCGTCGTGCCCGTCCTTCGGTCCCGGCCGAGAGGAGCCGAACCCGCCGAAGCCCCGCCGCACCCGCTCGCCGAGGTCCCCGGCCCCGCCGGCGATGTCGTTGACCAGCTTCATCAGCGGGTCCTTGGACGTGCGCACATGCGTGGCGTAGCCGGCCGCCGACTCCCGCCAGGAGTCACGTACCGAGGTGTCCTTGTCCTCGTCGCGCCGCGGGTAGTGGCCGTCCATGATCCGCTGGTGGTCACGGGAGGCCGCCCACTTCTTCAGCTCGGCGGCCCGCACGGCGGCGAAGGGGTGGGAACGCGGCAGCACGTTCATGATCTTCAGTACGGAGTCGCGCAGGTCGCCGCCGGCCTCGTACTCGTCGGCCTGCTCCAGGAACGCGTCCACGTTCATCTCGTGCAGGTGGTTGCCGCCCGCGATCTTCATCAGGCCGCGCATGGACGCCGTCAGGTCCTGGCCGACCAGCAGCCCCGCGCGGTCGGCGGACAGCTCCGACTTGCGGAACCACTCGCGCAGCGCGGTCACGATCGCCATGATCGCCAGGTTGCCCAGCGGGATCCAGGCGACCCGGACCGCCAGCGAGGTCAGGAAGAGCAGGACGGTGCGGTAGACCGAGTGCCCGGACAGCGCGTGCCCGATCTCGTGCCCGACGACCGCCCGCATCTCCTCCTCGTCGAGCAGCTCGACCAGCCCCGTGGTGACCACGATGATCGGCTCGTCCAGGCCGATGCACATCGCGTTCGGATTCGGGTCCTGGTTGACGTACATCGGGGGGACCTTCTCCAGGTCCAGGATGTAGCAGGCGTCCCGCAGCATGTCGTTCAGGTGGGCGAACTGCCGGTCCGAGACGCGCACCGAGTCGGACAGGAACAGCAGCCTCAGGCTCCGCTCCGGCAGCAGCCCGCTGAGCGCCTTGAACACCGTGTCGAAACCGCTCAGCTTGCGCAGCGCCACCAGGGCGCTGCGGTCGGCCGGATGCTCGTACGCGCGCGAGGAGATCCCCGGGAAGCGCCTGCGTGACCTGCCGGGCACCTGCTCGTGCCCGTTGCTCTGACGGCCGTCGGCCATGTCTTCCCCCAGGTGCGTCCTAGTGGCCCTCTGCGGACCCTGTGCGGTCCTTCGTGCCCCCGAAGCAGAGCCCAGCCTAGGCGGAGTTACCGTGGACGGGCAGTACAGCTAAGGAGTCCGTGTCATGGAGCATGTCCCCCACCCCGTCCGGCTCGCCGGGGCCGCGAACGCCGCCGAGCAGTCAGGAACGGGGCACCTGCTCCAGATCGTGCTGGTCGTGATGGTGCTGGGCTGTGTGCTCACCGCGTGGCTCCTGCTGCGGGGCTACACGTCGAGGGACGACTGAGGCGGCCGTGGGGTTCCCCGGCCGGCCCGGACCCTTCCCGGACCTCCCGAGCGAACCCTGACGGCTCCCGGCGGCTGCCGGCGCCTCCCGGTGGCTTCCCGACGGCGGAGTCGGCGTGATCGCGTGAGGGGGGCCCGCATACGATGGGCCCACGTCTTTATCCCGCCCACACGCGATAGGTCCTGCCGAAGATGAGCTTCCACAGCACCGCTGCCCAGTTGGTCACCCTTGCCGCCGAGGGCGAGGAGCACGGCGGCAACCACGAGAGCCTCAGCCCCTACGTCACCGGCATCGGCGCGTTCGTCGTCCTGCTGCTGCTGCTGTGGATCACCACGCGCTTCAACCGGGACCGCTGAGCGGAGCGCGTTCTCCAGGGGAACAGGCGGCCGAGACGTTCAGCCGGGGCCGGTAGGGTCTGCACGCATGGGAGAGCAGGACATGCCTACCGGTCCGGTGAACGGCCCGGCAAGCGGCACACGGCACCGCCCGGTCCCCGGCACCGCCCCGTCACGGCCGGGCAAGCGCCGGCTCGGCGTCATGGGCGGCACCTTCGACCCGATCCACCACGGGCACCTCGTCGCGGCCAGTGAGGTCGCCGCGCAGTTCCACCTCGACGAGGTGGTGTTCGTACCGACCGGGCAGCCCTGGCAGAAGAGCCACCGCGTGGTCTCCGCGGCCGAGGACCGGTACCTCATGACGGTCATCGCGACCGTCGAGAACCCGCAGTTCTCGGTGAGCCGCATCGACATCGACCGCGGCGGTCCCACCTACACCGTGGACACCCTGCGCGACCTGCGCTCGCTCAACCCGGACACGGACCTCTTCTTCATCACCGGCGCCGACGCCCTCGCCCAGATCCTCACCTGGCGCGACAGCGAGGAACTCTTCTCCCTGTCACACTTCATCGGCGTCACCCGCCCCGGCCACCACCTGACGGACGCGGGCCTGCCCGAGGGAGGCGTCTCCCTCATCGAGGTCCCCGCCCTCGCCATCTCCTCCACGGACTGCCGGGCGAGAGTCGCCAAGGGCGAGCCCGTCTGGTACCTGGTGCCCGACGGCGTCGTGCGCTACATCGACAAGCGTCAGCTGTACCGCGGCTTGTGAGCCGAGAGGGGCACCGGTGAACGACCGATACGACGCGGGGTACGGCGGCGGCCAGGACGGCCCGTACGAGATCGTCGGCTACGACGAGTGGGGCCAGCCGGTCTACCGCCAGGCCCCGGCCCAGCAGCCCGCCCCCCAGCAGCAGGCGTACGACCCGTACGCGCAGCAGGGACAGCCGGGGCAGCAGGGGTACGGCTACGACCCGTACGGCACCGGCGGCCAGCAGCCCGCCACCCCGTACGACCCCTACGCGAACTACGACCCCGGCGGCCAGGCGTCCGCCCCTCAGCAGGCCGCCTACGACCCCGGCGGCCAGGCGTCCGCCCCTCAGCAGGCCGCCTACGACCCCGGCGGCCAGGCGTCCGCCCCCCAGCAGGCCGCCTACGACCCCTACGCGGACGCCGCTGCCGCCGCCGGCGGCGGGCAGGCCCGGGTCGCCGAGCAGACGGCCCGCGTGCCGCGGCAGGCGGGCCCGCGCGAGGAGCCGGAGGGGCCCGGGGAAGAGGCGCCGGCGAAGTCCGGCGCGGCGGCGGGGCCGGAGTACCACACCGAGCAGTTCGCCTTCGTCGAGGAGCCGGACGGCGACTCCGAGGACGTCATCGACTGGATGAAGTTCACGGAGAACCGCACCGAGCGCCGCGAGGAGGCCCGGCGCCGGGCACGCGCGCGTGTCATCGCCCTGGTGGTCGTCCTCGCCCTGGTCGCCGTGGGCGGCATCGGCTACCTCTGGTACGCCGGAAAGCTCCCCGGCCTGTCCTCGTCGGACTCCGGGACCGGCGGTACGACGGCGGCGGGCGCCCAGAAGCGCGACGTGATCGCCCTCCACCTGCACGACACCGACGGCGGCTCCACCTCCACGGCACTGCTGGTGAACAACACCACCACCCAGCGGGCGACCACCGTGCTGCTGCCCAACTCGCTGGCGCTGACCGGCGACGACGGCAGCGTCACCACGCTGGCCAAGTCGGTCGACGACGACGGACCCGACGCCACCCAGGACGCGCTCGACTCCGTGCTCGGCACCGCCATCGAGGGCACCTGGCGCCTGGACACGCCCTACTTGCAGAACCTCGTCGACCTGGTCGGCACCATCGAGGTCGACACGGACGCGGACGTGCCCGACCCGGACGCCAAGGACGACGAGGACGCCGCCGTCCTCGTCCACCGGGGCGAGAAGCAGGCCCTCAGCGGCAAGATGGCCGTGGCCTACGCCACCTACCAGGCCTCCGGGGAGGCGCAGGACGCCCAGCTGGAGCGGTTCGGGCAGGTCATCCACGGGGTGCTGCGCAAACTGTCCTCCGACGCGCAGGCGGCGACGACCACCGTCCAGACGCTGGGTATGATCCTCGACCCGCCGCTGACCGACGAGGACCTCGGCTCCTTCCTCGCCTCGCTGGCCGACCTCGCCAAGGGCGGCGACCACGAGACGGCCCTGCTGCCCGTCCAGGACGACGGCACGCTCAGCGCCGAGGACAGCTCGGGCATCGTCAAGGACGTCCTCGGCGGCGCCGCCAAGAGCCCCGACGAGGATGCCGCGGTCAGCGTCTCCGTGCGGAACGCCAGCGGTGACGCGGAGAACACCGCCAAGGTCCGGGTCACCCTGGTCAACGGCGGCTTCGCCTTCGTGGAGGGCGGCACCGCCTCCGCCGCCCAGGCCACCTCGGAGGTGCTGTACGCGGACGCCGCCGACAAGGAGAACGCCACCGAGGTCGCCAAGACGCTCGGCCTGCCGACCAGCACGGTCGCCAAGGGCGAGGTGTCCGCCAACGCGCGCGTGTCGGTGGTTCTCGGCCAGGACTACGAGCCCGCGTCGTGACCGGACGGTAACCGCATGGGGAGAGGTCGGCGGTCGTGAGACCCTTGGTGTCAAACGACCGTCGACCGAAAGCCTGGTAGTGACCGCGACCGACCGCTCCCTGGAGCTCATCAACACCGCCGCCCAGGCGGCCGCCGACAAGCTCGCCCACGACGTCATCGCCTACGACGTCAGCGACGTGCTGTCGATCACGGACGCCTTCCTGCTGGCCTCCGCACCCAACGACCGACAGGTCAAGTCGATCGTCGACGAGATCGAGGAACGGCTCAACAAGGAACTCGGCGCCAAGCCGGTCCGCCGCGAGGGCGACCGCGAGGCCCGCTGGGTCCTGCTCGACTACGTCGACATCGTCGTCCACGTCCAGCACAGCGAGGAGCGCGTCTTCTACGCCCTGGAGCGGCTCTGGAAGGACTGCCCCGAACTGGAGCTGCCCGCCGACGCCAAGGCGACCCGCGGCAAGGGCGAGGAGCACGCCCGGACGCAGGCCGCCGACACCCCGGGCCCGGACGGGGACCGGTGATGAGTCCCACCGGTGAGGTGACGGACCGGGGGGCCGGCCGGGGACGCCGCGTCATCCTGTGGCGGCACGGCCAGACGTCGTGGAACGTGGAGCGCCGCTTCCAGGGCACCACCGACGTCGAGCTGACCGGCACCGGCGTCGCCCAGGCCCGCCGGGCCGCCCGGCTGCTGGCCGCCCTCAGGCCCGACGCGATCGTGGCCTCGGACCTGAAGCGGGCCTCCGACACGGCCGCCGAGCTGGCCGCGCTGACCGGCCTGGAGGTCGCCCACGACGAGGGCCTGCGGGAGACCTACGCGGGCGTCTGGCAGGGGCTGACGCACGAGGAGATCATCGCCCGGTACGGCGCGGAGTACGCGGCGTGGAAGCGCGGCGAGCCGGTGCGCCGCGGCGGTGGCGAACTGGAGACCGAGGTCGCCGACCGCGCCGCCCCCGTGGTGCTGCGGTACGTGGACAAGCTGCCGCAGGACGGCACGCTCGTCGTGGTCAGCCACGGCGGCACGATCCGCACGACCATCGGCCGCCTCCTGGGCCTGGACGCGCGCAGCTGGGAGGCCCTGGGCGGCCTGACCAACTGCTGCTGGTCCGTCCTCGGCGAGGGCGCGCGCGGCTGGCGGCTGCTCGAGCACAACGCCGGCAGTCTGCCGGAGCCGGTGCTCGGCGACGACGACTGAGCCGCGTGCGGGACCCGGATTTCACTTTCCGGCAGGTCGCAGGCTAAAGTTCTTCTTGTTCGCCCCGCCGAGCGGGAAGAACACCGGCCCGGGGCTATAGCTCAGTTGGTAGAGCGCCTGCATGGCATGCAGGAGGTCAGGAGTTCAATTCTCCTTAGCTCCACAGAAGGATCAGAGCGATCACGGCGAATCCCGTCCCCTTGGGGGGCGGGATTTTTCGTTCTCGCTCGGGCCTCGCTTGAGCGCCAGAGGTCCGCCGGACGTATGGCTTCATGGAGATCCGCGCCGGTCACCGTGTCCGTACTGGTACTGAGGCGTCGCTGACCGCGCCGGTCCGGGCGTGGCAGAATCAAACGGCCGGAAGGGGGCGCGGCCCGACGGGAGGGAGTACCGATGCCTGCGAGCATCCTCGGGGACAGCGGCGGCGTCCCGTACGCGTGCACGGCCTGCGGCGACAGCTGGAGCTGACCGATGGGGGCACACAGGCGGAAGTGCGACTGGTGCGGCAGCGGCACTCCGATCGTCCGCGACATGGAACCGGTCAATCCCGAGTACCAGTACTGGTGCGAGGAGTGCGCGCGGGCGCTGATCATAAAAGGCGACCCCATCGAGACGTACCGGGAACTCGAGGGCGAGCCGATCTACGGCCGGCTCCTGGAGGAGCACTGCACGCTCAAGCGGTTCTACTCGTTCGTGGCCGCCTGACACGGCGCCTGACGTGGTGCCCGGCAGGGTCGTCCGGCATGGCCGTCCGGTGTGGTCGCCTGACGGGAAAGCGGTCGAACCGGGCAGATCGGAAACGATTTGGTGTTGGACCCGGTAGACCGTGTAATGTTGGCGTCGCCGCCGGGGAAACCGGGCGGAGCGAAGCGGTAAAACGCGGGGCTATAGCTCAGTTGGTAGAGCGCCTGCATGGCATGCAGGAGGTCAGGAGTTCAATTCTCCTTAGCTCCACAGGGAAACCCCCCGGATCATCGGTCCGGGGGGTTTGTCGTGCTGGCCTCGGTCCGCTCGGTCCGCTCGATTCGCTCCTTCCGCCCTGTCCGCTCAGCGGCCGAGCGCGCGCCGGCCGCGTCCCGGGGCGAGCACCGGCAGGTTGGCCCGGGCGGGCGCCTGGGCGCGGGCGTCCTCCTCGATGCGCAGGGCCAGCGCCGGGCAGCGGCGCACCGCGCGCAGCGCCTTGGCCTCCGCGTAGCGCGGCACCTGGGCCTGCGCCACGGTCGGGAAACCGTCGGCGCCGAGCTGGAAGACCTCCGGGAGGATGTCGGCGCACAGCCCGTGGCCGCGGCACAGCGTCCAGTCGACGTAGATCTTCTGGCGGCTGGGACCGGTCTCCCCGGACGCGCCGCCGCCCGGGACGCCCGTCGGGGCCCCGCCCCCCTCGAAGAGCGGCAGCACGCCCTGTACGGGCCGTCCGCAGCCGTTGCCGAGGACATGGGCGGCCAGGTCGTCGGTGAACGCCTTGACGGTCGACTCCAGGAACATCGCCGAGCCGTCCGGGTGTGAACAGGCGCCGCGCCGCTTGACGTTCTTCGCGACCTGCTTGAGCGCCTCCAGGGCGGCCGGACCGCCGCCGTTCAGGATGTCCTCCAGACCGCGCGCCGCGGCCGGCAGTCCGAGGTAGCAGGGGCCGCACTGGCCCGCGCTCTCCTCCGCCAGCCACTGCGCCACCCTGAGCGACTCGCCCAGCGGGCACGTCTCCTGACCGATCGGCAGGATGGCGCCCGCGCCCAGCGAACCGCCCACCGCGTCCAGCGAGTTGCGGGAGACGATCGCCTCGTCGACGGTGGCCGGGTCGATCCACTTGCCGTGGTAGCCGCCGGTCAGCACCCCCTGGGGCACCGGCGGGGCGCCGGCCAGCTGGAGGACGTAGCGCAGCGGTACGCCCGTGGGGACCTCGATGACCATGGGGCGGGCGACCGCGCCCGAGACGGTGAGCATGACGGTGCCCGGCTCGTCGTACAGACCGGTGTTGCCGTAGCGCTCGGGGCCGATGCGGGCGGCGATGGCGAGCTGGGCGAAGGTCTCGGCGTTCGACAGGAGCGTCGGCGAGCCGCCCACACCGCTCCTGGAGGCGCTGATCTTGCGGCCGGGCGGGATCGCCGGGCCGCCGTCGATGGAACGGATCAGGGAGGCGGCGGCACCGGTGACCATCCGCACGGGATTGCGCTGCACGCGCGCGCGGAGCGCCGAACGGCGGCCGTTGCTCAGGCCGCGTTCGGCGAGCGCGGCCTCCATGGAGCGCTGGGTGGACTCCCGGGTGACCCCGACGACGAGGGTGCGCGCGCCCATCGCCTCGGCGCACAGCAGCGCGCCGTCCAGGATCAGGTGCGGTGCGCGGTTGATGAGGACGGTGTCCTTGCGGCAGGCCGGTTCGTCCTCGCTGCCGTTGACGACGACGACCGGGCGGACGCCGCGTTTGATCGCCGCTTCGGCGACCGAGCGCAGCTTCTTGTGGAAGGGGAAGCCCGCGCCGCCGCGGCCCCTGAGATTGATCGCCTCGGCGAGTTTGGCGAGCTGTTCGCCGCCAAGGGGTTCGAGCGGGCCGTGCACCTTGAGGTGCATCGGCAGATCCAGCCGCTCGACAAGGTCGAAGCCCGACGTGAGCTGGGGGAGGCCGACGACGCGGACCTCGGGGACGTCGGGCAGGGCCTCGTTCACTTCATGCCTCCGGAAGGCGTGTTCCAGGATTCACCCGGCCCCGGTGCGTCGAAGTCGTAGGACGCTCCGGGGGCC
Source organism: Streptomyces sp. SYSU D01066-1 (assembly GCF_054956795.1). Classification (NCBI taxonomy): domain Bacteria; kingdom Bacillati; phylum Actinomycetota; class Actinomycetes; order Kitasatosporales; family Streptomycetaceae; genus Streptomyces; species Streptomyces sp. SYSU D01066-1. Next base: position 84,945 of record NZ_JBUDHV010000002.1, on the reverse strand, counting down.
GGTTCGGGGGCGGGACCGCTCGTGTAGGTGTCGTCCGGGTAGTACGCGCCGGGGACGGTGTTCGACTCACCGGTGTCGTACACGTCACTCGGCCGGTAGCCGTAGCCGTAGCCATAGCCGTAGCCGTCCGGACCGGTGTAGGCCGGGATGGTGTGGCCGGTGTCGGTGAGGGGGTCGTACGCCGACGGCGGGGCCTCGCCGACCGGCGGCGGCGACGGGACCGGCCAGCCGCCCGGGGGCATCGCCGTGCCGGGCGCCGCAGTGGGCCGTACGCCCGGCTGCGTCTCCGGCGGCGGCTCCACGAAGGCGGCCGGGCCGGGGACGGTGGGCTGCTGCCAGGGGCGCCGCGGGGCGGAGACGGCGCGGTAGGCCGCGGCGAACCCGTTCCCGGGCTCCGCGGGCGCGGCGGCGGCCGAGGGCTGGTACGGCGGCGGGGCGGCGGCGCGCTGCCGGGGGACCCCCGCGTTCTCGTAGCCCGGCAGCGCGGAGCCCTGCGGGGTGGCGCCGGGCGCCGTGCGGGCGCCGTCCCGGGCCGGCTCCGCCCGGTCCGGTTCCTCCCGGGCCGGGCGGTCCCCCTGGTCCAGGAGGGCCGCCGCGCGGTCGGCGATCCGGCGCTTGACGGGCCCCGGCGCCGCGCGCAGCGCCAGGGCCGCCATCACCCCGGCCACCGACAGGCCGTACAGGACCAGGAAGACCGGCTTGGCCGCGCGGCCCGCGTAGAGGCCGTGCAGCAGGGCCGCGCACCAGGCCGGGTAGGCCAGCATGTGCATGGCCCGCCAGCGGGCCGCGACGGGGGCGGGGGAGGCGAAGCGGTTGCGCAGGGCGCCGGTGACGCCCACGAAGACCATGAGCAGGCCGGCCAGGGTGCCCAGGCCGATGAGGAAGGCCCGGCCGCCGAACTGCTCGTCGTCGGTCAGGAACAGGCCGAAGGGGATCACCGCGGCGATCCAGGTGGTGTGCGCCAGCGCCAGCTTGACCCCGATGTGCACGAGCAGGAAGACGATCGAGGCGACGGCCGTGGTGCGGTGCACGGCCTGGGCGAGGATGCGCTGGCGGGCCACGAGCAGGATCCGGTCCTGGGCGACCAGTCCCCAGATCACCGAGCAGCTGAGGCAGACCAGTGCCAGGACGCCGGCGCCGAAGTCGAGGAACGACGCCAACGAGTCGTCCGCCGTGGCGGCGAGGGATGGGTTCATGGGGGCACTCCGAGCGGTTCGGGGAAGCGGTCCCGGTGCCGCACTCTAGGTGGCGCCATACCCGTGGGTACGAGGTTTGAGTTATTGCGCTGTTATCAAATGACTATGCGGTCGTTGTGATGCCCCTTAGCGGCTGTTACGCGAAGTAAACCTTGACCGGGGTGCGGGCGGCGGAGCCCCGTCGTGGCCCGCTCGGCGGCTGCGGTACCCTGACGCCATGCGTGCCGTACGCCTTCTGCTTAGCGGGCCGCGCTGATCAGTACCGACCGCCGGTGCTCCGGACGGTCGGCAGCGGCGCGGCGTCCCCTCCTGTGCGAGGGGATTTTTCATTTCTGTCAGGAGTGAGAGTCGCAGCCGCAGGCGAAGACGATCGATGGAGCTTTGAGGATCATGAGCGAGACGAACCCCGCCACCGCCGCCGAGGCGGTGGCGCCGCACCGCTACACGGCGGCCCTGGCGGCCGAGATCGAGGCACGCTGGCAGGACTTCTGGGACGCCGAGGGCACCTACGCGGCGCCGAACCCGGCCGGTGACCTGGCGGGCGACCCGGAGACGGCCGCCCGGCCCAAGAAGTTCATCATGGACATGTTCCCGTATCCGTCCGGCGCGGGCCTGCACGTCGGTCACCCCCTGGGCTACATCGCCACCGACGTCTTCGCCCGCTTCCAGCGGATGACCGGCCACAACGTCCTGCACACCCTGGGCTTCGACGCCTTCGGCCTGCCCGCCGAGCAGTACGCCGTGCAGACCGGCACGCACCCGCGCGTGTCCACCGAGGCCAACATGGAGAACATGAAGGCCCAGCTGCGCCGGCTGGGCCTGGGCCACGACAAGCGCCGGTCGTTCGCCACGATCGACCCGGACTACTACAAGTGGACCCAGTGGATCTTCCTGCAGATCTTCAACTCCTGGTACGACGAGGAGGCGAAGAAGGCCCGGCCGATCGCCGAGCTGGTCGCCGCCTTCGAGTCCGGTGCGCGTGCGGTCCCCGGGGGACGGGCCTGGAGCGAGCTGACCGCCGTCGAGCGCGCCGACGTCCTGGGCGAGTACCGGCTGGCCTACGCCTCCGACGCGCCGGTCAACTGGTGCCCCGGCCTGGGCACCGTGCTGGCCAACGAGGAGGTCACCGCCGACGGCCGCTCCGAGCGCGGCAACTTCCCCGTCTTCAAGGCCAAGCTGCGCCAGTGGAACATGCGGATCACCGCCTACGCGGACCGCCTGCTGGAGGACCTGGAGGAGCTGGACTGGCCCGAGGCCATCAAGCTGCAGCAGCGCAACTGGATCGGCCGCAGCGAGGGCGCCCGCGTCGACTTCCCCGTCGACGGCGAGCACATCACCGTCTTCACCACCCGCCAGGACACCCTGTTCGGCGCCACCTACATGGTGCTGGCCCCCGAACACCCCCTGGTGGAGAGGTTCACGCCCGCCGCCTGGCCGCAGGGCACGCGCCCGGCGTGGACCGGCGGTCACGCCACCCCCGCCGAGGCCGTCGCCGCCTACCGCGCGCAGGCCGCCGCCAAGTCCGACGTCGAGCGCCAGGCCGAGGCCAAGGACAAGACCGGCGTCTTCACCGGCGCGTACGCCACCAACCCGGTCAACGGCGAGCGGATCCCCGTCTTCATCGCCGACTACGTCCTGATGGGCTACGGCACCGGCGCGATCATGGCCGTACCGGCGCACGACACCCGTGACTTCGCCTTCGCGCGCGCCTTCGAGCTGCCGATGCGCTGTGTCGTCGAGCCGTCCGACGGCCGCTCCACCGACCCCGCGACCTGGGACGACGCCTTCGCCTCGTACGACGCGAAGATCGTCAACTCGACCGGCGCCGACATCAGTCTGGACGGCCTGGGCGTCACCGAGGCCAAGGCCCGCATCACCGAGTGGCTGACCGAGCGCGGCATCGGCGAGGGCACCGTCAACTTCCGCCTGCGCGACTGGCTGTTCAGCCGCCAGCGCTACTGGGGCGAGCCCTTCCCGATCGTCTACGACGAGGACGGCATCGCCCACCCGCTGCCCGAGTCGATGCTGCCGCTGGAACTGCCGGAGGTCGAGGACTACTCGCCGCGCACCTTCGACCCCGACGACGCCGACACCCAGCCGGAGACCCCGCTGTCGCGCAACGAGGACTGGGTCGACGTCACCCTGGACCTGGGCGACGGGCGCGGACCGCGCAAGTACCGGCGCGAGACCAACACCATGCCCAACTGGGCCGGTTCCTGCTGGTACGAGCTGCGCTACCTGGACCCGCACAACTCCGGACAGCTGGTCGACCCCGAAATCGAGCAGTACTGGATGGGTCCGCGCGAGGGTCAGCCGCACGGCGGCGTCGACCTGTACGTCGGCGGTGCCGAGCACGCCGTGCTGCACCTGCTGTACGCGCGCTTCTGGTCCAAGGTGCTGTTCGACCTGGGGCACATCTCCTCGGCCGAGCCGTTCCACAAGCTGTTCAACCAGGGCATGATCCAGGCGTACGTCTACCGGGACGCGCGCGGGATCGCCGTACCGGCCGCCGAGGTGGAGGAGCGCGACGGCGCGTACTACTACCAGGGCGAGCGGGTGTCGCGGCTGCTGGGCAAGATGGGCAAGTCGCTGAAGAACGCGGTCACCCCGGACGAGATCTGCGCCGAGTACGGCGCGGACACGCTGCGCCTGTACGAGATGGCCATGGGCCCGCTGGACGTCTCCCGGCCGTGGGACACCCGCGCGGTGGTCGGCCAGTTCCGGCTGCTGCAGCGGCTGTGGCGCAACGTCGTCGACGAGACGACCGGCGAGGTGACGGTCGTGGACACCGACCCCGCGGACATCGACGTGGACACGCTGCGGGCGCTGCACAAGGCGATCGACGGGGTGCGCGGCGACCTGGAGGGCATGCGCTTCAACACCGCCATCGCCAAGGTCACCGAGCTGAACAACCACCTGACCAAGGCGGGCGGCCCGGTCGCGCGGCCGGTCGCCGAGGCGCTGGTGCTGATGATCGCGCCGCTGGCCCCGCACGTCGCCGAGGAACTGTGGCGCAAGCTGGGGCACACCGATTCGGTGGTGCACCAGGACTTCCCGGTGGCCGACCCGGCGTACGTGGTCGACGACACGGTGACCTGCGTCGTCCAGGTCAAGGGCAAGGTCAAGGCGCGGCTGGAGGTCGCCCCGGACATCTCCGAGGCGGATCTGGAGAAGGCGGCGCTGGCCGACGAGAAGGTCGTGGCCGCGCTGGACGGCGCCGGGATCCGCAAGGTCATCGTGCGGGCGCCCAAGCTGGTCAACATCGTGCCGGCGTGAGGGGCGCGGGGCTCGCGGGCGGCGCGGGTGGTGACGGGCGTGTGAGAGGCGTGCGCCAGGTGGCCGGCGACATGGCCGGTGACGTGGTCGATGGCGTGGTCGGCTGACGGCTCGGGGCGGTCCCCTACGGGCAGGTTCGGGGTTTTTCCGGAACTCCGGGCCTGCCCATTGCGTTTACGGTGGAAGAGAGTGGCGCGGTGGGCGTCGCGAGCGCCCTCAGGGGCCGGAGGAGGAGCACCGTGGAAGCAGTGATCGCAGTCGTCGCCCTGCTCTTCGTGCTCATGATCGCCCTTGGCGCCTACGCCACGGTGAAGGCCGTCGGCGCCGCCAAGCGGGGAGTGGACCGCGGCATCACCCAGGCCCGCCGCACGGTGGAGGAGCACACGCTGCGCGCCAAGTCCCTGGTCCAGCCCGGTTCGGCCGGTGAGGTCGCGCGGCTGCGGCTGTCGCTGCGCACCTCCATGCGGGCCACGCAGGACGCGCTGGAGGCGGGCGTGGCCGAGGACGAGTCCCTCAAGGAGTCCCTGGGCCTGTTCGCGCGGCTCAGCGCGCACGGACACGAACTCGACGCCGAGCTGCGGCGGCTGGAGACCGAGCCCGACCGCGTCACCCTCGCGGAGCGCCTCCCCGGTCTGCGCGAGCGCACCGAGCGCATCACCCGGGCGGCCGACTCCCTGCGCTGGGCGGCCCGCGACCGGGCCCGCCGCTTCGCGGACGACGACCTGGACTCGCTGAGCACGCAGATCGACGTCGAGGCCGGCGCCCTGCGGCACTGGACCCGGACGGAGCCCGCCACCCCGCCGCCGTCGTGGCCCGAGGCTCTGGCCGCCGACGACGCGAGCTCCGGCCCGGGGCGGCCGGCGTCCGCCGGGAAACCGGCGCGACCGGCGATCGACCCGGCCGGGCCGCGTCAGACGTACCCCTGGCAGAAGAAGGCCCGACCGGAGAGCACGACCTGACAGTCCGGTCTGATCTGGCGGTCTGGCTCGGCGGTGCGGTTCGGTGGTGCGGTCTGGCTCGGGGGTGCGGTCTGGTCCGGTGGTCTGGCTTGGCGGTTCGGTCCGGCGGTTCGGTCTGGTCCGGTGGTGCGGTCTGGTCCGGTGGTTCGGCTCGGCGGTGCGGTCCGTCTCGGCGGTTCGGCCCGGTGGTCCGATCCGGTCCGACAGCCTGACCTGTTCGGTGTCGGTGACCGGGGCCGGACTGCCGTACGGGCGCTACGGCAGGTAACCTCCAGCTCATGTCCCGCCATGTCGCGATCGTCACCGATTCAACGGCCTACCTGCCGCCCCGGACGATGGAGCGTCACGGCATCACCGCGGTGCCCCTGACCGTGGTCCTGGGCGACCGGGCGCTGGAGGAGGGCACCGAGATCTCGACCCGCTCGCTCGCCCAGGCGTTGCAGAAGCGACGCCCGGTCACGACCTCCCGCCCCAGCCCGGAGACGTTCGCCGAGGCCTACCGCGAGGCGGCCGGCTCCGGCGCCACCGGCATCGTCTCCCTGCACCTCTCCGCCGAGCTCTCGGGCACCTACGACGCCGCGGTGGTCGCGGCCCGCGAGGCGCCCGTCCCGGTACGGGTCGTGGACACCGGCATGATCGCGATGGCGCTGGGTTTCTGCGCGGTCGCCGCGGCCGAGGCGGCGCAGAGCGGCGGCACGGTGGACGAGGCCGTCACGGCGGCTGAGAAGCGGGCGGCGGGCACGTCCGCCTACTTCTACGTCGACACCCTCGACTATCTGCGCCGCGGCGGCCGGATCGGGGCCGCGCAGGCCCTGTTCGGGTCCGCGCTGGCGGTGAAACCGCTGCTGCGGCTGGACGGTGGCCGGATCGAGCCGCTGGAGAAGGTACGCACGGCGGCGAAGGCCATCGCCCGCCTGGAGGAGATCGCCGCCGACCGGGCGGGCGGGGCCGAGGTCGACATCGCCGTCCACCATCTCGCCGCCCCCGACCGGGCCACGGCCCTGGCGGACCGGCTGCGGACCCGGGTGCCGGGACTGGCCGACCTGCACGTCAGCGAGGTGGGGGCGGTGATCGGGGCGCACACCGGGCCCGGGCTGCTGGGGGTTGTCGTCTCGTCCCGGTGAAGCCCGTCACCCGTGCGGGTGGCGGCGATATCCACAAGTGGGCGTCGGTCCCCAGAAACCGACCATGATCATCGCGAGTGTGCCGGGTCGTCCGATCCTCGACGCATGGCACTTCGATCACGTTCTCGCGCGACGGCACCCACCAGCGGCCCGGGCCGCCGCCCCGCCTCCGACGGCCGCTTCCGCCACCGACGCCCGCCGCAGGCCCACGGCCGGGTACGGCACCCGGGCCGGGCACGGCACCATGGCCGCCGGGCCGCGGCGGAGGAACTTCGCGGACGGGCGGAGGCGCTGTTCGGCGAGCGGCCGGTGGGGGCCGCTCCCGGGGAAGGCGGTGCTCAGCGGCGAAAGTCGGGGAAGGCACCGCCCGGGCGGCGGGCCGCGGGTCCGGCCGCCGAAGCCCCGCGAGCGGAGACCCACGCGGGCGCCGGGGCGGTCTCGGGCATGAGGGCTGTTCCGGACGCCGGGGCCGTCGTAGGCACGGGTCTCGTCCCGGTCATCGGAGCTGCCGCAGGTACGGGTCCCGTTCCGGATGCCGGGATTGTCGTAGGTACGGGCCTCGCCCCGGACACCGGGGTTGCCGCAGGCACGGGAGCCGCTCCGGATGCCGGGGCCGCCCATGGCGGGCGGTCCCGTTGGGCGCGTGCCCGGCTGGCGCTGCGGGAGCGGATGCCGCTGTGGCTCCAGACCAGGTGCGGGCTGGAACGGCACGGTGCGCTGGCGCTGACCGTGGTGCTCGTCGCCGCCGCGGGGCTGGCGGTGCAGCACTTCTGGACCGGCCGGACCCAGGCCGTGCCCGCACCCGAGCTGGTGCGGGCGGCGGCAGCGCCGGACAGCCGGCGGAGCGAGCCCACGGGAGAGGCCGGGGCCGCGGGCACACCGGGCGGGACGGACCCGGTGGCGACCGGTGTGCCTGGGGCCACCCCGGGTGCCGAGATCGTGGTGGACGTCAGCGGCGAGGTCCGCGAACCCGGCGTCCACCGGCTGCCGCCGGGGTCACGGGTGGCGGACGCCCTGCGCGCGGCCGGCGGCGTACGTCCCGGCACCGACACCGACGCGCTCAACCGCGCGAGGTTCCTGATCGACGGCGAACAGGTCATCGTCGGCCCGCCCCCGGAGGGCGCGGGCGCGGGGGACGGATTTGCCGGTGCGGCCGGGGGCGGGCCGGCCGCCGGGGCACCCGGAGCGGCGCCCGCCGCCCCCGTCTCCCTCAACACGGCCACCGTCGAGCAACTCGACACGCTGCCGGGCGTCGGCCCCGTGCTCGCCGGGCATATCGTCGAGTACCGCACACAGCACGGTGGTTTCCGCTCCGTCGACGAACTGCGTGAGGTCAACGGCATCGGTGAGCGCCGCTTCGCCGACCTGCGCGACCTCGTACGGCCATGACGCGCCGCACCGAGCCGGCCCACGCACCGGGTGACCAGCACGGCACACACCCGCCGACCGGATCGGTCCCGTCGGCCGGATCGGTCCCGTCGGCCGGATCGGTCCCGCCGGCCGCCGCGGCGGCCCGGGCAGCGGTCCACGCCGCGTCCGGCAAGCGGCTCGGCACCGCCCGTCCCCGGCAGGAGGGACCGGCGGACCTGCGCCTGGTGCCGCCCGCCCTCGGAGCCTGGGCGGCGGCGGCCTTGTTCCTGGACGCGCCCGCCGGATGGACCGTCTGCGCGGCGGTCGGCTGCGCCGTCGTCGCCGGGCTCCTGCTGACGCGCCGGACAACCCGGAGGCGGTCGCGGGGAGAACACCGGGAGCGACCCCGGGAAGAACACCAGGAACCCCGGGGAAGCCGCTGGGGAAGCCACCGGCCCGCCGTCGCCGCCCTGCTGCTCTGCGTCGCCGCGTCCGCCGCCTCGGCCGGGCTGCACGGCGCGGACCTACGCCGGGGCCCGGTACCGGAACTGGCCCGGCGGTACGCCACCGTGACCGCGGAGGTGGAACTGACCTCCGGCCCGCGCCTCGCCCGCCCCTGCGTTCAGGGCAACCACACGGCACCGCCCGCCGTGCTGGTCGACGCCGAGGTACGCCGCGTGGAGCAGGCGGACGGGACGGCGGTGACGACACGGACGCCGGTACGGATGATCGTCGACCTGGACACGGCGACGCCGGAACGGGACTCCGCGGGCCCGGCTTCGGCCCCGCTCCCGTCCCCGGCCCCGGGCGCGACCGCCGACCGGGCCCGCGCCTCGCCCTGGCTCGGGCTGCTGCCGACCACGCGGGTGCGGATCACCGCCCGATCGGCGCCCCCCGCGGTGGGCGGGGACCGTATCGCCGCCCTGTGGCGGGTACGGGGCGGGGCGGCGCCGGACGTCGTGGCCGGACCGTCGGGGGCACAGCGGGCCGCGGGACGGTTGCGCGCCGGACTTCGGGCGGCCACCGACGACCTCCCGGCGGACGCCCGGGCGCTGCTGCCGGGGCTGGTCGTCGGCGACACCTCGCGGATCACCCCGGATCTGGACGAGGCGTTCAAGGAGACCGACCTCGCGCACACGCTCGCCGTGAGCGGCGCCAACTTCACGATCCTGCTCGCCCTGCTGCTGGGCCCGCCCGGTCTGGCACAGCACAGCGAGCGCCGGGGACTGGCGCCCCGCCTCGGCGTCCCGCTGCGGACGACGGCACTGCTCGGGGCGGCGCTCGCCCTCGGGCTCACCCTCGTGTGCGGCCCCGACCCGAGCGTGCTGCGGGCCGCGGCCTGCGGAGGCGTCGCGCTGCTCGCCCTGGCCACCGGCCGCCGCAGATCCCTGATCCCGGCGCTGGCGACGGCGGTGCTGCTGCTGGTCCTGTACGACCCGTGGCTCGCCCGGAGCCACGGCTTCCTGCTCTCGGTACTGGCCACCGGCGCCCTGCTCACGCTGGCGCCGCGCTGGAGCACCGCCCTGCGCGGCCGAGGGGTGCCACCCCGGCTGGCCGAGGCGCTGGCCGCCGCTGCCGCCGCGCAGGCGGTGTGTGCGCCCGTCGTCACCGTGCTGTCGGCCCGGGTGAGCCTGGTGGCGGTGCCGTGCAATCTGCTGGCCGAGTTCGCCGTCGCGCCGGCCACGGTCCTGGGCTTCGGCGCGCTGGCCACCGCCCCGGTGGCGATGCCCGTGGCCGAGGCGCTGGCGTGGTGCGCGAGCTGGCCGGCCGGCTGGCTCGCTCGGGTGGCCCGGACCGGGGCGGCGCTGCCCGGCGCGGGAGTCGACTGGCCCGGGAGCTGGACCGGGGCGGCGTCGCTCGCGCTGGTGACCGCCGGTCTGCTGCTCGCCGGGCGGCGGCTGCTACGGCATCCCTGGTGGTGCGGTGTCTGTGTGCTGGCGCTGGTGGTCGCGGTGCTGCGGCCGGCGCCGCTGACCCGGGTGATCACGGGCTGGCCGCCCCCGGACTGGCGGCTGGTGATGTGTGACGTCGGACAGGGCGACGCGATGGTGCTCGCGGCGGGTGAGGGCGCGGGCGTGGTGGTGGACGCCGGACCGGAGCCGGTCCTCGTCGACCGCTGTCTGCGCTCGCTCGGGATCACCCGGGTCCCGCTCGTCGTGCTGACCCACTTCCACGCCGACCACGTGGCGGGTCTGCCCGGCGTGTTCCGGGGGCGTTCGGTGGGAGCCATCGAGACGACCGGCTTCGAGGAACCGGCGGACCAGGTCGACTTCGTCCGCGGACAGGCGGCGGCACGGAAGATCCCGGTGCGGCACGCGGTCGCCGGGGAGCGGCGGCGGACGGGGGCGCTGTCCTGGCAGGTCGTGTGGCCCCCGCCGCCCGCGTCGAGTCAGCGGCTCGGCGTGCGGGGTCCGAACGACGCCAGCGTCACTCTGCTGGTCAGGACGGCCGGCCTCAGGCTGCTCCTGCTCGGGGACCTGGAACCGCCCGCCCAGCGGGCACTGGCCGGATCGGCGGTGGCCCCCGCGCTGGAAGGGGTGGACGTGCTCAAGGTGGCCCATCACGGCTCGGCCCACCAGGACCCGGAGCTGCTGCGCCGCGCGGCCCCGCGAGTGGCGTTGATCTCCTGCGGTGCGCACAACATGTACGGCCACCCCGCCCCCGGCACGCTCGCGGCGCTGCGTGCCCGGGGCGCCGCTGTCCTGCGTACGGACCGGGACGGCGCGCTGGCCGTCACCGGCACGGAGGAGGAGGGGCTGCGGGTGACAGGGAGCTGAGAGCAGACCGGGCGGACGACAGGTCCCACCTGCACGTCAGTTGAGCGGACCGGTACCGGAGCCGCTGGTCCGCCGCCGCAACGGGATCACTCGTGCGCGGTGCCGCAGCGGGGCCACTTGTGCGCGGTGCCGTCACGTGCGCCGCTTTGATGTGATGTGGTCCCGTGGTGCCCGGAAAGCCTCAACGGTGATCGAACCTGCCGTCGACAGGGGATGGTTCGGCGTCGCGCGGAGGGCGTCGTGGACGACCGGCCGCTTGTCGGGAAGCCGCGCGAAGCAGGTACGGCGGACCGGGCCCTTGGCGGCGGCGCAGGTTCCACCGAGCGCGGAGTGCTGAGCCGACAGGCGCTGGGCCCGGTCGACGAACCGGTGGCGCACGCCGAGTTGACCGTGAGCGACAGCGGAGGACGCGAGATCGTCAGCGGAGGGACGGACCCCTGCGGGGCGTTCGTCACGGCGGTGCCGACGGGGGGAGTACCCGCCCGGCCCGCCCGGCCCGCCCGGTCGGGCCGGTGACGGACAATGTCCGGCGTGAGCGATGTGAGACATGTGCTGGTGCTGCCCGACCGCGATGCCGCGGAGGAGGTGGCCGAGGCGCTGGGGGAGCGCTTCGGCGTCACCGAGGAGCCGCGCCTCGTCCGGGACGCGCTGGCCGGGGAGGACGATGCCGAGGACGCCCAGTGGCTCGTCGTCCTGCGGGACGAGGAACGGCGGCTGGACGCCGGGCGACTGGACGAGTTCGCCGCGGAGTGGGACGGCTGGCGGGAGGAGCCCTAGTCGTTCCGTCCCGGGAGGTCGTGGCCGGGTGAGCCAGGTCTCGGCTGAGGGATCTCGAACGGGTGAGGGCCTTCCGGTTCGGTGTGGACTGCGACGTCTGCACCTGACCGAAAGGCCCTCGCGCCCCGCCATGACGCACCCCTGACCGGGACCGGACGGCTGCCCCTGGTCCGCTGCGTGGCCGAGGACGGCGGGTGTGCGGTCGAGGACGGCCGGTGTGCGGTCGAGGACGGCCGGCCGCTGCGCCGGGCCGCCGGACGCTTCGAGGTCTCACCCGCCACGGTCCAGTGCCGGGCGCCCGTCCCCACCGCTCAGAGCAGGAGCGACGCGACGTCTTCCCCGGTGGTCGCGCCCGCGCGGTCACCACCGCGGACACACCGCGCTCCAGGGCCGGCCACCCGTCACCCGCTCCCCGGCCGCACGGGGCACCACACCTGGTCAAACCTTCGCCCTCCTAGTACGGATGTCCGCGCCGGACGCGATGTCGGTGCCGCGTGCGATGCTTGTCGCGATGGCCAGGAAGACTGCGAATGACGACCCTCTCGCCCCGGTGACGCTCGCCGTGGGCCAGGAGGACCTGCTGCTCGACCGTGCCGTGCGGGAGGTGGTGGCCGCCGCGAAGGCCGCCGACGCCGACACGGACGTACGCGACCTCACCCCGGACCAGTTGCAGCCCGGCACGCTCGCCGAGCTGACCAGTCCCTCGCTCTTCGCCGAGCGCAAAGTCGTGGTCGTACGCAACGCGCAGGACCTGTCCGCCGACACGGTCAAGGACGTCAAGGCCTACCTCGGCGCACCCGCCGAGGAGATCACCCTGGTCCTGCTGCACGCGGGCGGTGCCAAGGGCAAGGGACTGTTGGACACGGCGCGCAAGGCGGGGGCGCGGGAGGTGGCGTGCCCGAAGATGACCAAGCCGGCGGACCGGCTGGCCTTCGTGCGCGGTGAGTTCCGTACCACCGGGCGGTCGGCCACGCCCGAGGCGTGCCAGGCGCTGGTGGACGCCATCGGGAGCGATCTGCGGGAGCTGGCGTCGGCGGTGTCCCAGCTGGTCGCGGATGTCGAGGGGACCATCGACGAGGCGGTCGTCGGGCGGTACTACACCGGGCGGGCCGAGGCATCCAGCTTCACGGTCGCCGACCGGGCGGTCGAGGGCCGGACCGCGGAGGCGTTGGAGGCGTTGCGGTGGTCGCTGGCGACGGGGGTGGCGCCGGTGCTGATCACGAGTGCGCTGGCGCAGGGAGTGCGGGCGATCGGCAAGCTGTCCTCCGCGCGCGGGGGACGTCCCGCCGATCTCGCCCGGGAGCTGGGCATGCCGCCGTGGAAGATCGACCGGGTACGGCAGCAGACGCGCGGCTGGACACCGGACGGTGTGGCCGTCGCGTTGCGGGCGGTGGCCGAGGCGGACGCCGGGGTCAAGGGCGGAGGAGACGATCCCGGATACGCGCTGGAGAAGGCGGTCGTCACCATCGCGCGGGCGGCGCGGTCGCGGGGGTGGTAGGCACGAGCTGGGGTGGGCTGGGCTTCGAGGGGAGCGAGTACTTCGTGGCGCCGGCCCCGTGGCCGCCCCTCCGCCCCTGTCCGTCCGCTTCCCCTGCCTTGCCCTTCCCCGCGGGTCCCCGCTCTTCCCCGTAGTTCCCTGCCCTTCCCCGCAGGCCCCTTCCTCGCCCGTCCCGCCCCTGGGAGCTGTCTCCGGACCCCTGCGGCCCGGACCCCCTGTGTCCCGGACCCCTGCGGCCTGGACCCCTGCGGCACGGACCGAAGCGATCCGGACGCCTCGCCTCCGCCTCCGACACCGGACGGGCTGAAGCACCCCGGCCGGCCCGTCGGCCGGTTCCGGACACACCGAGGCCCCGCCCAGAAGGCGGGGCCTCGGGTCAAGCATCGGGGTGAGCCCACACCCGCGTGGCGAACGCAGGCCGCGTGCGGGCTCGGGGTGCCGGTCGGGAGCGGATGAGAGAGGGCCCGCTCTGGGTCCTTCCGGCGGTCAGACGGACCAGACGGGAGTTCAGCCCTTGATGGCGGCGACCTTCTGCGCCAGCGCCGACTTCTTGTTGGCGGCCTGGTTCTTGTGGATGACGCCCTTGGAGACGGCCTTGTCGAGCTGACGCGCGGCGGCGCGCTGGTACTCGGTGGCCTTCTCGACGTCACCCGCGGCAGCGGCCTCGCGGGCCTTGCGGATCGCGGTCTTCAGGGAGGACTTGACGGCCTTGTTGCGCAGCCGGGCCTTCTCGTTGGTCTTGATCCGCTTGATCTGGGACTTGATGTTCGCCACGAATGAGCCTCTACAGGTTCAGGCACGGGGCCCACGGGGCCCGTACCGGTGATTTTCCAGAAGTCGTGCCTCAGGCTGAGAGGGCAAGAGACACAGCCCCCCACACTACCAGCGGCCCGTCGACGCGCCCAAACCCGCCGCCGACCGCCCCGCGACCCCTCCCAGACCGCCCCGCGGTCCCCGCCCGTGGGACGATGGAAGCTACGTATCGATCCGACCCGAGACCGCAGACACTGCGGACGCCTCAAGAATCAGGACCCTGCGTGCCCGCGATCCCTAGCCATGTGCCCGAGCCGAGCCGTACCGACCCGGCTCTGATCCGCAACTTCTGCATCATCGCGCACATCGACCACGGCAAGTCCACGCTCGCCGACCGGATGCTCCAGCTGACCGGTGTGGTCGAGCAGCGGCAGATGCGCGCCCAGTACCTCGACCGCATGGACATCGAGCGCGAGCGCGGCATCACGATCAAGTCTCAGGCGGTGCGCCTGCCGTGGGCCCCCACCCACGCCAAGGACGACACGCACATCCTCAACATGATCGACACCCCGGGGCACGTCGACTTCACCTACGAGGTCTCGCGGTCGCTCGCCGCGTGCGAGGGGACCATCCTCCTGGTCGACGCCGCCCAGGGCATCGAGGCCCAGACCCTCGCCAACCTCTACCTGGCGATGGAGAACGACCTCACGATCATCCCCGTACTGAACAAGATCGACCTGCCGGCCGCGCAGCCCGAGAAGTTCGCCGAGGAACTCGCCAACCTGGTCGGCTGCGACCCCGACGACGTGCTGAAGGTCTCCGCCAAGACGGGCCTCGGCGTGGAGGCGCTGCTGGACCGGGTCGTCGCCGACGTCCCGGCCCCGGTCGGCGTCGCCGACGCCCCCGCCCGCGCGATGATCTTCGACTCGGTCTACGACTCCTACCGCGGTGTGGTGACCTACGTCCGTGTCATCGACGGCCAGCTCAACAAGCGCGAGCGCATCAAGATGATGTCGACCGGCGCCACCCACGAGCTGCTGGAGATCGGGACCAACTCGCCGGAGATGCTCCCCGCCGACGGCCTCGGCGTCGGCGAGGTGGGCTACCTCATCACCGGCGTGAAGGACGTCCGCCAGTCCAAGGTCGGCGACACCGTCACCAGCCAGCAGAAGGGCGCCACGGAGGCGCTCGGTGGCTACAAGGACCCGAAGCCGATGGTCTTCTCGGGGCTGTATCCGCTGGACGGGTCGGACTACCCCGAGCTGCGCGAGGCCCTAGACAAGCTCCAGCTCAACGACGCGGCCCTCGTCTACGAACCGGAGACCTCCGCAGCCCTCGGCTTCGGCTTCCGCGTCGGCTTCCTCGGCCTGCTGCACCTGGACGTGATCCGGGAGCGGCTGGAGCGCGAGTTCGGCCTCGACCTGATCGCCACCGCGCCCAACGTGGTCTACCGCGTGGTGATGGAGGACGGCAGCGAGCACACCGTCACCAATCCGAGCGAGTTCCCCGAGGGCAAGATCAACGAGGTGTACGAGCCGGTCGTGCGCGCCACGATCCTCGCGCCGACCGAGTTCATCGGCTCGATCATGGAGCTGTGCCAGACCCGGCGCGGCACCCTGCTCGGCATGGACTACCTCTCCGAGGACCGCGTCGAGATCCGCTACACCCTGCCCCTCGCGGAGATCGTCTTCGACTTCTTCGACCAGCTGAAGTCGAAGACCCGCGGCTACGCCTCGCTGGACTACGAGCCCACCGGCGAGCAGACCTCCAGCCTGGTCAAGGTCGACATCCTGCTGCACGGCGACAAGGTGGACGCCTTCTCCGCGATCACCCACAGGGACCAGGCGTACGCCTACGGTGTGCGGCTGGTCGCCAAGCTCAAGGAGCTGATTCCCCGGCAGGCCTTCGAGGTGCCGGTGCAGGCGGCCATCGGCTCCCGCGTCATCGCGCGTGAGACCATCCGCGCCATCCGCAAGGACGTCCTCGCCAAGTGCTACGGCGGTGACATCTCCCGCAAGCGGAAGCTGCTGGAGAAGCAGAAGGAAGGCAAGAAGCGGATGAAGATGGTGGGGTCCGTGGAGGTTCCCCAGGAGGCCTTCATCGCCGTCCTCTCCAGCGATGACAGCGCGGGATCGGGCAAGGGCAAGAAGTAACGGCCGCGGAAGGGGCCCGGACCGCCCACGGACCGGCCCTGGACCAGCTACGAACCGGTCCCGGACGGCCACGGAGATCGGACCCGGACCGGCCACGGAGATCGGACCCGGACCAGTCGCGGGGACCGGTCCCGGACCGGCCACGGAGATCGGACCCGGACCAGTCGCGGGGACCGGTCCCGGACCGGCCACGGAGATCGGACCCGGACCAGTCGCGGAGACCGGTCCCGGGCGAGCCACGGATACCAGCCCGGACCAGCCGCAGGGGGCCCGTCGCACGGAGGGACAGTGCGACGGGCCCCCTGCGTGTGCGGTGGGACGGCCGTCGGGGGAAGTGACGTGAAAGTGACCGGGCGCGGGCCCTTACATACCGGCCGGTCGGGCTTTACCCTGATCCCCTGCTCGATAGTTACTCGCGAGTTAAACAAGAGAGCGCAAGAGAGCCAAGAGAGCCAGCCGCTACAGAGCCAGCCGCACCGTCGCGGGCCCGGAGGATGTCGTGAGCGACACACAGACACTGATCGAGAACCGTCCGCCGTCCGTGGCGGGCCTCTTCCTGGAGCGCGTGGCGGCCACGCCGGACGCCGAGGCCTACCGCTACCCCGTACCGCCGGTCTCGGGCGAGGGGCCGGACGACTGGAGGTCGCTGACCTGGGCGCAGGCCGCCGAGCGGGTCCACGCCATCGCGGCCGGTCTGATCGAGCTGGGGATCGAGCCGGAGCAGCGGGTGGCGCTCGCGTCGGCGACCCGGATCGAGTGGATCCTCGCCGATCTCGGCATCATGTGCGCGGGCGCGGCGACGACCACCGTCTACCCGCAGACCAACGCCGACGAGTCGGCGTACATCGTCTCCGACTCCGGGAGCCGGGTGCTGATCGCGGAGGACGCCGCCCAGCTCGCCAAGGTCAAGGAGAAGCGCGGCGAACTGCCCGACCTGACCCATGTCGTGGTGATCGACCCGGCCGGCGCCGGCACCGGCGAGGACTGGGTCCTCACCCTCGACGAGCTGGAGCGGCGGGGCGCGGCCCGGCTGGAGAAGGACCCGGACCTGGTCGGGAACCGGGTCGGCGCGCTCACCAAGGACCAGCTCGCCACCCTCATCTACACCTCCGGCACCACCGGCCGCCCCAAGGGCGTACGCCTCCCGCACGACTGCTGGTCGTACATGGCGAAGGCGACCACCGCGACCGGGCTGATCAGCGCGGACGACGTGCAGTACCTGTGGCTGCCGCTCGCGCACGTCTTCGGCAAGGTGCTGACCTCCGGGCAGATCGAGGCCGGCCACGTCACCGCCGTCGACGGCCGCGTCGACAAGATCACCGAAAATCTGCCGGTGGTCCGGCCGACGTACATGGCGGCCGTCCCGCGCATCTTCGAGAAGGTCTACAACGGGGTCGCGGCCAAGGCGAGGGCCGGCGGCGCCGCCAAGTACAAGATCTTCCAGTGGGCCGCCGAGGTCGCCCGCGAGTACGCCAGGGCCACCCAGGACAACTTCCGCCGCA
Organism: Streptomyces sp. SYSU D01066-1; assembly: GCF_054956795.1. Lineage (NCBI taxonomy): Bacteria > Bacillati > Actinomycetota > Actinomycetes > Kitasatosporales > Streptomycetaceae > Streptomyces > Streptomyces sp. SYSU D01066-1. Next base: position 67,580 of record NZ_JBUDHV010000002.1, on the reverse strand, counting down.
CCGGCACCGCGAGCGCCCCCTTCGGCCTCTCCGTCAAGCACAAGGCCGCAGACGCCCTGGTCTACGCCAAGATCCGCGAGGCGTTCGGCGGCAACCTGCGCGCCTGCATCTCCGGCAGCGCCGCCCTCGCCCCCGACATCGGGTACTTCTTCTCCGGCGCCGGCATCCACATCCTGGAGGGCTACGGCCTCACCGAGTCCTCCGCCGCCTCCTTCGTCAACCCCGGCGAGGCGTACCGCACGGGCACGGTCGGCAAGCCGCTGCCCGGCACCGAGGTGCGCATCGCCGACGACGGGGAGATCCTGCTGCGCGGCCCCGGCATCATGCAGGGCTACCACAAGCTGCCCGAGCAGACCGCCGAGGTCCTGGAACCGGACGGCTGGCTGCACACCGGGGACATCGGCGAGCTGTCGCCCGACGGCTACCTGCGCGTCACCGACCGCAAGAAGGACCTGATCAAGACGTCCGGGGGCAAGTACATCGCGCCCGCCGAGGTCGAGGGGCGGTTCAAGGCGGTGTGCCCGTACGTCTCCAACATCCTCGTGCACGGCGCCGACCGGAACTTCTGCACCGCCCTCATCACCCTCGACGAGGTCGCGATCACGGCGTGGGCGCGGGAGAACGGGCTGGCCGGGAAGACGTACGCCGAGATCGTCGCGGCCCCGGCGACGATCGGCATGGTGCAGGGGTACGTGGATGAGCTCAACGCCGGGCTCCAGCGCTGGCAGACCGTCAAGAAGTTCCGGCTGCTGCCCCGCGACCTCGACGTCGAGCACGGCGAGGTCACCCCGAGCCTGAAGGTGAAGCGGCCGGTGGTGGAGCGCGCGTACAAGCACCTGATCGACGAGATGTACGAGGGGGCGCGCGAGGCATGAGACCGGCGTGGGGCGCGACCCGCCCCACGCCGTCCCGTCCTCTCGCCCGCCACCGCCCGACCGCTGCTCGAGGCCGGCGTCCGTCGCGCACCACCGGGCGCCGCGGTCCCGCGGCCGCCGGCGCAGTTCCGGTACGTCCGGCGGCGCAGTTCCGGTACGTCCGGCGGCGCGTCCGCGTCCAGGCGGGTCTCCAGCGCGGCCAGCCGGGCCTCGGTCGCCTCCCTCACCGGACAGCGGCTGGTGCCCCGGCTCGCCGACTGGTGCGCGGTCTGGCTGGCGGACGAGTCCCTGGGCCGCGCCGGCCGGTGCGCCGGCGGCACGTCGGCGGGCGTCCGCCTGGCCCGGCCCTGGCCGCGGCTGCCGGCCCGCGAGGGACACGGCGCCGCCGACGTCCCGGACCGCCTCGACCGGCTCCTGCTCGACGACGCCACCGAGGCCGCCGACGACGCCACCGAGGCCGCCGCCCGGACCGTGGCCGCCGCCGGAGGCCGGCCGCCCGCACCGGACGACGGTCCGCGGACCCGTTTCCTGTCCCCGCTCCACGGCGGACTGGTCCCGTTCGACGGCGGGGTGCGCTGCACCCTCGCCTCCGCCGGACATCCGCTGCCGCTGCTCACGCCCGACGGCGACGTCCGCACGGTCGCGCGGCCCCAGCCGCTGCTCGGGGTCGTGGAGGACGAGACGTACGTCGGCGAGACCTTCGAGCTGCGGCCCGGCGACAGTCTGCTGTGCGTCACCGACGGCGTCACCGAGCGGCGCGACGGCTCCCGCCGGTTCGACGACGACACGAGGGCCTCGCCATCACGCTCGCCGGGTGCGCGGGCCTGGACGCGCGGCTGATCGCCGCACGCGTCCGAGGGCTGGTGCACGCGTTCGGCGACGGCCCGCCGGAGGACGACCTGGCCCTGCTGGTGCTCCAGGCCGAGCAGCGGCCGGTGTGCGGGGCACGGATGCGGGACACGGATGCGGGACAATGGAGCCCATGCCCTCCGCACTCCCCGACGGCGAGCCCGTCCCCGCCGACGGCGCCCTGCCCGCCTCCGCGCTCGCCGGGGCCGCCGGCCGCCCCCTCGGCTTCTACCTGCACGTCCCGTACTGCGCGACCCGCTGCGGCTACTGCGACTTCAACACCTACACCGCCACCGAGCTGCGCTCCACCGGCGGCGTCCTCGCCTCCCGCGACAACTACGCCGACACCCTCACCGACGAGGTCCGCCTCGCCCGCAAGGTGCTCGGCGACGACCCCCGCGAGGTCCGCACGGTCTTCGTCGGCGGCGGCACGCCCACCCTGCTGGCCGCCGACGACCTGGTACGGATGCTGGACGCGATCCGCGACGAGTTCGGCCTCGCGCCCGACGCGGAGATCACGACCGAGGCCAACCCGGAGTCCGTCGGCCCGGCGTACCTGGAGACCCTCCGCGAGGGCGGCTTCAACCGGATCTCCTTCGGCATGCAGAGCGCCAGGCAGCACGTCCTGAAGATCCTCGACCGCACCCACACCCCCGGCCGCCCCGAGGCCTGCGTCGCCGAGGCCCGCGCGGCCGGCTTCGACCACGTCAACCTCGACCTGATCTACGGCACCCCCGGCGAGACGGACGACGACTGGCGGGCCTCCCTGGACGCGGCGCTCGGCGCCGGACCCGACCACGTCAGCGCGTACGCGCTCATCGTCGAGGAGGGCACCCGGCTCGCCCGCCGGATCCGCCGCGGCGAGGTCCCGATGACCGACGACGACGTGCACGCCGACCGGTACCTGATCGCCGAGGAGACCCTCGCCGCGGCGGGCTTCGACTGGTACGAGGTGTCCAACTGGGCCACCTCCGAGGCCGGGCGCTGCCTGCACAACGAGCTGTACTGGCGGGGCGCCGACTGGTGGGGCGCGGGACCGGGCGCCCACTCCCACGTGGGCGGCGTGCGCTGGTGGAACGTCAAGCACCCCGGCGCGTACGCGGCGGCGCTGGCGCAGGGCCGCTCCCCGGGCGCCGGGCGCGAGATCCTCACCGAGGAGGACCGCCGCGTCGAGCGCGTCCTCCTGGAACTCCGCCTGCGCGAGGGCGTCCCGCTCTCCCTCCTCCGCGAAGAGGGCCTCGCCGCCTCCCGCCGGGCCCTGGCGGACGGACTGCTCCAGCAGGGCCCGTACGACGAGGGACGCGCGGTGCTGACGCTGCGCGGGCGGCTGCTGGCGGACGGGGTGGTCCGGGATCTGGTGGATTGATCACTCGGGGGAGCGAATAGCCTCGGAATGCCAGTTCGGCCCCTGACCTGGCTCTTGGGCTGCCGCCAAAAGGACGCGGCGGATCTGGAGGGCCACGGAGATGACAGCTGTGGACGAACGCGGAGTCGCGGAGTTCTTCGCGGGGTTCGAACCGCCCGAGGGGTTCAAGGCCGAGCTGCTTCGGGGGGAAATCGTGATGACGGCCAGCCCTGATCTGGTGCACAACCGGATCGTCACCTCTGTGATGGACCAGATCCCGCACCGGCGCTGGGAGCGGCTCCAGACTCAGGACATCGACGTCGTCGACGAGGCCGGCGAACCTGTGCCCGACCTGGTGGTCATGGAGTTCGGCATCGGCCCGGACTCAGGACGTCTTCTTCCGTCTCAGGTGATCACGTTGGTCGTGGAAGTGGTCTCGAAGACCAGCGTGGACCGGGATCATGGCGTCAAGCGTCTGATCTACGCTGCTGGTGAAGTGCCCGCGTACTTGATCGTCGACCCCGTCACGGCCCAGTGTGTTCTGTACCCGGACCCGGTCGGACGAGGCGAGGGAGCTGACCATCAGGTGCAGCGGATCACCAAGTCCGGGGCGCCGCTGCCGCTGGAACAGTTGGGCGTTGAGCTGGACACCACCGTGTTCGGCACCTACAAGGGCGTCAAGCCGCATCACCGGCCGTGACGAAGTCGATCAGCTCCTCCACCCGCCCCAGCAGCTCCGGCTCCAGGTCCTTGTACGAGCCCACCCGCGCCAGGATCGCCTGCCACACCGCCCCGGTGTTGTCCGCCGGCCACCCCAGCGCCCGGCACACGCCCGTCTTCCAGTCCTGACCGCGCGGTACCCGGGGCCACGCCTCGATCCCCAGCGCGGCCGGCTTCACCGCCTCCCAGATGTCGATGTACGGATGGCCGACCACCAGCGCGTGCGCGCTGGTCACCGACTCGGCGATCCGTGACTCCTTCGACCCCGGCACCAGGTGGTCCACCAGGACCCCCAGCCGCGCGTCCGGGCCCGGCGCGAAGTCGGCGACGATCGACGGCAGGTGGTCCACGCCCTCCAGGTACTCCACGACCACGCCCTCGATCCGCAGGTCGTCGCCCCACACCTTCTCGACCAGCTCGGCGTCGTGCCGGCCCTCCACATAGATCCGCCCCGCCCGTGCCACCCGCGCCCGCGCGCCGGGCACGGCGACCGAACCGGACGCCGTACGGGACGGCCGCGGCGGCCCCGGCGACGACGGCTTCACCAGCGTCACCACCCGGCCCTCCAGCAGGAACCCGCGCGGCTCCAGCGGGAAGACCCGGTGCTTGCCGAAGCGGTCCTCCAGCGTCACCGTGCCCGCCTCGCAGCCGATCACCGCGCCGCAGAACCCGGTGCCGGGCTCCTCGACGACCAGGCCGGGATCGGCCGGGACCTCGGGCACCGGCTGCGGCTTTTTCCACGAGGGCGTGAGATCGGTGGAGTACACGCGGGGGCGCGGGCCCGAAGGGCCCTCGGGGGAAGGGCGGTGGTGGGAGACGGGTGGGCGCATTCCGCCGACGATACGAGGAACGCCACGCGGGTGATCAGCGCGACACGCCGAACCGCGCCGCCAGCGCGTCCCGCTGCGCCCGGACGAACGCCGCGTCCACCACCGCCCCGTGACCGGGCACGTACAGCGCGTCCTCACCGCCCAGGCCGAGCAGCCGGTCCAGCGAGGCCGGCCACTGCCCGGGCAGCGCGTCGGGCCCCGCCTGCGGCTGTCCCGACTCCTCCACCAGGTCCCCGCAGAAGACGACCGCCGGGCTGCCCGGCACCACCACCGCCAGGTCGTGCGCCGTGTGCCCCGGGCCCACGGCGGCCAGCAGCACCCGCCGGCCGCCGCCCAGGTCCACGGTCCGCTCGCCGCCCACCTGGTGCCGGACGGACACCAGCGCGTCCACCGCCTCCGCCGCACGGCGCCGGTCCAGCCCGTTGGCCAGCGCGTCCGCCCGCAGCGCCGCCCGCCCCTCGCCGAGGACCGCGTCCACCCCCGCCGCGCCGTACACCTGGGCCCCCGCGAACGCCGCCGCCCCGAAGACGTGGTCGAAGTGGGCGTGGGTCAGCGCGAGATGCGTCACACGCCGGCCGGCCAGCCGCTGCGCCTCGGCGCGCAGCCGCGCGCCCTCGCCGAGGCTCGACCCCGCGTCGACCACCAGCGCCGCGTCGCCGCCGACCACGAGCCCCGCCGTGCAGTCCCACACCGGCAGCCGGCGCCGCCCCACCCCGGCCGCCACCCGCTCCCAGCCCAGCTCTTCCCAAGTCACCGTCATGGCGGCGACGCTAGCGGTGCGAGCGCGCCGGGGACGGCGGCACGGGCGGCCCTTGCCGGGGGTGTACCCCACGGCCGTACACTGGGCCGGGGAAGTCTGGCACTCGCGCGCGGTGAGTGCCAGGACGGCAACGGCCGGACGTGACCGGGAGGTGTGCGCGATGCTCAGTGAACGAAGGCTGCAAGTGCTGCGCGCCATCGTCCAGGACTACGTCGGCACCGAGGAGCCCGTTGGCTCCAAGGCCCTCACCGAGCGGCACAGCCTCGGTGTCTCCCCGGCGACCGTGCGCAACGACATGGCGGCGCTGGAGGAGGAGGGGTTCATCGCCCAGCCGCACACCAGCGCCGGGCGCATCCCCACCGACAAGGGCTACCGGCTCTTCGTCGACAAGCTCGCCGGGGTCAAGCCCATGACCGCCCCCGAGCGGCGCGCGATCCAGAACTTCCTGGAGGGCGCCGTCGACCTCGACGACGTGGTGGCCCGCACGGTGCGGCTGCTGGCGCAGCTGACCCGGCAGGTCGCGGTCGTGCAGTACCCGTCGCTGACCCGCTCGACCGTGCGCCACGTGGAGCTGCTCTCGCTCGCGCCCGCGCGCCTGATGCTGGTGCTGATCACGGACACCGGGCGGGTCGAGCAGCGCATGGTGGACTGTCCGTCGCCGTTCGGCGAGACCTCGGTGGCGGACCTGCGGGCGCGGCTCAACAGCCGGGTCGCGGGGCGCCGGTTCACGGACGTGCCGACGCTGGTCGAGGACCTCCCCGACGCCTTCGAGGCGGAGGAGCGCGGTACGGTCGCCGCGGTGCTCTCCACCCTGCTGGAGACCCTGGTCGAGGAGAACGAGGAGCGGCTGATGATCGGCGGCACCGCCAACCTCACCCGCTTCGGCCATGACTTCCCTCTCACGATCCGGCCGGTGCTGGAGGCGCTGGAGGAGCAGGTGGTGCTCCTCAAGCTGCTCGGCGAGGCGAAGGATCCGGGCGTGACCGTACGGATCGGTCATGAGAACGCCCATGAAGGACTCAACTCCACGTCCGTCGTGTCGGTGGGCTACGGTTCGGGCGGCGAGGCGGTTGCCAAGCTCGGCGTGGTCGGACCGACCCGCATGGACTACCCGGGAACGATGGGAGCGGTACGCGCAGTGGCACGGTACGTCGGACAGATCCTGGCGGAGTCATAAGTGGCCACGGACTACTACGCCGTACTCGGCGTACGCCGCGACGCGTCCCAGGACGAGATCAAGAAGGCGTTCCGCAGGCTCGCCCGCGAGCTGCACCCGGACGTCAACCCCGATCCGAAGACCCAGGAGCGGTTCAAGGAGATCAACGCCGCCTATGAGGTGCTGTCGGACCCGCAGAAGAAGCAGGTCTACGACCTCGGCGGCGACCCCCTGTCGCAGAGCGGCGGCGGCGCCGGCGGTTTCGGCGCGGGCGGTTTCGGGAACTTCTCGGACATCATGGACGCGTTCTTCGGTACGGCGTCGCAGCGGGGGCCCCGTTCGCGCACCCGCCGCGGCCAGGACGCGATGATCCGTATCGAGGTGGAGCTGGACGAGGCCGCCTTCGGCACGACCAAGGACATCCAGGTCGACACGGCCGTCGTCTGCAACACCTGCAACGGCGAGGGCGCGGCCCCCGGCACCTCGGCGCAGACCTGTGACATGTGCCGCGGCCGCGGTGAGGTCTCGCAGGTCACCCGGTCCTTCCTGGGCCAGGTCATGACCTCCCGGCCCTGCCCCCAGTGCCAGGGCTTCGGCACGGTCGTGCCGACCCCCTGCCCCGAGTGCGCGGGCGACGGCCGCATCCGCTCCCGCCGCACGCTGACGGTGAAGATCCCGGCCGGTGTGGACAACGGCACGCGGATCCAGCTCGCGGGCGAGGGCGAGGTCGGCCCCGGCGGCGGCCCGGCCGGCGACCTGTACGTCGAGATCCACGAGCTGCCGCACTCCCAGTTCCAGCGCCGGGGCGACGACCTGCACTGCACGGTCACCCTCCCGATGACGGCGGCGGCCCTCGGCACCAAGGTGCCGCTGGAGACGCTGGACGGCCTGGAGGAGGTCGACATCCGCCCGGGCACCCAGTCCGGCCAGTCGATCCCGCTGCACGGCCGGGGCGTGACCCATCTGCGCGGCGGCGGCCGGGGCGACCTCATCGTGCACGTCGAGGTCCAGACCCCGACCAAGCTCGACCCCGACCAGGAGCGCCTGCTGCGCGAACTGGCCAAGCTGCGGGGCGAGGAGCGGCCCCAGGGGCAGTTCCAGCCGGGCCAGCAGGGGCTGTTCTCACGGCTGAAGGACGCCTTCAACGGGCGCTGAGCCGGGCCCGGCGCGGGCGCGCGGACGAGCGCCGTAGGCATGGGGACGAGTGCCGTACGGGCGCCGGGGCCGGTACTCGTACGGGCGCCAGGCCGGTACTCGTACGGGCGCCGGTCCCGTGCCCGTACAGGCCCCGGTGCTGACCGGCACGGGCACCGCCCCTGAGCCGCACCGGCCCGCGCGGGCAGGGGCCGGGGCCCGTTCCGGCGGCGGAAGCCCGGATTCGGTCTTGTCCCGGGGACGTGGCACCATGCGCTCATGTCCACCGCGCTGACCGATCTCTTCCCGTACCCGATCGTGCAGGCTCCCATGGCGGGCGGTGTCTCCGTGCCCCGGCTGGCCGCCGCCGTCTGCGAGGCGGGCGGGCTCGGCTTCCTGGCCGCCGGGTACAAGACGCCCGACGGGATGTACCAGGAGATCAAGCAGCTGCGGAGCCTGACGGGCCGCCCGTTCGGCGTGAACCTCTTCCTGCCGCAGCCGGAGACGGCCGACCCCGCGGCCGTCGGCGTCTACGCCCACCAGCTGGCCGGCGAGGCCGCCTGGTACGGGACGGAGCTCGGCGACCCGGACAGCGGCCGGGACGACGGCTACGAGACCAAGCTCGCCGTACTGCTCGACAACCCCGTGCCGGTGGTGTCGTTCCACTTCGGCGTCCCCGGCCGCGAGGTGGTCGACGCCCTGCACCGCGTCGGCACCTTCACCGTGGTCACCGCCACCACCGCCGAGGAGGCCCGGGCCGTCGAGGAGGCCGGCGCCGACGCGGTGATCGCACAGGGCGTCGAGGCCGGCGGCCACCAGGGCACCCACCGGGACGCCCCGGAGACGGACGGCTCGGGCATCGGGGTGCTGTCACTGGTCGCCCAGGTGCGCGAGGCGGTGAACCTGCCGGTCATCGCCGCCGGCGGCCTGATGCGCGGCGGCCAGATCGCCGCCGTCCTCGCGGCCGGCGCGAGCGCGGCCCAGCTCGGCACCGCCTTCCTCGCCACCGCCGAGTCCGGCGCGCACGCCCTGCACAAGACGGCGCTGACCCACCCCCTGTTCGTCCGCACCCAGCTGACCCGCGCCTTCTCCGGGCGCCCCGCCCGCGGCCTGGTCAACCGCTTCCTGCGCGAGCACGGCCCGTACGCCCCCGCCGCCTACCCGGACGTCCACCACCTCACCGCGCCGCTGCGCAAGGCGGCGGCGAAGGCGAGCGACCCCCAGGGGCTGGCCCTGTGGGCCGGGCAGGGCCACCGGATGGCCCGGGAGCTGCCCGCCGGGCGGCTCGTGGAGGTGCTCGTGGCCGAACTCAACGCCGCCGAAGCGGCGTTGTCGCACTACACCACCGGAGGTGCGGACCGATGACGGCACCGGTGTTCGTGGCCGCCTCCCTCGACGACCTGTCCGGCGGGGTGTACGTCCTCGACGGCCCCGAGGGACGGCACGCCGTCTCCGTGAAGCGGCTGCGGCCGGGGGAGGACGTCATCCTCACGGACGGCCGCGGGCGGTGGGCGGAAGGCGTCGTCAAGGCGGCCGAGGGCAAGGACCGGCTGGTCGTGACGGACCTGGAGAGCGTGGTCGAGGAGCCCCCGCCCGCCCCCCGCATCACGGTCGTCCAGGCCCTCCCCAAGGGCGACCGGGGCGAGCTGGCCGTCGAGACGATGACCGAGGTCGGCGTCGACGCGATCGTGCCGTGGGCGGCGTCCCGTTGCGTCACCCAGTGGAAGGGCGACCGCGGTCTGAAAGCCCTCGCGAAGTGGCGGGCCACCGCCCGGGAGGCCGGCAAGCAGTCCCGCCGGGTCCGCTTCCCCGAGGTCGCGGACGCGGCGACGACCAAGCGGGTCGCCTCCCTCCTGGCCGACGCCGACTTCGCCGCCGTGCTCCACGAGAGCGGCGAGATCCCGCTGGCCGGCGCCGCGCTCCCCGCCGAGGGCGACATCGTGCTCGTCGTCGGCCCCGAAGGCGGCGTCTCCCCCGAGGAGTTGACGCTCTTCCAGGAGGCGGGCGCCCGGCCGTACGTCCTCGGCCCCACCGTCCTGCGCACCTCGACCGCGGGAACCGCCGCCGCCGCCCTGCTCCTGGGGCGCACGGGCCGCTGGGGCTGACCGCGCCGGGGTGGTGCGCGTGTCCGTATGCGCCCTACCGCCCCGCCCCCGTCGGTGGCAGTCTGCCCGCATGGGGGTTTCGATGCGTGTTCGGTTCGGGCGGCGCGGGGTGCCGGCCGCCGTACTGGCCGTGGTGGCCGTCGGCGCTGTCGTGGCCTGCGATCCCGTCGGTACGAGTTCCGCGTCGGTGGCGTACACCACCGACCAGACGGTCACCCGCGAACTGGAGCGGCGGGACACGGGCGTGCGGTGGATCACCTGCAACGCGTCCTACGACGGCTCCGGCGCGAGCGCCTCGGCGAGCGAGGAGACGGTCGCGGAGGTGAGCTGCGAGGGGCAGACCGACGACGGCAAGGACATCACCGTCGACGGCCACGTCACCCGCGTCGTCGAGGGCGCCTGCGTCCGCGGCGAACTCACCGCCGAGGTCGACGGCAAGCAGCGGTTGCGGGTCAGCGGGCTGGGCGACTGCGACGCCACCCCCACCCCGCCGGTGAACAGCGACCCGACGCGCGTCGGGCCGGGGCCCACCGTCACCGTGACCGTCACCAGGACCGTCTACTGCCAGACCCGCCCCCAGTGCTGGCCCGAGGGCAAGTGATCCGAACCCCTGTCCCGCGCCGCCGCCGCTGCTTAGGGTGAGGGGGTGACTCAGTCCGCAGCTGCTGCCTACCTCCGGTTCCCGCATCCGCACGGCGAGCTGACCGCCTTCACCGCCGAGGACGACGTGTGGCTCGCGCCCCTCGACGGCGGGCGTGCCTGGCGGGTCAGCGCCGACAACACCCCCGTCACCCACCCGCGCATCTCGCCCGACGGCACCACGGTCGCCTGGACCTCCACCCGGGACGGCGCCCCCGAGGTGCACGTCGCGCCGGCCGAGGGCGGCCCGTCCCGGCGGCTGACGTACTGGGGCGGCAGGACCCAGGTCCGCGGCTGGCTGCCGGACGGCCGGGTGCTGGCCGTCAGCACCTACGGCCAGGCCAGCCTGCGCCGTACCTGGGCCCGCGCGATCCCGCTGGACGGCGGCCCCGCCGAGACCCTGCCCTACGGCCCGGTCGGCGACGTCGCGTTCGGCCCGCGCACCGTGCTGCTGTCCGCGCCGATGGGCCGCGAGGCCGCCTGGTGGAAGCGGTACCGGGGCGGCACGGCGGGCAAGCTGTGGATCGACGCCGAGGACGACGGGGAGTTCGTACGGCTGCACCGGGACCTCGACGGCAACATCGAGTACCCCTTCTGGGTGGGGGAGAGGCTCGCGTTCCTCTCCGACCACGAGGGCACCGGCGCGGTGTACTCCTCCCTCGCCGACGGCACCGACCTGCGCCGCCACACCCCCCTCGGGGGCTTCTACGCCCGGCACGCGGCCACCGACGGCACCCGGGTCGTCTACTCCAGCGCCGGTGAGCTGTGGACGCTGGACGACCTGGACGGCGCCGAACCCCGCCGTCTCGACGTACGGCTCGGCGGCCCGCGCGCCGACCTGCAGCCCTACCCGGTCGACGCCGCCCGCTGGTTCGGCTCCGCCTGCCCCGACCACACCGGCCGGGGCAGCGCCGTCGCCGTGCGCGGCGGCGTGCACTGGGTCACCCACCGCTCCGGACCCGCCCGCGCGCTGGCCGCCACCCCCGGCGTCCGGGCCCGGCTGCCGCGCGCCTTCCGCGCCGACGGCGAGCAGTGGGCGGTGTGGGTGACCGACGCCGAGGGCGAGGACGCCCTGGAGTTCGCGCCCGCCACCGGCCTGCTGCCCGGCGCCACCCCGCGCCGCCTGGCCGCCGGACGGCTGGGCCGCGTCCTGGGCCTGGCGATGGCCCCCGACGGCAGCAAGGCGGCCGTCGCCTCCCACGACGGCCGGGTGCTGCTCGTCGAGCGGGCCACCGGCGAGGTCCGCGAGGTCGACCGCAGCGAGGACGGCGACGCCCGGGGCCTGGTCTTCTCGCCCGACTCCGCCTGGCTGGCCTGGTCCCACCCCGGCCCCCGCCCCCTGTCCCAGCTCAAGCTCGCCAACACCACCGACCTCACGGTCGCCGAGGCGACCCCGCTGCGCTTCCAGGACTACGCCCCCGCCTTCACCCTCGACGGCAAGCACCTGGCGTTCCTGTCCACCCGCTCCTTCGACCCGGTCTACGACGAGCACGTCTTCGACCTGGGCTTCGTCGAGGGCACCCGCCCGCACCTGATCACGCTGGCCGCGACCACGCCGTCGCCGTTCGGCCCGCAGCGCCACGGGCGCCCCTTCGAGAGCTCCGACAAGGAGGGCACCCCCGACAGCGAGGGCGCCCCCACCACCCGCGTCGACCTCGAAGGACTCGCCGACCGGATCGTGCCCTTCCCGGTCGAGGCCGCCCGCTACTCCGGCCTGCGCGCCGCCAAGGACGGCGTGCTGTGGCTGCGCCACCCGGTCACCGGCGTCCTGGGCGCCTCCCGGGCCACCCCGGACGACGCCGACCCGGGCCCCGAGCTGGAGCGTTACGACCTCGCCCAGCAGCGCGTCGAGCACCTCGCCTCGGACGCCGACCGCTTCGCCGTCAGCGGCGACGGCAAGCGCGTCCTGCTGTGGACCGACGGCCGCCTCAAGGTCGTCCCCAGCGACCGCCGCGCCTCGAACGACGACGACAGCGACACCAACGTCACCGTCGACCTCTCCCGCGTCCTGGGGACCGTCGACCCGGTGGCCGAGTGGCGGCAGATGTACGAGGAGACCGGCCGCGTCATGCGGGACCACTTCTGGCGGCCCGACATGAACGGCGTCGACTGGGACGGCGTACTGGACCGCTACCGCCCCCTCCTCGACCGCGTCGCCACCCACGACGACCTGGTCGACCTCCTCTGGGAGGTGCAGGGCGAACTGGGCACTTCGCACGCCTACGTCGTCCCGCGCGGCGGCCACGGCCACGGCCCCCGGCAGGGCCTGCTCGGCGCCGACCTCTCCCGGCACGCGGACGGCACCTGGCGCGTCGACCACGTGCTGCCCTCGGAGACCTCCGACCCGCAGGCCCGCTCCCCGCTCGCCGCACCCGGCGTCGCGGTACGCGCCGGGGACGCGATCGTCGCCGTCTCCGGCCGCCCCGTCGACCCGGTCACCGGCCCCGGCCCGCTCCTGGTCGGCACGGCGGGCACCCCGGTCGAGCTGACCGTCCTGCCCGCCGGCGGCGGCGAGGCCCGGCACGTCGTGGTCGTCCCCGTCGCCGACGAGGAACCCCTGCGCTACCACGCCTGGGTCGCCGGCCGCCGGGCCCGCGTCCACGAACTGTCCGGCGGCCGGCTCGGCTACCTCCACGTCCCCGACATGCAGGCCCCGGGCTGGGCCCAGATCCACCGCGATCTGGCCGTCGAGGTGGCCCGCGAGGGCCTGGTCGTCGACGTCCGGGAGAACCGCGGCGGCCACACCTCCCAGCTGGTCGTGGAGAAACTGGCCCGCCGCATCGTCGGCTGGGGCGTGCCGCGCGGCATGCGGCCCTACAGCTACCCGCAGGACGCCCCGCGCGGCCCGGTCGTCGCCGTCGCCAACGAGTTCTCCGGCTCCGACGGCGACATCGTCAACGCCGCGGTCAAGGCCCTCGGCCTCGGCCCCGTCGTCGGCACCCGCACCTGGGGCGGCGTCATCGGCATCGACAGCCGCTACCAGCTGGTCGACGGCACGCTGGTCACCCAGCCGAAGTACGCCTTCTGGCTGGAGGGCTACGGGTGGGGCGTGGAGAACCACGGCGTCGACCCGGACGTGGAGGTGGAGCAACGCCCCCAGGACCACGCGGCGGGCCGCGACCCCCAGTTGGACGAGGCGGTACGCATCGCGCTGGAGGCACTGGAAGCGGCACCTGCGAAAACACCGCCAGGACTGCCGGCCTGAGGGGCTGGGTGAGCGGGCACGCTGCTCGTCCACGTCGTTCGCCGTGACCACTCAGTGCCCCTCGGGGTGCCGACGCATCAGGACATTGGCATCCGTGATGGTGGTCAGGTCCCCGACCGCCCGCGCGCGCTCCCGGACGTTCGCCAACTCCCGGCAACCGGCGCATCCTTCGGAAGGCGCGGGCTCCGGCCGGGTCTCGTGGTACGGGAGTTCCACGGGTGCGCCCGGGTATGTCCTCGGCTCGCTCATGTCGTCACCTCCGCGGCGTCCACGCGGCGATGACGGCGCAAGACGGCTTCGCGTTCCGCCGTACTGGCCCGCTCCCACGCGATCAGCCAGTCGACGGCCGTGCGCGCTGTCGGCGTGCTGGTCTCCGAGGGCCGGTTGCGCAAGGTGATTCCGCGCGGGTTCTTCGTGGTCTGAGCGGGAAGAACCCCGGGCGACCGCGCGACCGGCCGCCGATGACCCGCACCCGGCGACGATACGATGCCCCCCCACGACCTGACCCGCCCGAAGGAGACCCGCACATGCCAGGGGAACCCCAGGAAGACTGCCTCTTCTGCAAGATCGTCGCCGGTCAGATCCCCGCGACCATCGTCCGCGAGACGGAGACGACCGTCGCCTTCCGCGACATCAACCCCCAGGCCCCCACCCACGTCCTGGTGATCCCCAAGGCCCACTACCAGGACGCCGCGGCCCTCGCCGCCGGCGCCCCGGAGATCGCCGCCGACGTCCTGCGCGAGACCCAGGCCGTCGCCGACGACGAGAAACTCGACAGCTACCGCATCGTCTTCAACACCGGCGCCGGCGCCGGCCAGACCGTCTGGCACACGCACGCCCACGTCCTCGGCGGCCGCGGCCTCCAGTGGCCCCCCGGATAAGCCGTGTCCGTACGCGAACTCGTCGTCCTCGGCACCGCCAGCCAGGTCCCGACCCGCCACCGCAACCACAACGGCTACCTGCTCCGCTGGGACGCCGAGGGCATCCTGTTCGACCCCGGCGAGGGCACCCAGCGCCAGATGCTGCGCGCCGGGGTCGCCGCGCACGACCTGAACCGGATCTGCGTCACCCACTTCCACGGCGACCACAGCCTGGGCCTGGCCGGCGTGATCCAGCGGATCAACCTCGACCGTGTCCCGCACGAGGTCACCGCCCACTACCCCCGCTCCGGGCAGCGCTTCTTCGACCGCCTCCGCTACGCCACCGCCTACCGCGAGACGGTCGCCCTCACCGAGGCCCCGGTCGACACGGACGGGGTCCTGGCCCGCACCCCCGCCTACACCCTCGACGCCCACCGCCTCTCGCACCCCGTCGAGTCCTACGGCTACCGCCTCACCGAGCCCGACGGCCGCCGCATGCTGCCCGACCGGCTCGCCGCGCACGGCATCAAGGGCCCCGACGTCGGCCGCCTCCAGCGCGACGGCTCGCTCAACGGCGTCTTTCTGGACGAGGTCAGCGAGGTCCGCCGCGGCCAGCGGTTCGCGTTCGTCATGGACACCCGCCTGTGCGACGGCGTGTACGCGCTCGCCGAGGGCTGCGACCTGCTGGTCATCGAGTCGACCTTCCTGGACGAGGACGAGACCCTCGCCGTCGAGCACGGCCACCTCACCGCCGGGCAGGCGGCCCGCGTGGCCCGCGACGCCGGGGTGCGCCACCTCGTCCTCACCCACTTCAGCCAGCGCTACTCCGACCCGGAGGGGTTCGAGCGGCAGGCACGGGCCGCCGGGTACGAGGGCGAGCTGACCGTGGCGTACGACCTGCTCCGGGTACCGGTTCCGAAACGTCGGTAAAGTCCCCGTATCATTCCCTGATGCCCCTCCCCAAAGCCGAACTCCACCTGCACATCGAAGGCACCCTGGAGCCGGAGCTGGCCTTCGAGCTGGCCGCCCGCAACGGTGTCGCCCTGCGCTACCCGGACACCGGGGCCCTGCGCGAGGCGTACCGCTTCGCCGACCTCCAGTCCTTCCTGAACCTGTACTACGAGCTGATGGCGGTCCTGCGCACCGAGCGGGACTTCGCGGACCTGGCCGACGCCTACCTGGCCCGCGCCGCCGCGCAGGGCGTGCGGCACGCGGAGATCTTCTTCGACCCGCAGGCGCACACCGCCCGGGGCGTCCCGCTGGGCACGGTCGTCGAGGGGCTGTGGCGGGCGCTCGGCCGCAGCCGGGAGAACCACGGCGTCTCCACCCGGCTGATCCTGTGCTTCCTGCGCGACCAGCCCGCCGACGCGGCCCTTCAGACGCTGACCGCCGCCCGCCCCTACCTGGACCGCATCACCGGCGTCGGCCTGGACTCCGCCGAGGTGGGGCACCCGCCGGGCAAGTTCCGCGAGGTCTACGCCGAGGCCGCGGCGCTCGGTCTGCGCCGGGTCGCGCACGCCGGCGAGGAGGGCCCGCCGGCCTACATCACCGAGGCCCTGGACCTGCTCGGCGTCGAGCGGATCGACCACGGCCTGCGCTGCGCCGAGGACCCGGCGCTGGTGGAACGCCTGGTGCGGGACCGGGTCCCGCTGACCCTGTGCCCCCTGTCCAACGTCCGGCTGCGCACCGTCGACACCCTCGCCGACCACCCGCTGCCCGCCCTGCTCGACGCCGGGCTGCTGTGCACGGTCAACTCCGACGACCCGGCCTACTTCGGCGGCTACGCGGGCGACAACTTCGACGCCGTACGGGACGCCCTGGGCCTCGGCGAGGACCGGCTGCGGGAACTGGCCCGCAACTCCTTCCTCGCCTCCTTCCTGGAGGACGACGAGGAGCTGCGGGCGCGGTACCTCGCGGAGGTGGAGGCGTACTCCTTCCCCCCGGCCGAGTAGGGGTCAGCGCACCGCTTCGCCGGCCGTGCCGTAGTCGCCCCGGACGGGCGCGGCCGCGCCGTCTACCTCGATCTCCACCACCGGCTGCTCCGGCGCCCCGACCTCCGGCACCGCCCCGCTCGGCGTGCCGGTGGTCGCGGCGACCACGGCGGCCGCGTGACCGCCGCGCCGGCGGACCGCGCCGGGCAGCAGCGGACGCCCGCCGGTGTGCAGGGCCACGGCCGTCATCGGCACGGCGATCAGCAGCAGTCCGGCGCCGAGGACCACGCCCATGCCGGCGAACCCGGCCTGCGCGGACAGCACGCCGCCGGTCAGCGGCCCGGCCGCCGTGCCCAGCGAGGACGCCGACCCGATGAGCACCGCCCACCGGCCGCGCGGGTCGAGCGAGGCGGCGAGGCCGATCAGGTAGGACAGCACCACCGGGTAGAGCGCGTTCCAGGCGATCTCCCCGGCCGTGAAGGACACCGGTCCGGTCGCGGACGCGGTCAGCGCGATGCACCCGGCGATCAGCACCGTCCCGGCGCCCACCGGCACCGCGCGCCCCAGCCGGGCGCCGAGCGCCCCGGCGGTCAGCACGCCGACCAGTCCCGCGCCCAGCGCCGCCGCCAGGACCGCGCCGAGCGCGGCCTCGCCGAGGTGCGCCTGTTCCAGGCCGATCCGGCTGCTCACGCCCCACAGCGAGTTCTGCGCGAGCGACCAGCACACCATCGCGCCGGCGAGGACCAGCCCGGAGCGGCGGCGGGGGAGCGGGGCCCGCTCGTGGCCGGCGGTCGCGGTGCGGGCCGGGCCGGGCAGCCGGCCGGTCAGCGGCCACACGGCGAGCGCGGTCAGCGCTATGGCGGCCAGCGGCAGCCCGTGGCCGGACCCGAGGTGCGGGACGGTCAGGTAGACGGCGGCGGCCAGCGCGGAGACGGACAGCAGGCCGAGCGTGGACGCCCGGTGCGGGTCCTTCTCCGCGGCGATCCGGGTGGCGGCGACCGTCGTCGCCGTACCCGACCCGAACCCGCCCACGACCGCGCCGGCCACGACGGCCGGCACGGAGGCGGTGAGCGCGGCGGTGCCGTAGCCGAGGGCGGCCAGGGCGAGGCCCAGCCGGGCCAGGGTCCGGGCGCCGGCCCGCTCCACGCGGGAGGCGAGCAGGAAACCGGCCGACGCCGAACCGAGCAGCAGCGCGCTGCCGACGGCACCGGCCTGGGTGGCGGTCAGGGGGAGCCCGGCGTCCAGTCTGCCGACGGTGGTGGGCAGCAGGTACGGGGCGAGGTACCCGGCCGTGAACAGGGCGACGAGGGGCCAGGGGGTGGTGCGGGCGAACACGGGCGTTCCCAGGGCATGCGAAAGGAAGCGGTCAGGAAGCTGCGAAGAAAGAAGGGGCGGCGATCGTCGACGGACACGAGCGCGCGGGCAATTTGTATCAAGAGCGGGTAGCCCCCGACGAAATCAGACGATGTGATGTAGATCACCCTTCGGTTTGGGGTTCTGGGAACCGGGTACAAGAGGCGCTCCCCGCCCGGCCCGCGCGCCAAGCGCCCCGGTCCGCCCCGGTCCACTCCGGTCCGCCCCGGTGCCAGCCGCGACGGCGGACGGGCGGCCGGCGCGGTGGTGCACACTGGCCTGATCCGCACCGAGTCAGGGAGCGCACACCGTGACCGCGTCCATCGCGCCCTCCGGAGAGGGGCACCACCGGCACCCGGGTGCCGGCCCGTCGGCCGACCCGCTGGCCGCCCTGCGCGCCCCCGGCGACCCGCCCGTCGACGTCTACCTCACCGGCACCGTCTTCCTCGACATCATCTTCACCGGCCTCGACTCCGCCCCGGTGCGCGGCACCGAGTCCTGGGCCCGCGGGATGGGATCGAGCCCCGGCGGCGTCGCCAACATGGCCACCGCCCTGGCCCGCCTCGGCCTGCGCACCTCGCTCGCCGCGGCCTTCGGCGACGACCACTACGGCGACTACTGCTGGGACGCCCTCGAACAGGGCGAGGGCATCGACCTGTCCCCCTCCCGCACCGTCCCCGGCTGGCACTCGCCGGTCACGGTCTCCATGGCGTACGAGGGCGAGCGCACGATGGTCTCCCACGGCCACGAGGCCCCCGCCGGGGAACAGCCCGCCCCCGGCCGCCCCCCACGCGCGCGCGGCGCCGTCGCCTCCCTGACCCCCGGCGTCCGCGCCCCCTGGATCGCCCGGGCCGCCGCGCAGGGCACCCGCGTCTTCGCCGACGTCGGCTGGGACGACACCGGCGCCTGGGACCTGGCCGCCCTGCCCGACCTGGCGCACTGCGAGGCGTTCCTGCCCAACGCCGAGGAGGCGATGCGCTACACCGGCACCGACTGCCCGCGCGCCGCCGCCCACGCCCTCACCGAGCACGTACCGCTGGCCGTCGTCACCCTCGGCGCGCAGGGCGCCTACGCGGTGGACCGGCGCACGGGGGAGACCGCCGAGGTTCCCGCCATCGCCGTGGAGGCCCTCGACCCGACCGGCGCGGGGGACGTCTTCGTCGCCGGGTTCGTCACCGGCACCCTGGCCGGCTGGCCGCTCGCCGACCGCCTCGCCTTCGCCGGGCTGACCGCCGCCCTCTCCGTCCAGGAGTTCGGCGGCTCCCTGTCCGCGCCCGGCTGGTCCGAGATCGGCGCCTGGTGGCGCGAGGTCCGGTCGGTCGACGGCCAGGACCCGGCGGCCCTGTCCCGGTACGCCTTCCTGGCCGGCCTCGTGCCCGACGGCGGCCCCTGCCACGCGGCCCGGCCGTGGCCGCTGCGCCGCGCGGTCCCCACGATCGGCTTCCGCCGACCGCAGTGACCACCCACGGGCGCCCCCAGCGGTGCGCGACCGCGGTGATACGAAAACTCCTACGGTGTTGTCAGCCCACCGTCGTACCCTGGAACACGCGAGGCCGCCCTCAGCGGGCGGCCATGACGAGGAGGAACCGCAGGCCTTGAGCGCCGGCCCATGACTCAGACACCCACAGCTCACACCCCCGCGCAGCGGCAGGCGAGTGCACGGTTCACCGTCCCCGCCCAGCACCCCATGGTGACCGTCCTGGGGTCCGGAGACTCCTTGCTGCGCGTGATCGAGAAGGCCTTCCCGGCGGCCGACATCCACGTCCGGGGCAACGAGATCAGCGCGACCGGCGACGTTGCGGACGTCGCCCTCATCCAGCGCGTGTTCGACGAGATGATGCTGGTGCTCCGCACCGGGCAGCCGATGACGGAGGACGCAGTGGAACGCTCGATCGCCATGCTCAAGGCGAGCGAGAACGGGGAGAGCGACGGCCAGGAGACCCCGGCCGAGGTGCTCACGCAGAACATCCTGTCCTCGCGAGGCCGCACCATCCGCCCCAAGACGCTCAACCAGAAGCGGTACGTCGACGCCATCGACAAGCACACCGTCGTCTTCGGCATCGGCCCCGCCGGCACCGGCAAGACCTACCTGGCCATGGCCAAGGCCGTCCAGGCCCTCCAGTCCAAGCAGGTCAACCGCATCATCCTGACCCGCCCCGCGGTCGAGGCCGGCGAGCGCCTGGGCTTCCTGCCCGGCACCCTCTACGAGAAGATCGACCCCTACCTGCGCCCGCTCTACGACGCCCTGCACGACATGATGGACCCGGACGCGATCCCCCGGCTGATGGCGGCCGGCACGATCGAGGTGGCGCCGCTGGCCTACATGCGCGGCCGTACCCTCAACGACGCCTTCATCATCCTGGACGAGGCCCAGAACACCAGCCCCGAGCAGATGAAGATGTTCCTCACCCGCCTCGGCTTCGACTCGAAGATCGTGATCACGGGTGACGTGACCCAGGTCGACCTGCCCGGCGGCACCAAGTCCGGGCTGCGCCAGGTCCAGGACATCCTGGACGGCGTGGACGACGTCCACTTCTCCCGGCTCTCCTCCCAGGACGTCGTCCGGCACAAGCTGGTGGGCCGTATCGTCGACGCCTACGAGAAGTACGACAGCGACCACGGCACCGAGAACGGCGCGCACAAGCCGCGCGCCAAGTCCTCCGGCGCCAAGGGCACCAAGGGGAAGTAGACCAGCACGACCATGTCGATCGACGTCAACAACGAGTCCGGAACCGAGGTCGACGAGCAGGCGATCCTCGACATCGCCCGCTACGCGCTCGCGCGGATGCGTATCCACCCGCTCTCCGAGCTCTCGGTGATCGTCGTGGACGCCGACGCCATGGAGCAGCTCCACATCCAGTGGATGGACCTGCCCGGCCCCACCGATGTCATGTCCTTCCCGATGGACGAGCTGCGTCCGCCGTCCAAGGACGACGACGAGCCGCCGCAGGGCCTGCTCGGCGACATCGTGCTCTGCCCCGAGGTCGCCGAGAAGCAGGGCAAGGAGGCCGAGACCCGGCACACCATGGACGAGGAGCTGCAACTGCTCACCGTCCACGGTGTGCTGCACCTGCTCGGCTACGACCACGAGGAACCGGACGAGAAGGCCGAGATGTTCGGCCTCCAGGCGGCCATCGTGGACGGCTGGCGCGCGGAGAAGGGCCTGACCGGTCCGTCCCCGGCCCCGACCGTCTCATGAGCCTGCCGCTCGTCGCCGGCGCCGTCGCCCTGATCGTCGTCGCCTGGCTCGCCGCCAGCGCGGAGGCCGGGCTCGCCCGCGTCTCCAGCTTCCGCGCCGAGGAGGCCGTACGGTCCGGGCGGCGCGGCAGCGCCAAGCTCGCCAAGGTCGCCGCCGACCCCACCCGCTACCTCAACGTGGCGCTGCTGGTCCGCGTCGCCTGCGAGATGGCCGCCGCCGCGCTGGTCACCTACGGCTGTCTCAACGAGTTCACCAACACCACCGAGGCGCTCCTCATCGCCATCGCCGTGATGGTGCTGGTGTCGTACGTCGCCGTCGGCGTCTCGCCGCGCACCATCGGCCGCCAGCACCCGCTGAACACGGCCACCGCGGCGGCGTACGTCCTGGTCCCGCTGGCCAGGATCATGGGCCCGGTCCCGCCCCTGCTCATCCTCATCGGCAACGCGCTCACCCCCGGCAAGGGCTTCCGCCGGGGCCCCTTCGCCTCCGAGGCGGAGCTGCGCGCCCTGGTCGACCTCGCCGAGAAGGAGTCCCTGATCGAGGCCGAGGAGCGCCGCATGGTGCACTCCGTCTTCGAGCTGGGCGACACCTTGGTCCGCGAGGTCATGGTCCCGCGCACCGACCTGGTGGTCATCGAGCGCTACAAGACCATCCGCCAGGCCCTCACCCTCGCCCTGCGCTCCGGTTTCTCCCGCATACCGGTCACCGGCGACAGCGAGGACGACATCGTCGGCATCGTCTACCTGAAGGACCTGGCCCGCAAGACGCACATCAGCCGGGACGCCGAGAGCGAGCTGGTGTCGACGGCGATGCGCCCCGCGTACTTCGTGCCCGACACCAAGAACGCCGGCGACCTGCTGCGCGACATGCAGAAGGACCGCAACCACGTCGCCGTCGTCATCGACGAGTACGGCGGCACCGCCGGCATCGTCACCATCGAGGACATCCTGGAGGAGATCGTCGGCGAGATCACCGACGAGTACGACCGCGAACTCCCGCCGGTCCAGGAGCTCGGCGAGGACCGCTACCGGGTCACCGCCCGCCTCGACATCGGCGACCTGGGCGAGCTGTACGGCCTGGAGGCGTTCGACGACGAGGACGTGGAGACCGTCGGCGGCCTGCTCGCCAAGGCGCTGGGCCGGGTCCCGATCGCCGGGGCGTCGGCCCCCGTCGACCTGCCCGACGGCCGGACCCTGCGCCTGACGGCGGAGGCCGCCGCGGGCCGCCGCAACAAGATCGTGACGGTCCTGGCGGAGCCGGAGTGACCCCGCGCGCCCCGCGCGCGTCCCGCCTCTCCCGTGACGCGGCCGGGGAGGACCCCCCTTCGGCCCCGACACCTCCGTCCTCAAGGCGCCGGACAGGACGTCCGCGCTGAGAGCCCTGGGCGCGCGCCCGCACACGGCCGGCTCCGCGCGCGGGCGCGCGGAACCGGCGTCCGGGCCCGGCACCCGCGGGCCGGGGACACCACCGCCGAGCCCCTCCACGCGGCCGGAGCCGCGGAGGTCACCTCCCTCGGGCGTCCCTCCGGCGACGGACGACGCTTTCGTATGCTCACCCCATGACCGACAGCAGCGCGCTCGCCCCCCTCGCCCCCGAGGACCAGAAGATCGTCACCCTGGCCCGTTCCGCCCGGGCCCGCAACCAGGTGCCCGAGGGCGCCGCCGTGCGCGACGAGACCGGCCGTACGTACGTGGCCGGCACCGTCGCCCTGGACTCCCTGAACCTCAGCGCGCTGCGCACGGCGGTGGCGATGGCGGTGGCCTCCGGCGCGACCTCGCTGGAGGCGGCGGCCGTGGTGACCGGCGCGGAGACCGTCTCCGAGGAGGACCGGGCCGCCGTACGGGACCTCGGCGGCCCGGGGACACCGGTGCTGGTGGCCGGAGTCGACGGCGAGGTCCGGGAGACGGTCACCGCCGGCTGACCCCCTGACCCCCTGACTCCTGAGCCCCTGACCTCCGGCCCCGAAGGCGTCAGGCCCCGGACGCGCGCGTTCCGCGCGGGTGCCGGGGCACTGGTGCGGCGGGGCCCTGTGGATCAGGGACAATGGGCGCCATGAGCGTTCGCAGTCAGTCATCCGAGCCGTCGGAAATGTCCGAGGCCGCCCACCGGGCGGGCTTCGCCTGTTTCGTGGGCCGCCCCAACGCGGGCAAGTCCACCCTCACGAACGCTCTGGTCGGGCAGAAGGTGGCGATCACCTCCAACCGCCCGCAGACCACCCGGCACACCGTGCGGGGCATCGTGCACCGCCCGGACGCCCAGCTGATCCTGGTCGACACCCCGGGCCTGCACAAGCCGCGCACCCTCCTGGGCGAGCGGCTCAACGACGTGGTGCGCACCACGTGGGCCGAGGTCGACGTGATCGGCTTCTGTCTGCCCGCCAACGAGAAGCTCGGCCCCGGCGACCGCTTCATCGCCAAGGAACTCGCCGGCATCAAGAAGACCCCGAAGGTCGCCGTCGTCACCAAGACCGACCTGGTGGACGGCAAGACCCTCGCCGAGCAGCTCATCGCCGTCGACCAGCTCGGCCAGGAGCTGGGCATCACCTGGGCCGAGATCGTCCCGGTGTCGGCCACCGGCGACAAGCAGGTCGACCTCCTCGCCGACCTCCTCGTCCCGCTGCTGCCCGAGGGCCCCGCGCTCTACCCCGAGGGCGACCTCACCGACGAGCCCGAGCAGGTCATGGTCGCCGAGCTGATCCGGGAGGCCGCGCTGGAGGGCGTGCGCGACGAGCTGCCGCACTCCATCGCCGTCGTCGTGGAGGAGATGCTGCCCCGCGAGGACCGCCCCGCCGACAAGCCGCTCCTGGACATCCACGCCAACGTGTTCATCGAGCGCCCCAGCCAGAAGGGCATCATCATCGGCCCCAAGGGCAAGCGCCTCAAGGACGTCGGCGTCAAGTCCCGCAAGCAGATCGAGGCGCTGCTCGGCACCCCCGTCTTCCTCGACCTGCACGTGAAGGTGGCCAAGGACTGGCAGCGCGACCCCAAGCAGCTCCGCCGGCTGGGCTTCTGACCGCGGGCTCCTGCCTCACGCCTGGGCCCTCAGCACGTCCCGGAACCAGCCGTACGACGCCTTCGGCGTGCGCCGCTGCGTGGCGAAGTCCACATGGACCAGCCCGAACCGCCGGGTGTACCCCTCCGCCCACTCGAAGTTGTCCAGCAGCGACCACACGAAGTAGCCGCGTACGTCCACCCCGGCCGCCAGCGCCTCGTGCAGGGCGCGCAGGTGGCCGTCCAGGTAGGCGATGCGGGCCTGGTCGTCGAGGCCGTCGTAGGCGCAGCCGTTCTCGGTGATCAGGACCGGCGGGAGCCGGTCGCCGTAGCGGGCGCGGAAGCCGGTGAGCAGCTCCGTCAGCGCCTCGGGGACGACGGGCCAGCCGGAGTCGGTCACCGGGCGGCCCTCGATCTCGCGGACGGAGAAGGGGAGTCCGGCGCCGAACTGGTCCTCTCCGGCGGGGGCGCCCACCCGGGTCGGCGCGTAGTAGTTCACGCCGTAGAAGTCGAGGGGCTCGGCGATCACCGCCAGGTCGGCCGCCACGTCCCCGGGCATCAGCTCGCCGACGCCGTCCGGGTAGCGGGCCAGGAGCAGCGGGTCGGCGAACATCTGGTTGAGCAGGGTGTCGTAGAAGCCGGCGGCCTCCCGGTCGGCGGGGTCCTCGGAGGCCGGCCAGGTGGGCCCGTGCGAGTTGGCGATGCCGATGCCGGCGGCGCCCGCCGCGCGCAGCGCCCGTACCGCCAGGCCGTGCGCGAGGAGCTGGTGGTGGGCCACCGGCAGCGCGTCGAACAGCAGCCGCTCGCCCGGCGCGTGCACCCCCAGGGCGTGGCCGAGCAGGGTGTGCTCGGCGGGTTCGTTGAGGGTGATCCACGTACGCACCCGGTCGCCGAGCCGGTCCGCGACCCGCGCCGCGTACGCCGCGAACCGCTCCGCGGTGTCCCGCTCGCGCCAGTGGAGGCCGAGCGGCAGGTCCCAGTGGAAGAGGGTGGGCACCGGGCGGACGCCCGCCGCGCACAGCTCGTCCGTCAGCCGGTCGTAGAAGTCCAGCCCGCCGGGGGAGTTCACCCGCGGCCAGGACACCGAGAAGCGGTACGCGCCGACGCCCAGGCCGGCCAGCAGCGCCACGTCCTCGCGGTAACGGCGGCAGTGGTCGCAGGCCACCGCCGCCGTCGAGCCGTCCCGCACCCGGCCGGGCCGGTCCGTGAAGGCGTCCCACACGGACCGCTCGCGCGTCCCGGCGGCCCCCTCGATCTGGTGGGCCGAGGTCGACACCCCCCACAGGAAGCCGGCCGGGAACCTGGGCACCGGGTCCGTCGTCACCATGCCGGGATCATCCGCACGGTCCGCCGCTCACGTCAACAGCTACGACCCCTCCTTCAACACCCGGATGACCAGCTCCCGTTGGGCCTCGGTCAGTCCGGGCTCGGCGGCGTGGACCGTCCGGCCGTCCACGGTGATCCGGTAGCCGAACCCGTCCGGCACCCCGACGGGCGGGATGGTCCGGGCGCCCTCGACGGCCCGCTCGGCCAGCGCGTGCCACTCCCGCGCGTCCGGGCGGCCCCGGGTGTCCACCTCCGCGTGGCGTTCGACGCCCGCGAAGCCTCCTGTGCGCGTCACCTGAATCCGCATGGTCCGTGTCTAGTACGCCGGCGTCCGGTACGGAACTACTCGGCCTGTGTCCCGGCCTGTGTCCCGCTCCGTGCCTCCGCCCGCACCCCGACCCGCTCCCAGGCCTTGCCCACCGCGTCCAGTTCCTCCCCGTCGCCGTAGCGCTCCCGGGCCGCCGCCAGGGTCAGCGCGGCGAACTCCTCGAACGTCGCCTCCTGGCCCAGCTCGCCGCCGGTCAGCACGTCGTACCAGACCTGCCCGGCCCGCTCCCAGGCCTTGCCGCCGAGCGCCGTGGCGAAGAGGTAGAAGGCGTGGTTGGGGATGCCGGAGTTGATGTGCACGCCGCCGTTGTCCGAGCCGGTGTGGAGGTAGCCGTCCATCGTCGCGGGCTGCGGGTCCCTGCCGAGGACGTCGTCGTCGTAGGCGGTGCCGGGCGCCTTCAGCGAGCGCAGCGCCACCCCGGTGACGCGCGGGGCGAGCAGGCCGGCGCCGATCAGCCAGTCCGCCTGGTCGGCGGTCTGCCCGAGCGCGTACTGCTTGACCAGGGAGCCGAAGACGTCCGACACCGACTCGTTGAGGGCGCCGCTCTGGCCGAAGTAGGTCAGGTTGGCCGTGTACTGGGTGACGCCGTGGACGAGTTCGTGGCCGATGACGTCGAGGGGGATGGTGAAGTCGAGGAAGATCTCGCCGTCCCCGTCGCCGAACACCATCTGCTCGCCGTTCCAGAAGGCGTTGCCGTACTCGCGGTCGTAGTGCACGGTCGCGTCCAGCGGCAGGCCGTCGCCGTCGATGGAGTCGCGGCCGTACGCCTTCAGCAGCACCTCGAAGGTGGCGCCGAGGCCCGCGTAGGCGCGGTTGACGGTGGCGTCCTGGCCCGGGTCGTCGCCCTCGCCGCGCACCTTGGTGCCGGGCAGGTCGGTGCCGTTGCGGGCGTCGTAGACGGTGCGGTGCGGGGTGCCGGCCTCGGCGGTGGCGGGCGCGGCCGCCGCGCGGGCGCCGACCACCGTGGTCAGGCGGCGCTGGGTGCGCTCGTAGGCGTCGCGCTGGAGGGTGCGGCGGGCGGGTCCGGCGAGCACGGGGTCGTCGGCCTGGGCGAGCTTGTCCAGGACGTGCGGCGGGACGATGGTGCAGAAGACGGGCTCGAAGCCCCCGTTGTCGTTCATGCCCCACACCATCGCACTGCGTAGCGCACCTGTCACCGGTGGCAACCGTGATTGGTGAAATGGGCCGCCGCCGGGCGACCGCGGAGCCCCGGGAGTGGTATGCGGCACTTTTTGTCCCGGTCCTCCCACGGGTCCCGCATACTGATACGGACCCGCGTATCCGGCACGACTGGGCTAGGCTGCACGGCACCATGCACTTCGGGCTGCTTCTCCTTAGCTGCCGCGGCGAGGGCCTGTAGTCGAGGCCGACTCCCTCCCCGCGGAGCTTCTGCGTTGCCGTCGGCCGTCCTTCCGGACTCGCGGACATCGCGGACACATCGAGGAGCCCACGCCACCATGGCCAATCGCCAGCAGCCCAGTTCCATGCCGATCCAGAAGTACCGCGGCTACGAGCAGGTCGACATCGCCGACCGCACCTGGCCGAACCAGCGGATCACCCAGGCCCCCCGCTGGCTCTCCACCGACCTGCGCGACGGCAACCAGGCCCTGATCGACCCCATGTCGCCCGCCCGCAAGCGCGCGATGTTCGACCTGCTGGTCAAGATGGGCTACAAGGAGATCGAGGTCGGCTTCCCGGCCTCCGGCCGGACCGACTACGACTTCGTCCGCTCCATCATCGAGGACCCGGACGCCATCCCCGACGACGTCACCATCTCCGTACTGACCCAGGCCCGCGAGGACCTGATCGAGCGGACCGTGGAGTCCCTGAGGGGCGCCAGGCGGGCCACCGTCCACCTGTACAACGCCACCGCGCCGGTCTTCCGCCGGGTCGTCTTCCGCGGCTCCAGGGACGACATCAAGCAGATCGCCGTCGACGGCACGCGGCTGGTCATGGAGTACGCCGAGAAGCTGCTGGGCCCGGAGACGGTCTTCGGCTACCAGTACAGCCCGGAGATCTTCACCGACACCGAGCTGGACTTCGCCCTGGAGGTCTGCGAGGCGGTGATGGACGTCTACCAGCCCGGCCCGGACCGCGAGATCATCCTCAACCTGCCCGCCACCGTGGAGCGTTCGACGCCGTCCACGCACGCGGACCGCTTCGAGTGGATGCACCGCAACCTGTCCCGCCGCGAGCACGTGGTGCTCTCCGTCCACCCGCACAACGACCGCGGTACGGCGGTGGCGGCGGCCGAGCTGGCCCTGATGGCCGGCGCCGACCGCGTCGAGGGCTGCCTGTTCGGCCAGGGCGAGCGCACCGGCAACGTCGACCTGGTCACCCTGGGCATGAACCTGTTCTCCCAGGGCGTCGACCCGCAGATCGACTTCTCCGACATCGACGAGATCCGCCGTACGTGGGAGTACTGCAACCAGATGGAGGTCCACCCGCGCCACCCGTACGTGGGCGACCTGGTCTACACGTCCTTCTCCGGCTCCCACCAGGACGCCATCAAGAAGGGCTTCGACGCGATGGAGGCCGACGCGGCGGCCCGCGGCGTCACCGTGGACGACCTCGAATGGGCCGTCCCCTACCTGCCCATCGACCCCAAGGACGTCGGCCGCTCCTACGAGGCGGTCATCCGGGTCAACTCGCAGTCCGGCAAGGGCGGCATCGCCTACGTCCTGAAGAACGACCACAAGCTGGACCTGCCGCGCCGGATGCAGATCGAGTTCTCGAAGATCATCCAGGCGAAGACGGACGCCGAGGGCGGCGAGATCACCCCGGCGGCGATCTGGGAGGTCTTCCAGGACGAGTACCTGCCCAACCCGGACAACGCCTGGGGGCGCATCCAGGTCCGCGCCGGCCAGACGACCACCGACCGGGACGGCGTGGACACCCTCACCGTGGAGGCCACGGTCGACGGCGCCGACACCGTGCTGACCGGCTCGGGCAACGGCCCGATCTCGGCCTTCTTCGACGCCCTCCAGGCCGTCGGCATCGACGTGCGCCTGCTGGACTACCAGGAGCACACGATGAGCGAAGGGGCCTTTGCGCAGGCCGCCTCCTACATCGAGTGCGCCATCGACGGCAAGGTCCTGTGGGGGATCGGAATCGACGCGAACACGACGCGCGCCTCGCTCAAGGCGGTCGTCTCCGCCGTCAACCGAGCGGCGCGCTGACCAGCCGATCCAGTGGTCCGCCGCCCCGTCCGCCCGCCGCGCGGGGGACGGGGCGGCGTCGGGTACCGGCCATATGCGTGTGCAGGTCACGGAAAGGTCTCGTACGGGGTACTGACTCCGCGTCGGCGATGTGGCTAACATCACGCCAGTACGGCGATGTTGCCGTGCGGTTACGGAGGTGCGACGTGCTGCCTGGACGGGGACGGAACGGCCGAGCTGCCCGGCCGCCGCGCATCCTGGGGACCCGCACCGCGTGGACGGCCGTCGGCGACGGCGAGTTCTTCTGCCCCGCCTGCGGAGGGGACCGCAACTACCGGCGCCTCACCGGCCGCCGCCGGCTCGCCCTGCTCGGGATGCCCGTACTGCCCCGCGGGGACACCGGCCCGGTCGTCGAGTGCGCGGCCTGCCGGCGCCACTTCGGCACCGACGTCCTCGACCACCCCACCACCACCCGCTTCTCCGCGATGCTCCGCGACGCCGTGCACACCGTCGCCCTCGCGGTGCTGGCCGCGGGCGGCACCCGCTCCCGTACGGCGCTGACGGCGGCGGCCGGCGCGGTGCGCGCGGCGGGCTTCGAGGACTGCACCGAGGAGCGGCTGGAGACGCTGGTCGAGGCGCTCGCGGCGGACACCGGACGGGTCCGGGGCGGCCCCTGCGGGCCCGGCCTCGCCATAGAGCTGCACGAGGCGCTCGACCCGCTGGCCCCGCACCTGGCCGCCGCCGGCCGCGAGTCGATCCTCCTCCAGGGCGCCCGCATCGCCCTCGCCGACGGCCCCTACACCCCCGCCGAACACGACACCCTGGCCACGGTGGGCGCGGCCCTGACCATCTGCTCGGACGACGTGAACCGGTTGCTGACGGCGGCTGCCCGGACACCTTCGTGAGCTGACGGGCCCGCTCCCGCGGAACCAGGCCCGGCCGCGGCGCCGGCCGGTGCGTGCCCGGGCCGCGACGAGGGCCCGGCGTGCGGGACGCAGGGCGGGCGCGGCGGGGAGCCGGGGCCGTGAACCGCTACGGGCGCCGGGACGGGGCCGCGGGCCCGTCCCGGCGGTCCCCGGTGCCCCTGGGCGCGGACCCCGGTGCCCGCACCCCGTCGAATCCGGCACTCGAACACCGTCGGGCCTGGGCATCACATGATCGAACGGGACGTTTCTGCAATCCCCGGCGGCCCTCCCGAACTTCCCGCTTCACCAGCGTACTTACGGGGCGCCGGCGTCATCCGGGGCAGGTGCTGAAACGTCACCTTGGGGAGACGGCGCGCGGAACCGAAAAACAGAGGAGACGGGGGACTCGGACGGACAACGGTGACCGGCCGCAGCGAAGGGGCCGGAGGAGCGGAGGGCGTGGTGCAGGAACCCGTCGGTTCGTACGTCGTGGACACCCGGAGCGGAAGGGTGGGGATCGTCATGGGGTACGAGGGGCCGTACGTCCAGCTGCGGCCGTGCGGCGGCGGGCGGGAGTGGGACGCCGAACCGGGCGCGGTGCGCCGGGCGACGCCCGCCGAGCGGATCGGCGCGGGGACGGCGTACGCCAACGCCCGCAGCCGGGGCGAGGTGCCCTGAGACGTGGGTGACAATGGATGCCATGAGTCTGTTCCGCGACGACGGCATCGTGCTGCGCACCCAGAAGCTGGGTGAGGCGGACCGGATCATCACCCTGCTCACCCGCGGTCACGGCCGGGTACGCGCCGTGGCCCGCGGCGTGCGGCGCACGAAGAGCAAGTTCGGCGCCCGGCTCGAACCCTTCTCCCACGTCGACGTGCAGTTCTTCGCGCGCGGCAGCGAACTGGTCGGCCGCGGACTGCCGCTGTGCACGCAGAGCGAGACCATCGCGCCGTACGGCGGCGGCATCGTCACCGACTACGCCCGGTACACCGCCGGGACGGCCATGCTGGAGACCGCCGAGCGGTTCACCGACCACGAGGGGGAGCCGGCCGTGCAGCAGTACCTGCTGCTGGTCGGCGCGCTGCGCACCCTCGCCCGCGGCGAGCACGCGCCCGGCCTGGTCCTGGACGCCTTCCTGCTGCGCTCCCTCGCGGTCAACGGGTACGCCCCGACCTTCGGGGACTGCGCGAAGTGCGGGATGCCGGGGCCGAATCGGTTCTTCTCGGTCGGATCGGGCGGTTCCGTCTGCGCCGACTGCCGGGTGCCCGGCAGCGTCGTACCCTCGCCCCAGGCCCTGGAACTGCTCGGCGCGCTGCTTGCGGGAGACTGGGCCACGGCGGACGCGGCCGAGCCGCGGCACGTCCGCGAGGGCAGCGGGCTGGTCTCCGCCTACCTGCACTGGCATCTGGAGCGGGGACTGCGCTCCCTGCGGTACGTCGAGAAGTAGGAGAACCTGACATGGCCGTACGCGGGATTCTGGGGCGTCAGCGCCGGGAGTACCGGACACCCGAGCCGCACCCCTCCGGCGCCCGGCCGCCGAAGCTGCCCGGGGAGCTGGTCCCGGAGCACGTGGCCATCGTCATGGACGGCAACGGCCGCTGGGCCAAGCAGCGCGGGCTGCCCCGCACCGAGGGCCACAAGGTCGGCGCCGAGCAGGTCATGGACGTGCTCCAGGGGGCCATCGAGATCGGCGTAGGGAACGTCTCCCTGTACGCCTTCTCCACCGAGAACTGGAAGCGCTCGCCCGACGAGGTGCGCTTCCTGATGAACTTCAACCGCGACTTCATCCGCAAGTCCCGCGACACCCTCGACGGGCTGGGGGTCCGGGTCCGCTGGGTGGGCCGGATGCCCAAGCTGTGGAAGTCGGTCGCCAAGGAGCTCCAGGTGGCCCAGGAGCAGACCAAGGACAACGACCGGCTCACCCTGTACTTCTGCATGAACTACGGCGGCCGGGCCGAGATCGCCGACGCGGCGAAGGCGATCGCCGAGGAGGTGCGGGCCGGGCGGCTCGACCCGTCCAAGGTCACCGAGAAGACGGTCGCGAAGTACCTGTACTACCCGGACATGCCGGACGTCGACCTGTTCCTGCGGCCCAGCGGCGAGCAGCGCACCTCCAACTACCTGCTGTGGCAGAGCGCGTACGCGGAGATGGTCTTCCAGGACGTGCTGTGGCCGGACTTCGACCGCCGCGACCTGTGGCGCGCGTGCCTGGAGTTCGCCTCCCGGGACCGGCGCTTCGGCGGGGCGATCCCCAACGAGGAGCTGCTCGCCATGGAGGGCCGTCAGCACAGCTGATCTTCTTCGCCTACGCTTTCCGCCTCATGGTCATGGACATGGGGCGGGAGACGGGCGCGGACGCCGTGGAGCTGGCGTACCGGCCAAAGTTCGGGGACTTCACGGCGGCGCTGCGGGCGCGAAGACGGATCCGCGAGGGCGCGCGGCTGCAGCGGGTGCTGCTCGCCGTCGCGGCCGTCTGCGCGGTGGTGAGTATCGTCGTCGGGGCGGTGACGGGGGAGTTCGACTTGTTCCTCACGGTCTGGATCGTCCTGGTCACCGTGCTGCTGCTCCTGCTGCCGTGGCTCCAGGCCCGCCAGTTCCTCGCCCTGGCGGCGCGGTTCGGCGACCACCGGGCGACGGTGACGGAGTCCGGGCTGACGGTGACGAACGACGCCACCTCGACGACGGTCACCTGGGCGGCGCAGCCGCGCTACCGCGAGACCCCCGAGGCGTTCGTCCTGTTCAGCGATGACCGGAACGTCTCCTGCTTCACCGTGCTGCCCAAGCGGGGCCTCGGGGACGGCGCCGACGCCGACCGGCTGCGCGCGGTCCTGGACCGGCACCTGACCCGCCTGTGACGGGCGGGGCGGAGGTCAGTTCGCGCACTCCGCGCACGTGCCGAAGATCTCCACGGTGTGCGCCACGTTGACGTAGCCGTGCTCGGCGGCGACGGCCTCCGCCCACTTCTCCACGGCGGGCCCCTCCACCTCGACGGCCTTGCCGCAGGCGCGGCAGACCAGGTGGTGATGGTGGTCGTCGCTGGAGCAGCGGCGGTAGACGGACTCCCCGTCGGCGGTGCGCAGGACGTCGACCTCACCGGCGTCGGCGAGGGACTGCAGGGTGCGGTAGACGGTGGTGAGACCGACCGAGTCGCCCTTGTGCTTGAGCATGTCGTGCAGTTCCTGCGCGCTGCGGAACTCCTCGACCTCCTGCAGGGCCGCCGACACGGCGGCGCGCTGCCGGGTGGCACGGCCCTTCACGGGTGGTCCTGCGGTGGTCACCGGTGGCCTCCTCACGTCTGCGCTGCCGGGGCCATTGTGCCAGCCCCGGCCGCCGTCGGCCGGACGCCGATCGGATGCCGGGCACACCCCGGTCACACGCCCGCCTCCCGCCCGGCCGGGATCCGGCACTCGGCGGGGTCGGCGGCGGCGTGCGCGGCGGCGGAGGCCCGCGCGCGCCGCCGGGCCAGCGGGGCGGCCAGCACGGTCAGCGCGATGAACGCGCCGAGGGCGAGCAGCACGATCGTCGCGCCGGGCGGCACGTCCTGGTAGTACGAGGTGACCGTGCCGCCGAGGGTCGCCGCGACGCCGATCGCGACGGCGATGGCGAAGGTGGCGGCGAAGCTGCGGCTGAGCTGCTGGGCGGCGGCCACCGGGACCACCATCAGCGCGGAGACCAGCAGCAGGCCGACCACGCGCATGGCGACGGTCACGGTGACGGCGGCGGTGACGGCGGTCAGCAGGTTCAGCGCGCGCACCGGCAGCCCGGTGACCCGCGCGAACTCCTCGTCCTGGCTGACCGCGAACAGTTGCCGGCGCAGGCCCAGGGTGACCAGCACCACGAAGGCGGCCAGCAGGCAGATCGCGGTGACGTCCGACTCGCTCACCGTGGACAGCGAGCCGAAGAGGTACGAGGTGAGGTTGGCGTTGGAGCCGCCCGGCGCGAGGTTGATGAACATCACGCCGCCGGCCATGCCGCCGTAGAAGAGCATGGCGAGGGCGATGTCGCCGCGGGTGCGGCCGTACCAGCGGATCAGTTCCATCAGGACGGCGCCCAGCACGGAGACCAGGGTGGCCATCCACACCGGGGACCAGGAGAGCAGGAAGCCGAGGCCGACGCCGGTCATCGCGACGTGGCCGATGCCGTCGCCCATCAGGGCCTGGCGGCGCTGGGCCAGGTAGATGCCGATCGCGGGGGCGGTGACGCCGACCAGGACGGCGGCCAGCAGGGCCCGCTGCATGAAGGCGTAGTTCAGGATGTCCATGGCGGTCAGCTCAGCAGTCCGGTGCGGATCGGTTCGGCGCCCGAGGTGTCGTGCGGGTGGACGTGGTCGTGGCCGGGCAGGGCGTGCTGGCCGACCGCCTTCGGGGGCGGGCCGTCGTGCAGGACGCAGCCGTCGCGCAGGACGACGGCCCGGTCGATCAGCGGCTCCAGGGGGCCCAGCTCGTGCAGGACCAGCAGGACGGTCGTACCGGCGGCGGTCTGCTCGCGCAGGGTCTCGGCGAGCACCTCCTGGCTGGCCAGGTCGACGCCGGCCATCGGCTCGTCCATGATCAGCAGCTCGGGATCGGAGGCGAGCGCGCGGGCGATCAGGACGCGCTGGTGCTGGCCGCCGGAGAGGGCGTTGACCGAGTCCTTGGCGCGCTCCGCCATGCCGACCAGGTCCAGGGCGTGGCGTACGGCCCGGTGGTCGGCCTTGCGCAGGACGCCGAGGCGGGCCCGGGACAGCCGCCCGGAGGTGACGACCTCGGTCACCGTGGCGGGCACGCCGCCGGCGGCCGTGGTGCGCTGGGGGACGTAGCCCACCCGCGCCCAGTCGCGGAACCGGCGCAACGGGGTGCCGAACAGCTCGACCTCCCCGGCCGTCACCGGCACCTGGCCGATGGCGGTGCGCACGGCGGTGGACTTGCCGGAGCCGTTCGCGCCGAGCAGCGCGACGACCTCACCGCGGCGCACGGTGAGGTCGATGCCCCGCAGGACGAGGCGCGAGCCCAGTTCGGCGCGGACACCGCGCAGGGATATGACGGGCTCGTCGCTCACGAGGTCCTCCGTACGGTCAGGATCTGTCACTTGGCGCCGAGGGCGGTCTTCAGCGCTTCGAGGTTGGACTCCATGACCTCGATGTAGTCCTCGCCCTCGGACTTGTCGGTGATGCCTTCGAGCGGGTCGAGGACGTCGGTCTTCAGGTCCGCGTCCTCGGCGAGGGTCTTCGCGGTCTTGTCCGACACCAGTGTCTCGTAGAACACGGTGGTCACGCCGTCGGCCTTGGCCTCGGTCTGCAGCTCCTTGATCCGGGCGGGGCTGGGCTCGCTCTCCGGGTCGAGGCCGGAGATGGCCTCCTGGGTCAGGCCGTAGCGCTCGGCGAGGTAGCCGAAGGCGGCGTGGTTGGTGAAGAAGACCTTGGTGTCGGTGTTCTTCAGACCGTTCTCGTACGCCGTGTCCAGAGCGTCGAGCTCGGCCGCCAGCGCCTCGGCGTTCTTCCGGTAGTCGGCGGCGTGGTCCGGGTCGGCCTTCTCGAGGGCCCGGGCGACGCCCTCGGCGATCTCGGCGTACTTGACCGGGTCCAGCCACACGTGCGGGTCGAGGGCGGACTCCGCCTCCTCTTCCTCGGACTCGGCGTGCTCCTCCTCGCCGGCGTGGTCGTGCTCGACGTCGCCGTGGTTCTCCAGCTCGGTCAGCGTGGCCGCGTCGATCTTGGTCTTGACGCCGGACTGGGCGACCGCCTCGTCCACGGCGGGCTGCAGCGACTTCAGGTAGAGCACCGCGTCCGCCTCGCCCAGTTCGGCGGTCTGCTTGGTGCTCAGCTCCAGGTCGTGCGGCTCCTGGCCGGGTTCGGTGAGGGTGGTGACGCTCACGCGGTCCCCGCCGATCCGCTCGGCGAGGTACTGCATCGGGTAGAACGACGCGACGACGTCGAGCTTGCCGCCGCCCCCGCCACCCGCCTCCGCGCTGTCGCCGGAGCAGGCGGAAAGGGTGCCGAGGCCGAGCGCGGTGACCGCTGCGACCGCTATGCCGGATATGGGACGTCGTCGTACGTTCATGACACTCATTTTCAACAAATCTGGAAACGGTTGTCAACAAAGGGTGGAGCGGGGGCCGATTTGGTCGAGGGCCGGGCATCGCCGGTAACCTGAGTCATTCGCTGGAAGCATCTCGCTTCGTCGCCCGTCGTCGTAATGAAGAGAGCACCGTGGCCGCCGACAAGATCGACACCATCGTCAGCCTGAGCAAGCGCCGTGGCTTCGTTTTCCCCTGTAGTGAGATCTACGGCGGCCAGCGTGCCGCCTGGGACTACGGCCCGCTCGGTGTCGAGCTCAAGGAGAACCTCAAGCGCCAGTGGTGGCGCTACATGGTCACGTCGCGCGAGGACGTCGTCGGCATCGACTCCTCCGTGATCCTCGCCCCCGAGGTCTGGGTCGCCTCCGGCCACGTCGCGACCTTCTCCGACCCGCTGACCGAGTGCACCGCCTGCCACAAGCGGTTCCGCGCGGACCACCTGGAAGAGGGGTACGAGGAGAAGAAGGGCCGCGCCCCCGAGAACGGCCTGGCCGACATCAACTGCCCCAACTGCGGCAACAAGGGCCAGTTCACCGAGCCCAAGCAGTTCTCCGGCCTGCTCTCCACCCACCTCGGCCCCACCCAGGACACCGGCTCCGTCGCCTACCTGCGGCCCGAGACCGCCCAGGGCATCTTCACCAACTTCGCCCAGGTGCAGGTCGCCTCGCGCCGCAAGCCGCCGTTCGGCATCGCCCAGATGGGCAAGTCCTTCCGCAACGAGATCACGCCCGGCAACTTCATCTTCCGCACCCGCGAGTTCGAGCAGATGGAGATGGAGTTCTTCGTCAAGCCGGGCGAGGACGAGAAGTGGCAGGAGTACTGGATGGAGCAGCGCTGGAACTGGTACACCGGCCTCGGCATGCGCGAGGAGAACATGCGGTGGTACGAGCACCCGCAGGAGAAGCTCTCCCACTACTCCAAGCGCACCGCCGACATCGAGTACCGCTTCCAGTTCGGCGGCAGCGAGTGGGGTGAGCTGGAGGGCGTCGCCAACCGCACCGACTACGACCTCGGCGCGCACAGCAAGGCCTCCGGTCAGGACCTCTCCTACTTCGACCAGGAGGCCGGCGAGCGCTGGACGCCGTACGTCATCGAGCCGGCGGCCGGTGTCGGGCGCGCGATGCTCGCCTTCCTGCTGGACGCCTACGTCGAGGACGAGGCGCCCAACGCCAAGGGCAAGATGGAGAAGCGCACCGTGCTGCGCCTCGACCACCGCCTGGCCCCGGTGAAGGTCGCGGTGCTGCCGCTGTCGCGGAACGCCGACCTGTCCCCGAAGGCCAAGGGCCTGGCCCAGGCGCTCCGGCAGAACTGGAACATCGACTTCGACGACGCCGGCGCCATCGGCCGCCGCTACCGCCGCCAGGACGAGATCGGCACGCCGTACTGCGTGACGGTCGACTTCGACACGCTGGAGGACAACGCGGTGACGGTGCGCGAGCGCGACTCCATGAAGCAGGAGCGGGTCTCGCTGGACCAGATCGAGGGGTACCTGGCCGGCCGCCTGGTCGGCTGCTAGATCCGCGGAGCGGGTGTCACGGACGCCGGACGGGCTGGAGGGTTCAGCCCGTCCGGCGTCCGTCTGCCGTGGCCCACAGGGCGGCGAGGCCGAGGCGGGCGAGACGGATCCCGCCGGCTCCGGCCGACAGCAGACGGGCGTCGTCGGTGAGCGCGAGGGCGCGGACGCGGTACGGGGCCGGCAGCGCCGTCATCCGTCCGCTGAGCAGGTGCCACAGGTGGAGCCGCCGGTCGGACCAGGCGACGGCGAGCACGGGCCCGGCGGCGTCCGTGTCGGCCAGAGCCAGGGCGGTGGGCAGCGCGTTGCGCCGTTCCAGGGGTTCGGTGAGCGGTTGCGCGGTGGCGGAGTCCCACAGGGCGACCGTGCCGTCGAGGCCCCCGCTGACCACGAGGAGCGTGCCACCGACGTCGAGGCAGGCCAGGGAGGCCACCGGGGAGCGGTGCGGCCGGAACGTCGTGGGCGGTTCGGGGACGGGGGAGTCCAGCGGCCACAGGTGGACCCGGCCGTGACCGTCGC
Source organism: Streptomyces sp. SYSU D01066-1 (assembly GCF_054956795.1). Classification (NCBI taxonomy): domain Bacteria; kingdom Bacillati; phylum Actinomycetota; class Actinomycetes; order Kitasatosporales; family Streptomycetaceae; genus Streptomyces; species Streptomyces sp. SYSU D01066-1. The sequence goes on along the minus strand of NZ_JBUDHV010000002.1, from coordinate 29,826 downwards.
CGACGGCCGTGTGCCGGGCCGTCGTGGCGAGGGCGGTGGGCAGGTCCGCCGGGGCCGGGACGGAGGCCAGCGCGGCGGCGTTGTGGCCCAGGAGGAGCGACCCGAGGCCGATGGGCACCGGCGCGTCGGGGACGAGGGGGAGGGGCCGCAGGGTGCCCGAGCGGTCGAGGGCCAGCAGACAGTCGGAGGAGACCGGGGCGAGCGCCGCGGGCTGCCAGGCCGTGCCCGAGGGCAGTCTCGTACGGGTCAGCCCGTCCGCGAGGGCGTACCGGGTGGGCCGGCCCAGCGCGTCCGCCGCGACGAAGGTGCCGGCGGGGGTGAGCGTGAGGGCGGCCGTGCTGCGGGCCGGCCGCGACCAGAGCGTCGTCCACGGGCCGGCCTCGGCCAGTGGCCGCAGGTACTCGGCCAGGCGCGGTTGGGCGGCGAGCGCGGCGGAGTGCAGTACAGCGGCCCGCTGGGTGTCCGGGAGGTCCGGCGCGGACAGTACGGGGGCGGCCTCGGCCCAGATGGTCCGCAGGCCCGGCGGCAGCGGAATCCGAGGGTCGGCGAGGGCCGCGGTGATCGCCGGTACCGAGCCGTACACCAGGTAGCCCGGGTCCCGGAGGAGCTGGTGGGCGGTGCCGTTGGCCAGCGCGTGGTCGAGGGCGTGTTCGCGCTCGTCGGGGGTGGCGGTGCGCCAGTCGTGGCCGGGGGACGGAGGAACGGACGGCGACGGCAGGGCGGGCGGGGCGGTTCCGCCCGGCGGAGCCGCGGGGGCTTCCGTCCGGGTTCCCATGTCCACGACCAGTACGTCGTCCGCACCGCCGAGCAGGTCCGGGGTGTCGGACTCGACGATCAGGCGGACGCCGGGCAGGGCCCGTAACGGGGTGATCAGCTCCTCGACGAGCGTGCCCGGCAGAGCGGCGGGCAGGTCGGCCGGGCCACGTCCGGACCGGTGCAGGTCGGTGACGACCAGCAGGACGGGCCGCGGGTCGGCCGCCAGACGCCGCAGCAGCTCGTCCGGTTCGACCGGTCCGTAGCCGAGGTGCCGGCCGAGCTGCCAGGCCAGGGTGCGGGCTGTCCTGCCCTCGGCGAAGCCCACGGCGTGCACGGTGGGGTGCGGGGCGGAGGCGGGTCCGGCCGCCCCCGCCGCCCCTGCCGCTCCCGCGACGAACAGGGCCAGCAGCCGGCTCTTGCCCGCGCCGGGCGGGCCCGTGACCACGGCGGTGCGCGGTGCCGGGCCCGCCGGGGCGCCGGAAGCGACGGCCCACGACAGCAGTGACTGGGCGGCGCGGGCGGCCGGGTCGTCGTCGGTCACCGTCACCACGGCTCAGCGCGCCCCCGGAGCCTGCGGCCGGGTGGCCTCCCGCAACTGACGGATGCCCTCGGCCCGTTCGGCGGCGGTCTCGCCGTAGGAGACGTTGTGGCTGAGCGAGGCGTGGGGGAACATCAGCTCCAGCCACATCGAGCAGTAGTGGCCCGGCATGAAGCAGGCTTCCAGTTCGGTGTGGACACGGGTGACCTGTTCCGGCTCGATCCCGGCCTCGTACATCTTCGACCAGGCGCGCTGCTCGGGGTGGACGCAGAGCCCGCCCGCCTCGCTCACCAGGTGTTTCTCACCGTCCGGTGCGACGAACTCGAAGGTCGCGTACGCCTCGACGCTCGCGGTGGTGCGGATGTCCTCCAGCACCAGGGGCCACCAGTTCTCCGGGTCCTCGAAGGCGCGGGGGTCCGCGGCGCTCAGAGTGTCGTGGGTGGTGCGGAACGCCTCGGAGGCGTCGCCCGGGGTTTCGGCGGCGCCGAGCACCTCCAGGAGGATGTCCAGCTCCAGCAGTGCCTCGGCGAAGAGGGCGGGACTGGAGCTGACGAAGCGGTCGGGCTCGTCGTAGCCGAGGAGCACCGCGCGGACGTCCCCCTCGTGCGTCGCGCACATCTCGAAGGCGCGGTCCGAGCCGAGGCGGGTCCAGGACAGCTGGGCCTCCTCGTTCACGCGCTTGCCGATGGAGTCCGCGTACGCGGGGAGGGACTCCGGCTCGTCCGCGAGGACGTGGAAGTACGGCATGACGCGCAGGGGGAGGAGGAGACCACCACCCGGGACGGCGTCGAAGCGACGGGTGCCGGCGGGGCCGAAGCGGTCGGCGAAGGGGTTGCCGGTGGGGGACATGGCGGGTTCCTCGGGGTCAGTCCATCAGGGCGTTGCGCACGTAGCGCAGGACCATGTACCAGGACGAGTCGGGGTTCTCCAGGGCTATGGGATCGGTACGGCGCCAGAGGCGAGCAGGCGTTCCTCGGCTCCCTCGGGGTCGAATCCCGCGCCGGCGGCGACTTCGGCGTCGTATTCCGGGCGTTCCTTCTCCAGCGAGTACAGGAAGAAGCCCAGGGCGTCGACGCTGCTGTTGAGCCGGTGCGGTGCGCCATCCTCCGGGATGCAGTAGACGACGCCTGTGACCGTGTCGACGATGACGTCGTCCATACCGATGCCCCCCAGGGCCAGCCAGGCCGACATGTCGAACGGACAGCCCGGGTACCGCTCCTGGACCGCTTGCCAGGCCGGGCCGTCCAGGACGAGGGAGCCGTCCACGAGTTCCTGGCTCGTGAAGAACCACTGCTCCCGCTCCGGGAGGCCGACATCTCGCAGAAACGCACGGGTGGGCGCGTGCGCGATGACGGCGAGTGCCTCGTCGGTAAGGGTGACCAGCTCGTCGAACACCGACTGCATGGCAGTACGGTCGATCAGGGGACTCATGAGGGTGTCCGGCTCTCATCAGGGGCTGTGACAGGTGCGAGGTTACCAATCAGTGTTGCGGGTGCATGCCCTGGAAGTTGGTCCATGGGCTTCGCCTCGTCGGCCGTTCCCCCGGGTACATTCTGTTGAGCCGGTCCTCCATTTCCCGGTTCCCGCTCTCCGTGGTTCCAGGGCCGAAATCCACGCTGTGGGTGACATTGACATGCGGCATGTACTTCTCGATCCAGGCCGCGCAGTCGCTGCTGCCGCTGCATGGTTCGCGCTCCGTGTACAGATCCTTCATGTGCCGGCCCGTTCCGTTCTCCAGAAAAGGAACTCCAAGTACCTTTTCCGAGTGGACCGGGTTGTTGCTGCGGCCGACCAGGATGAACTCGCGCCGCTCGCCGTCCTGATCGTATTCAATGCGTGCCGCAGCGTAGTTGTTGGCAGTGAATTTTGGTTTGGGAGCTGTTTTTTTCACCTCGTAGTTTCCGTAACTGTTCTGCTCGTTCCGTGCCAGGGCGGTTGCGCGGGACAGTTTATCTTCGACATACTGTACGGCTTTTTTGACGCCTTGTTCGATGCCGTCCATCGCTGTGTTCAGGGTGCGGTTCACGGCGTTGGCTACAGGGTCCTTTACCCGAGTGCTTCCCTGTCGCGTCTTCGTGGTCCGCAGAGGGGACATGCTCTTGCCGTGGAAGTGGTCGCCGACGCCCGTGAGAGAGTTCTTCATCCGGCGGCCCGTCCGATGTCCGCGAGGCCGGCCAGGTGTTTGCCCTTGACCTTGTCCCAGTGCGCGGCCAGCGCGTCGACGGCTGGTCCTTCGTTGGCGCCCAGCATGTCCTGGACCACGGTGTGCAGGTCGGCGGTGCCGTTGTCCAGGCTGGTGGCGAACTCCCGCATGGAGTCCGCCATCGCGCGGTAGTCGTCCTCGTCGACGTTGGGCCAGGAGACGCCGATCAGATCGAGAGCCTCGTCGAGATAGCTCGGTAGTACGACGCCCATGAACGCCCCCGTGGTGGTCAGCCTGCTCGCAGGCATCATCCTTACGGGGTGACGCACGGTCAACTGTGCGAATGGTGCGTCTCTCTCGTGCGTATTCGTGCGGTTCGGTGGTCAGTAGAACATCAGGCCATTGCTGACGTAGTGCAGGACCATGTGCCAGGAGGAGTCGGGGTTCTGTAGGGCGACGGGGTCGGTGCGGTGCATGAGGGCGCGGAGGCGTTCCTCTGCGCCCACGGGGTCAAGGCCGGAATCGTCGTCGATGTCGCCGTCGTAAGCGTGCCGTTCCATTTCCAACGCGTGCAGGAAGAAGCCGAGTGCGTCAACGCTGCTATTCAGTACATGTATGGAGCGTTCCTCAGGGATGCAGTACATGACTCCTGTGACCGTGTCGACGATGACGTTGTCCATGGCGATGCCTCCCAGCGCAAGCCAGGAGGACATGTCGAACGGGCAGTCGGCGTTGCGCTCCTGAGCCGCTTGCCAACCCGGCCCGCCGATCGTGAGGTTGCCCTCGATGACGTCCTGAGACGTGAAAAACCATTGCTCCCTCTCGGGCAGGCCAACATCCCGCAGGTAGGAGCGCGTAGGAGCGTGGGCGATGACGGTCAGGGTCTCGCCATCGAGGGTGACCAACTCGTCGGCGCCGAACACCGACTCCATTGAAGCTCGATCGATCAGAGGGCTCATGAGGGGCTTCCGGCTCTCACTCGGGGGTGTACTGCTCTGAGGCTATCAATCAATGCTGCGGGTGTAGGCCCTGGAAGTTGGTCCATGGACTCTTCCTCGTGCTGCGTTCCCCGGGGAGCATTCTGTTGAGCCGGTCCTCCATCTCGCGGTTGCCGCTCTCCATGGTTCCTGGGCCGTAATCCACGCCGTGTGTTACGTTTACATGGGGCATGTACTTTTCTATCCAGGCTGCGCAGTCGCTGCTTTCGCTGCATGGCTCCCGTTCAGTGTACAGATCCTTCACATGCTGTCCCGTTCCGTTTTCCAGAAAAGGTATGCCGAGAACCTTTTCCGAGTGGACAGGGTTGTTGCTCCGGCCGACCAGTATGAACTCCTGTTGTCGACCATCGTCGTCTTCGTGCTGCACACGCGCCGCCGCGTAGTTGTTGCTGGTGAACTTGAGTTCTTTGCTTCCGCTCTGGGGCCTGTAATTTCCGTAGCTCCTTTGTTCATGCCGGGCAAGGGCGGTCGCCCGGGACAGTTCGTCCTCGTAGAAAGGTACCTTGGTGGAGGATTTCCGAGAACGTGCCGCCTTGTCTTCAGGTGTATCGTTCTTGTCCCAAGCGTAGGGGTTATCGGGATTCACTGGGCGGTCGGGAAGTTTATCCTTGTTCTTTCCGGTCAGCTTCAGTGGTATTCCCAGCAGTTCACGGTCCTTGTCCGTCAGGTCCGCCGGTCCGTTGCTGGTCAGTCGCTGGATCTTCCCCCTGTCGCCCAGGAGGTAGACCGGCTTCTCGCCCAGTTGTGCGCGCAGTTCGTCCCGGGTCGGTTCCCGCCGGTGAATCTTGTGGAGGTTCTGCGCGATGCTGTCATCGTTGTTCCGATGGTTGTCGCGCATCGTCCCGACGCCGTCCTTCATGTCCTTTCCGACATGCTGTACGGCCTTCTTGACGCCTTGTTCGATGCCGTCCATCGCCGTGTCCAGGGCGCTGTTCACGGCGTTGGCTATGGAGTCCTTTCCGCGGGTGTTCCCCTGTCGCGTCCTCGCGGTCCGCAGATGGGACATGCTCTTGCCGTCGAAGTGGTCGCCGGCGCCCTTGAGGGCGTTCTCCAGCGCGGTGTAGGACTCCAGGTCGACGCCGATCTTCCCCGTGCCGCCGCCGGAACCGCCTCCGCCGCCCGATCCCGCGGAGGCGATCTGCATCGACGTCTTCCCCGCGTCCTGCACGGACTCCTTGCCCGCCTGCACGGACTCCTTGCCCGCCTGCACGGTCTCGCCGAGGTCCACGTCGTCCTGGAGGCCGAGCGCCTTCGACCCCGTCTGGACCACCAGGTCGCCGACCATCGCCCCGACGGCTTCCTCGATCGGGGCCGTCACCCGGGACATGATCTCGTCGACGACCTGTTCCTGGACCTCCTTGAAGATCCGTTTCACCGCGATGCGGCACGCCTGGGTGCCCGCCAGGCCCATCAGCGACGACGCCCCCAGGGTCACTGGCGCCGCGGCGACGGCGGCGGCGATCTCGGCGGCGAGGATGCCGAGTTGGGCGATCGCCGCGAGCTTGGCGCCCTCGATCAGTACCGCGACCGCGTCCAGTCCGTCTCCGGCGGCCCGTCCGATGTCCGCGAGGCCGGCCAGGTGTTTGCCCTTGACCTTGTCCCAGTGCGCGGCCAGCGCGTCGACGGCCGGTCCTTCGTTGGCGCCCAGCATGTCCTGGACCACGGTGTGCAGGTCGGCGGTGCCGTTGTCCAGGCTGGTGGCGAACTCCCGCATGGAGTCCGCCATCGCGCGGTAGTCGTCCTCGTCGACGTTGGGCCAGGAGACGCCGATCAGATCGAGAGCCTCGTCGAGGTAGCTCGGTAGTACGACGCCCATGAACGCCCCCGTGGTGGTCAGCCTGCTCGCAGGCATCATCCTTACGGGGTGACGCACGGTCAACTGTGCGAATGGTGCGTCTCTTTCGCGCGTATTCGTGCGGTTCGGCGGTCAGTAGAACATCAGGCACTTCTCCACGTAGTGCAGGATCACGTGCCAGTAACAGTCGGGCTTCTCCAGGAGGGCGGGCTCGGTTTGACGCATGAGGGCGAGGAGGTCGTCCTCGGGGTTGCCGGGGCCCAGGTCCTCGTCGCAGTCGATCTCGGGGTCGTACTCCGGCCGCCTCAGTTCGAGTGCGTGCAGGAAAAAGCCGAGCGTGTCGACGCTGCTGTTCAGGACTTGGACGGGGTGGTTCTCCGGCACGCAGTACACGACGCCGGTGACCGTGTCGACGATGAAGTCGTCCATGCCGAATCCGCCCAGCGTCAGCCAGGCCGACATGTCGAACGTGATGTCCGGGTGCTTCTCGGCGAAGGCCCGCCATCCCTCGCCGCCCACTTCGAGGTCGCCGTCGACCAGGCGTCGGTCCGCTTCGAACCACAGCCCCTGGGACGGCAGGCCGACGTCTCGAAGGAACGCTCGCGTGGGTGCGTGGGCGATGACGGACAGTGTCCTGTCGTCCAGGGTGAACAACTCGTCGGCGCCGAACGCCGACTCCATCGCGGCTCGGTCTGTCAGGGGGCTCATCGGGGCAGCGTAGGGCAGTGGTGAATGACAGATATTGAAATCTGTCAGCTGTCATGCCATGGTGGGTGGCATGACGATGCCAACGCGCTCTCTCGGAACCACCGGTCCCCGCGTCTCCGCCCTCGGCCTCGGCTGCATGGGGATGTCCGCGCTCTACGGAGAGGCGGACCGGACCGAGTCCATCGCCACCGTCCATGCCGCTCTCGACGCCGGGATCACGCTGCTCGACACCGGTGACTTCTACGGCATGGGGCACAACGAGATGCTGATCGGCGAGGCCCTGCGCGCCGCTCCCGCCGCCGCGCGGGAGCGGGCGCTGATCAGCGTGAAGTTCGGGGCGCTGCGGGACCCGGACGGCGGCTGGGCGGGGTACGACGGGCGGCCCGCCGCCGTGAAGAACTTCGCCGCCTACTCGCTCCAGCGCCTGGGCGTCGACCACATCGACGTCTACCGCATCGCCCGCCTCGACCCCGACGTGCCCATCGAGGAGACCGTCGGCGCCATCGCGGAGCTGGTCGAGAAGGGGTACGTACGGCACATCGGCCTCAGCGAGGTCGGGGCCGGGACCGTCCGGCGGGCCGCCGCCACCGCGCCCATCAGCGACCTCCAGATCGAGTACTCGCTCATCTCGCGCGGCATCGAGGACGAGATCCTCCCCGCCGTGCGGGAGCTGGGGATCGGTGTCACGGCGTACGGCGTCCTCTCGCGCGGGCTGATCTCGGGGCACTTCACCCCCGACCGGCAGCTCGCGGCCACCGACTTCCGCGCCCACTCCCCGCGCTTCCAGGGCGACAACCTCAAGCACAACCTGGACCTCGTCGAGGCCTTGCGGGAGATCGCCGAGGGCAAGGGCGTGAGCGTCGCGCAGGTCGCCATCGCGTGGGTGCTGTCGCGCGGTACGGACATCGTGCCGCTGGTCGGCGCCCGTACCCGGGAGCGGCTCGGGGAGGCGCTGGGCGCGCTGGAGGTGACGCTGGACGCCGCCGACCTCGCCGCGATCGAGGAGGCCGTGCCGGCCGGTGCCGCCGCCGGCGAGCGCTACCCGGCGGCCCAGATGGTCCACGTCGAGCGCTGATCCGTGCCGGGTACGGTCTAGGACATGGCACCGACCTCCGAGACCCTGACCGCCGAGCGCATCCTCGAAGCCACCGAGGAGGTGCTGCGCCGCCACGGCCCGGCCAAGGCCACCGTGGTGGACGTGGCCCGCGCGCTCGGCGTCAGCCACGGCAGCGTCTACCGGCACTTCCGGACCAAGGCGGCGCTGCGCGAGGCGGTCACCAAGCGGTGGCTGGACCGTACCTCCGAGGCGCTGGCCGGGATCGTCGCCGCCGACCGCGACCCGGAGGCCCGGCTGCGGGACTGGATACGGGCCCTGTTCGAGGCCAAGCGCCGCAAGGCGGGTGACGATCCAGAGCTGTTCGCCACGTACTCGGTCCTGGTGGGGGAGAGCGGCACGGTGGTCGGGGAGCACCTCGAGGACCTGACCGCCCAGTTGACCCGGGTCATACGGCTCGGTACGGAGGCGGGCGCCTTCGCCGCCGGTGACGCGGAGACCGCCGCCCGAGCGTTCTTCCAGGCCACCGCCCGCTTCCACGACCCCTGCCACGCGGCCGAGTGGCGGCGGCCGGAGATCGACGAGGAGTTCGAGGCCGTGGTGGGGCTGCTGGTGCGGGGGCTGCGGGCCTGACAGGGGGCCGGACGGCAGGACCGGGCGCGCTCAGCTCACGTTCCGGGGCAGCCGCAGACTCAGGACGCCCGTCAGGACCACGCCCGCCAGCTGCGCCAGGAGCGTGACCAGCAGGGCGTCGCGCATGCCCGTGCCCGGGGTCAGTGTCAGGAACAGGGTGCCGAGCGTGGCCACGCCCAGGGCCAGCGCCGACTGCTGAGCGGTGACCATGACGCCGCCGCCGACGCCCGCCCGGGCCTGCGGCACCTCCGACAGCACGACGCGGAAGACGACGGGCAGTTGGAGCCCCTGGCCGGCCCCCGCCACGGCCGCGCCCGGCAGCAGTACGGCGAAGCCCAGGTGCGGCCAGTACCGCCAGGCGGCCAGGGCCAGCAGCGCCACCCCGACGGCCTGGAGGGCGGCGCCCGCGGGCACCACGCGCGTGCCGTACCGGGACACCAGCCGGGGACCGGCCAGCGAGGCCAGGAAGAACGTCACCGCCAGTGGCGCCAGCGTCAGGCCCGCGGCCACCGGAGTCAGCCCCGCGCCCTGTTGCAGGGCCACCGCGATCACGAACATGAAGCCGCTGAACCCGATCGAGAACGGCAGGACGAGCAGCAGCCCGCGCCGCAGCGACACCAGCGCGAACAGGCTCGGCGGCACCAGCGGCGTACGGCCCCGCCGGTCCGCCCCGCGCTCCACCGCCCAGAACGCCGTCGCCGCGCACGGGAACGCCGCCAGCGACAGCCACGTCCACAGCGGCCAGCCCGCCGCCCGGCCCTCGGTGAGCGGGAGCAGCAGCGCGATCAGGGCCGCCGCCAGCAGCAGGGTGCCGGGGACGTCCACGGGTTCCGGGCGGGCGGACCGCGTCTCCGGTACGGCGCGGGCGGCCAGGGGCAGAGCGGCCAGCACCACCGGGACGTTGATCAGGAACACCGACCGCCAGCCCGTACCGGCGGGGTCGGCGGTGACCAGGACGCCGCCCAGGACCTGCCCGGCCACCATCGCCAGCCCGGCCGTCGCCCCGTACAGGCTCATCGCCTTCGCGCGCCGGGGGCCCGACGTGGTCGCCTGGATGGTGGCCAGCACCTGCGGCAGCATCGCGGCGGCCGACGCGCCCTGCCCCACCCGCGCCGCCACCAGCCACCACGCGCCGGGCGCCAGCCCGCACGCCAGTGAGGTCAGCCCGAAGGCCGCCAGGCCGGCCAGGAACAGCCGTCGCCGGCCGAACAGGTCGCCCAGCCGCCCGCCGAGGACCAGCAGGACGGCGTACGCCACCCCGTAGCCGGCGACGACGAGTTCCAGTACCGCCTCGTTTGCCGACAGGCCGGTGGCGATGGCGGGCAGGGCGACGTTGACGACGAAGAAGTCGACGAGGGGAAGGGCCGCGCCCAGCAGCACGGTGAACAGGCCCGTGCCGCCGAGTACCGGTGATGGTGGAGCGGTCGGCCGGGCGGGAGGGGGAGTCAGGGTCTCGGTCACGTCACCGAGGCTGCGGCCCCGCCCAGCCGGGTACCAGAGTGTCCTTGTCCTGGTAGCAGGAGTACCCGGCAACAGGGTACGGGTGGCGGCACGGTCGCGGTCATGCTGGGCGCATGACGATTACGGACCAGGAGAACGCGTCCGTGACGCGGCCCCGGCAGGCGGTGTCCGCCGTCCGGCGCCGCGAACTCGCCGCGTTCCTGCGCAGCCGCCGGGAGCGGATCAGCCCCGAACAGGTCGGCCTCGTACGCGGCCGGCGGCGCCGGACGCCGGGGTTGCGGCGCGAGGAGGTCGCCCAGCTCTCGGCGGTGGGCGTGACCTGGTACACCTGGCTGGAACAGGCCCGCGACATCCAGGTCTCCGCGCAGGTCCTCGACGCCCTCGCCCGCGCCCTGCTGCTCGACCCGACCGAGCGCGCCCACCTCTTCCGGCTCGCCGGGGCGGTCGACCCGACGCCGGCGACCGTGTGCCCGTCCGTCACCCCGGCGCTGCGGGCCCTGCTGGAGCGGATCGAGCCCTTCCCGGCCTGCCTCCAGAACAGTCGGTACGACATCCTCGCCCACAACCGCACCTACGGGCTGCTCCTGTGCGACCTGGACGCGGTGCCGCCCGAGGACCGCAACTGCGTGCTCCTGTCCTACACCCATGAGGAGTGGCAGTCCTCGATCGTGCACCTGGAGGAGACCCAGCGGCTGATGGCGGCCCGGTTCCGTTCCGCGATGGCCGGGCACCTCACCGAGCCCGTCTGGAAGACGCTGCTGAAGCGGCTGCGCGACCAGTCGCCCGCGTTCCGCGAGGTGTGGGAGCGGCACGACGTCCTCGCCCACCGCGGCAAGCGCAAGGAGTTCCACAACCGGCACGTCGGCCGCCTCGTCCTCGACCACACCGACCTGTGGCTCGGCCCGGAGAACGGTCCCCGGATGGTGACGTACGTCCCGGCCGACGACGCCACCCGGGGGCGGCTGGAGGCGCTGCACGCGCTCGCGCTGGCGAGGCGGCCCGTGGCACAGGAGTGATCCGGTGTCCCGAGGATGGCCGTCCGAGGTGCGGGAACCCGGCGCATACCGGAAGGTGATGTTGCCAAGGGCGAGCACGCGCGTGGAGGACGGTCATGGCTGAGCAGAAGTCGGCGACACACGGACTGCCGGGACCGCTCGGCGCCGCCGTCACGGTGCTGGAGCGGGTGCCGGGTGCCGGGACGGTCGGCAAGGTGGCCGGCGGAGTGCTGGAGCGGGTGCCGGGTGCCGGGACCGTCGGCAAGGCGGCGGGCGGGGTGCTGGAGCGGATCGGCGCGGTGTCGCCCCGCGGGCGGCGGCTGGCGGTGTACACCGGTGCCGGGGTGGCGGGCGTCGCCGGTCTCGTGGAGTGGCCCGTCGCGCTCACCGGGGCGGCGATCGCCTGGCTGACGCAGTCCCGGCGGCGGGAGCCGGAGGCGGCGGAGGCGCACACGGACGGTACGGGCGCGGGTGCGCGCGCGAAGAAGAGGGCGGGGGCGGCCGGGGCCGTGGCCACGGCGGTGGGTGCCGGGGCCGGTGAGGCGGTCCGGGGCGGTGCGTCGAGGACCGCCGCCGAGGCCGGGACGGCGGCCGGAGCCCGTAAGGCGGCGGCCGGGGTCCGCAAGACGGCGGCCCGGTCCGCCACGACGGCGGCGGGGGCCGGGAAGACCGGCGCCGGGGCGCGCAAGACCGCCGGGGCGGCCAGGACGGCGGCCGCCGCTCGGACGACGGGCACCGCCGGGTCCAAGGCGGCTGCGGCTGCGGCTCGTAAGACGGCCGCCGCCGCGACGGGGAGAACGCCTGCCGCCGCGGGGAAGAAGACGGCGACCGCCGCGGCGAAGAAGACGCCTGCCGTCGCGACGAAGAAGACGGCCGCCGCAGCGACCCAGCAGGTCGCCGCCGCCACGACCAAGAAGACGGCGTCCGCCCGTACCGGGCCGGCCACCACCCCCACCGCGAGCACCGGCACCGGGATGACCAGCGGCATCCGGGCGAAGAACACGGCCGTGGCCAAGGGCGCCGGTGCCGTGGCCCGGAGCGGGGCCGCGACGAAGAGCGGCTCGCCGGCGACCACCCGCACCGCCACCGCCCGGAAATCCGCGCAGAAGAAGACCACCGGGACCGCAGAGACCACCGGGAACGCGAAGACCGCCGAGCCGGGCAAGGCGGATAAGGCGAGCAAGGCGAGTAAAACGGGCAAGACGGGCAAGGCGGGTAAGGGAGGTAAGTCGAGCAAGGCGGGCAAGGCGGCCGGAACGAGCCGGAAGGCAGGCTGAGGGGCGTTGACGATGGGGCCTGGACTTCTGAACCGTACGTCCGGGGCCGCGGCCGGGTTCGTCCTCGCCGGGCCCCGGCTGCTCGCGCGCACAGCCGCGCCCGCGGCCGGCCTCGCGGCCGGTGCCGTGGCGGGCGGCGCGCGGGCCGGCGTACGGACCGCGGACTTCGCGGCGCGGGCGGCCAGGGTCGCCCGCGCCGCGCTGCCGGGCGGCACCGGCGACTGGCGGGCCGGCGCCCGCGCCCACCTCGCGCTGCGGCCTGTCGAGGAAGGGAAGGTGCGCCGGGCGGGCGGCGTGGCGGGGGCGGCCCGGCGGGTGGCGGCGGCGCTGGCCGACCACCCGGACGTGGCATTCGCCTACTGGGACGAGGGGCTGGCCCGCCTGGTGGTGACCGCCGCCGAGGAGGCGCTGACCGACCGGGTGGTGGACCGGGCCACCGACCTCGCCGAGGAGCACGGGCTGACCCGCGCCGGACCCGCCGGACCCGCCGAGTCCGCCGGACCCGCCGAGCCCGTCGAAGAGCTGTCCCACCCCGGCGACCCCACCTCCGTGCGGGTCGCCGCGGCGGCCCTCGGCGCCGACGTGCTCGGCGTCGCCGCCGCACTGACCGCCTCCGCGCTGCGGCTGCCGCCCTCGCCCCGGCTGGTGACGGCCGTGGCCACCCTGCTGCGCGAGAACCCCGCCTTCCGGTCCTGGCTGCGCGGCCGGCTCGGCACCGCCCGGATGGACGTGGCGCTGGCCGCCGCCAACGCCGCCGTGCACGGCGCGGGCCAGAGCCCGGCCTCGCTGGTCCTCGACGGGGCGCTGCGCGCCTGCCAGTTGGCGGAGGCGGTGGCCCGGACGGCCGCGTTCGAGGTCGTGCACGACCGGCTGTGCGCCCCGGAGCGGGGCGGGCTGCCCGGCGACCCGGCGCTGCGTCCGCCGCTGCGTTCCTCGCCCGCCCTCACCTACGCCGCCCACGCCTCCACCGGCAGCGTGGCGGGCGCGCTGGCCACCCTGCTGGTCAAGCACGACCTGAACGAGGCGGCCGAGGCGGTGCTGGCGGGGTCGCCGAAGGCCGCCCGGTACGGGCCCGCCGCCTTCCACGCCGTCCTCGGCGGCGCGCTGTCCCGCTCCGGCGTGCTGGTCCGCGACCCCGAGCGGCTGCGGCAGCTGGAGACGGCCGGCACGGTCGTCCTGCACCCGAGCGCGCTGCGGCGGCCGGGCGAGGGCGCGGACCCCTGGACCGAGGACGTCCTGGACGCGGCCCGCCGCGCCGGACTGCGCGTGGTGATGGTGGAGGACCCGGCGCTGGCCGACTTCACCGGCCTCGCCGACCAGGTCGTCGGCGCCGGCCGGCCGCTGCGGGAGGTGGTGGACGCCCTGCGCGAGGAGGACGGCGGCGTCATCACCGTCGTACGGCCCGGCCCCGACGCCGGTGACCCGCTGCTCGCCGGGCTGCTCGGCGGAGACGTGGCCGTCGCCCTCGCCGACGGGGACGGGCCGGTCGCCTGGGGCGCCGACGTACTGGCCCCGCACGGCCTGGCCGACGTGTGGCGGCTGCTGCGGGCGGTGCCGGCGGCCCGCGGGGTCGGCCGGCGGTCGCAGGTGCTGGCCCGGTCCGGGGCCGCGCTGTCGGGGCTGCTGGTGGCGGTCGGGGAGGCCCGCGAGGAACGCGGTTCACCGCTGCTGCCGGGGCTGCGGCACGCCCCCGTCGACGCGAGCGCGCTGGCCGCCCTGGTGTCCGGGGCGCGCGCCGCGCTCACCGTGGCGGCGGCCCGCGCCCCCCGCCCCCGGCCCCGGGTGGCCTGGCACGAACTGGACCCCGACGACGTACGGGAGAGGCTGGCCGGGCAGCGGGAGCCGGAGCCGTCGGCCGCCGAGCAACTGACCGCGCGGCTGCGGGCGGTGTCCCGGAAGGCGGCCCGGACGCCCGCGCTCAAGCCGGTCGTCTGGACGGCGCAGCTGGCCGGCGCGGTACGGGGCGAGCTGGACGATCCGCTCACCCCGGTCCTGGCGGTCGGCTCGGCCGCCGAGGCGATCCTCGGCTCGGTGATGGACGCCGCGCTGGTCGTCGGCGCCCTCGATCTCAACGCGCTGGTCGGCGGGTTGCAGCGGCTGCGCGCCGAACGGGCGCTGGCCGGACTCCTCGCCCAGCAGAAGCAGAAGGCCCGGGTGAGCACGGGGAACGACGGCTCCGAGGAGCGGCCGGTCCGGGTCGTGGACGCCGCCAGGCTCCGCCCGGGGGACGTCATCGCGCTGAACACCGACGACGTGGTGCCCGCCGACGCCCGGCTGCTGTGGGAGGACGGCCTGGAGGTCGACGAGTCGGCGCTGACCGGGGAGTCGCTGCCGGTGGACAAGGGCCTGGACCCGACACCGCACGCGCCCGTCGCGGAGCGGCACTGCATGGTCTTCGAGGGCACCACCGTGGTCGCCGGGCGGGCCCGCGCCGTCGTCGTCGACACCGGGGACCGTACGGAGGCGGCCCGTGCCGTGTCGCTGGCCTCCCGCACCCCGGCCGCCGCGGGCGTACAGGCCCGGCTCCAGGAGCTGACCGGCAAGGCGCTGCCGCTCACCCTGGCCGGCGGCGCCGCGGTGACCGGGCTGTCGCTGCTGCGCGGCACGCCGATCCGGCAGGCGGTCAGCGGCGGGGTGTCGGTGGCGGTGGCCGCGGTGCCCGAGGGGCTGCCGCTGGTGGCGACGGTCGCGCAGCTCGCGGCGGCCCGGCGGCTCGGGCGGCGCGGCGTCCTGGTGCGCACCCCGCGCACGCTGGAGGCGCTGGGCCGGATGGACACCGTCTGCTTCGACAAGACCGGCACGCTCACCGAGAACCGGCTGCGGCTGGTCAAGGTCACGGACGCGGAGGGCACCGTACACCGGACGTCCGCGCCGGAGGCGGCCGAGACGGTACGGGTCGCCGCCCGCGCCTGTCCCCGGCTGGACGGCGACGGCACCCGGCCCACCCACGCCACCGACGAGGCGGTCCTCGACGCCGCCGGGGACGACGCGGAGTGGGAACAGACCGAGGGGCTGCCCTTCGAGACCTCGCGCGGTTACGCCGCCGCCGTCGGCCGCGCCGGGGACGGCAGCCCGGTCCTGGTCGTCAAGGGCGCCCCCGAGACGGTGCTCCCGGCCTGTCCCCGCCTGCCGGACCACGCGCACGACGGCGCCCACGACCTGGCCGCCGCCGGACTGCGCGTCCTGGCGGTCGCCCACCGCCCGCTGACCGGCGGCGAGGACCCGGCCGCCCTGCTCGAACGCCCCCTGGACGAGCTGGACCTGCGCTTCACCGGGCTGCTCGGCCTGTCCGACGTCGCCCGCGAGACGTCCCCGGCGCTGGTGCGGGGGCTGCGCGAGGCGGGCGTACGGCCGGTGGTGCTGACCGGCGACCATCCGCAGACCGCCCGCGCCATCGCCGCCGAACTGGGCTGGCCCGAGGACGCGGTCGTCGTCACCGGCGACGAACTCGCCGCCGCCGATCGCCGGGGCCGCTCCCGGATGCTGCGCGACGCCGATGTCGTGGCCCGTGTCGCGCCCGAGCAGAAACTCCAGGTCGTCGAGTCGCTGCGGGACGCCGGGCGGGTCGTCGGCATGGTCGGCGACGGCGCCAACGACGCCGCCGCGATCCGCGCCGCCGACATCGGCGTCGGCATCAACGCCCGCGGCTCGGCCGCCGCCCGCAACGCCGCCGACCTGGTCGTCACCGGCGACGACCTGCTGGTCCTGGTGGAGGCGGTGCGCGAGGGCCGCGCCCTGTGGCACAGCGTCGCGGACGCCATCGCCATCCTGATCGGCGGCAACGCCGGCGAGGTCGGCTTCGGCATCCTCGGCACGGTGCTCGGCGGCTCCGCTCCCCTGTCGACCCGGCAGATGCTGCTGGTCAACCTGTTCACCGACCTGTTCCCGGCGATGGCCGTGGCGGTGACGGAGACCGGCGACCCGGAGCGGGAGGACGCCGACGCGGGCGCCCCGCTGGGTACGGCGGTCCTGGGCGCGCCCCTGATCCGGCAGATCCGGCACCGGGCGCTGACCACGGCGCTGGGCGCGACGATCGCCTGGCTGTTCGGCCGGTTCACACCGGGCACGCGGCGCCGGTCGACGACGATGGCGCTGTGCGCGGTGGTCGGCACCCAGCTCGCCCAGACCCTGGTCGACCGGCGCGGCAGCCGCCTGGTGCAGCTGACCTCGCTCGGTTCCGCCGCCGCGCTGGTCGCCCTGGTGCAGACGCCGGGCGCCAGCAACCTCTTCGGCTGCACCCCGCTCGGTCCGCTGGCCTGGGCGGGCGTCGCCCTCGCCATCACCGCCGCGCTGGCCGGGCAGCGGGCCCTGCCGCGGGTGGAGGCGGCGGTGACGCGGGTGTGGCCGAAGGTGACGGAGCAGGTGACGGCACGACTGCCGGAGTTCGCTCGCTGAACGCGCTGGCCCTGCTGGTCCGGCCTCTGGGAACCATGGAACAGCGGTCGACTCCAGGGAATGTTCTCGTCCTGGTCGGAGCCTCGGCAGCGTGAGGTGGAGGCGTCCATGGTCGCCCTGGGGCGTGGCGGCGACCTGGCCCTCCAGGGTCTTCTCCCGTGTGCAGTTCCGGTCGAGCTGGGCGGCGACGGTGAGGACGGCGAAGAACACGGCGCGCATGCCGTTGGGGGCGTGGGCGCCAGGGGGCGGACCGGTGAGGAGTTCGAGTCGGACTCCGGCCTTCTGGAGCTGGTGGAACAGGGGCGTCGGCTCGGAGGCGTTGCGGGCCGGGCGCTTGAGCTCGTGAGTGGTGAGGACGACCTCCTGGTCGGGGGCGGCCTCCTTGAGGTCGTACACCGACTGCGGCGCCGCCTCCAGTTTCGGCCGGGCCTTGTCCCGGGTGGAGGTCTCCCCGGAGAAGACCCGCTTGCAGACCGGTCCAAGCACGTCGGGCCGGCCCTGCACATCCTGCTGCGCGGACGAGCAGCGGGCACACCCGATCCGGATCGGCTTGGCCGCCCGCGGAGGCCCGCGCCGCCTCCACGGGCGGACCCTGTTTCCGGGAGCGTCCCGGGCCGCGGTTCTCCGGCACGAGGACGTCGAGTTCCTCGCGGAGCGAGGGCACGAGGACGAAGCGGGCGGTGTAGTACTTCGTCGTGGTTTCCCGCCACGGGCGCGGCAGGCACTGCCCGCAGGGGCTTCACACTTCGGACAGTCGTTTCGTCCTACCGCGACGCGGCTTGACCGGGCGTCAGGTCCACCCTGGGAGCCCGCCAGAACTCTCGCAACTGTTCATTCATGAGAACGCGGTGTGCGCCCGTGCGCCCTCCCAATGCAACACTGCGCTGACAGCATGACGGTGTCAGCATGGCGCTGTGTCGCGAGAGTGGAAGGCATGACGAACACCGACAAGCCGACTCGTCCGCCTCGGCCGGTCCCGTACGTGATGGACGAGGAGCAGGCCGGACTGCTCGCCCGTCTGTCCGAGGACTACGCCGACGCTGTGCGGGAGATCCGGGACCGTACGCCGCATGCGTCGATCGTCGCGCTGCTGCACGCGGTCCATGCCCATCAGGCGCAGCGAGTGCTCGCCTGTGACCCGCGTTGGCGGGAGACCGCAGGCATCACGGAGGTACCCGAGGACCGTGCGGACGACATCGCTGCCGCGCTCGCGCTGCTCCAGGTCGCCCGCGATGACCTGGAGGGCCTGGAGGCTGCCCTGCTGCTGGCCGCCCGTACGGCCAGTACCCGCACGGGCAAGCCGCTGCTGACGTTCAAGAAGATCGCTGCCGCGCTCGGCGTCGAGTCCGAACAGGCCGCCCAAGGCCGCTACCGCCGCAAGGTCGGCAACCTCGACGGCACCGATTCCGGACTCGACGGCACGCCGTAGGGGCTGCCGGATCAGGCGGCGGGCTGTCCGCCGCCGGGGCTGGTCGTCTGCTCGTTCACCCACCGCTGGGCTTCCGTGAGGTTCGCGGCGGTGCCTGCGGGCTCGTACGCGAACCCGTTCCACTCCTCCAAGGCTCGCGGCTCGTCTGGCCGGAGGTGACCTCCGCCACCATGGAGGGGGCGGTGCCGGCGCCAGACGTCCAGGGGTGGGCGGCGCCGCTTGTGGTACGCGGCCAGTGGGTCACTGTCGTCCGCGCGCGGGACGGCGCGGGACGGCTGGTTCGGTGGTCCGGGTCGGGAGTGCTTGCCCATGGGTCCGATGGTCTCAGGCGGTGACGGCGGTCGGCCGGACCGCGGCGAGATCCCTCGCGCGGGTGCGGACCTCGTCCACCGCGGCGGTGCGATACGGGCGGGCGGCGTCCAGCAGCGTGTTGAGGCGAGAGGCGACCAGGGTGGAGTCGATACGGGCGGCCTCGTCCAGCGCCCGGTGGGCGGCGGCGGTGCCCTGTTCCGGCTCGTCCTCCGTGAACAACGAGGCGGCCAGCCCGATGCGGTCCATGACCTTGACCCGGTCGAAGCCGGGCCCGCGCAGGGCGAGCGCGTCCGTGAAGTGAGCACTGGCACGGCGGGGCCGGCCGATGCCGGTGAGATCGCGGGCGGAGACCGCGCGGGCGCCGGCGTGCTCGGCGGCGTCGAAGTACGCCGCCCATTCCGGGACCTCGCCGAGGCCGCCCGCGACCAGTTCGTCCGCGGCGCCAAGGTGCCGCTCGGCACTCCGCTCGTCGCCGAGGGCCGCATGCACGCGGCCGGTCTGGGAGACGACCAGTGCCCTGGTCGCGGGGATGGTCGTCTTCTTCGCGGCGACGCTGAGGAGGCCGAGGGCGTCGCCGGGGTGGCCGAGGTAGATCATCTGGTGGGACATACGGGTGACGATCTCCACTCCGCGGTCCGGCTGCCCGGCCTCGGAGGCGGCGTGGATGCCGTATGACCAGTACCGCTGAGCGGTGGCGTACCGGCCGCAGTCGTGGCTGACCCACCCGGCCAGCGCCGCTAGGTCGGCGGTTGCCGCGAACACCCGGGCCTTCAGCGACGGCGGGACGCCGTCCTGGATGCGCCGGGCGACTTCGGCGAGCTGGGCGACGATCGCGGAGCGGTACAACCCACCGCCTTTGGAAGCGTCGGCCTTCGTGAAGAACGCGGTCACCTCTTCCAGCGCCGTGGTGGTGTCGGCGTCGAAGCCCTTGGTCGCGAGGTTCAGATGACGGACGGTGCCGCCCAGCATCCGCTCGGTGGCCAGGATCAGCGGGGCGCCGAGGGCGAGCTTGAGGGTGCCGCGGCGGTCGAGGAAGAGGTCCATCTGGGTCCATCCGGCCAGGGTCTGGGCGGCTGCCTCAGTCAGCAGCGGGAGCTGGATGCTGTCCAGCGTAGGCCCGGCGGCCGTCAGCCCCAGATCACCCGGTGTGAGCGGCTGGCCGACCACGTCGGAGACGACGGCCGTCAGCAGGGCGGGAACCGGCGGGCGGGGACGTTCGCCGTCGATCCAGCGCCGGATGCGGGTGGCGTCCGGGGCGACCTGCCGGTGACCTCGGGCTTTCGCTTCGGCGACGATCCGGCGGGCGATCTCACCGTGGGACAGGCCCGTGGCCGCGATCCACAGCGCAAGGTGCGGGTTGCTCGGTCTGCCGGTCATCGCGTCTCTCACCCTTCCCGGCTCCACCATCACGGAGCGTGTCGGTTTCGCCATGTTTCGCGACACCCGCGGTACTGGTCAAGACCCTGGCCGGGGGCGGATTCTGCTCAGGCGGCGGCCGCTCGGCTGTCCGTATGAGGCAAGGGGAAGGAAACTCGTATGGCGACGCTCGCACCCCAGGCGCCGTGGGCGATGAGGTTGGTCACCGATCGGCTTCCGGCCGGCCCGCCGTCGTACGCCGCGGTGACGCTCGACGCGGCGACGCAGACCGCCCGTTACACCGACGCCGCCGGCCGGGTGGTGGAGATGGGCAGGCACGGCACGAGCAAGACCACCGGTACGGCCTCGATGTCCGGCGGTGGCGACGGGCAGAACCCGCAGCCGCAGACGCAGGACGACCACACCACCGACTACGAGTCGGACTGATCCGATGACCTCCACCGTCCTGGTCGTCACCGCGCTGGAAGACATCACCGCGGACTGGGTCATCGCCGCGCTGAACGAGCGCGAGGTGCCCGTCGTACGGATCGACCCGGTCGACATCGGCCCCGGCCTCGCCTTCGGCGCCCGCATCGGCGCCGAGGCGCCGGCCTGGAGCGGACGGCTGGTCACCGGCAGCCGGGAGGTGGAGCTGGGGGAGGTGGCGGCGGTGTACTACCGCCGCCCCACCCCCTATGCTGCCCGGTTCGAGCACCTGCCTGCCCAGCAGCGCGACTTCGCCGCCGCCGAGGCCCGGCACGGGCTCGGCGGCATCCTGAACCACCTGCACGGTGCGACGTACGTGAACCACCCCGGCGCGGTAACGGCCGCAGATTTCAAGCCCGCCCAGCTCCAGACAGCCGCCCAGCTCGGCCTGGCCATCCCATCGACGCTGGTCACCAACGACGTGGAGCAGGCGCGGAAGTTCGCGGCCGGTCATGGCTCCGTGATCTACAAGACGTTCCGCGGCCTGCCCCGTGATGAGGACGGGCACACCGGCGCGATCTGGGCCCAGCACGTCGAGCCCGACACCTTCGACGACACGCTCGCGGTGACTGCCCACCTGTTCCAGGCGGAGATTCCCAAGACCGGCGACGTGCGCGTGACCGTGGTCGGCAGGAAGGTGTTCGCCCAGCGGATCGCGGCCCCGGACGGAGCTCTGGACTGGCGCCGCGGCGACTGGGACGCCCTGCTGCACACCCCGATCGCCGTGCCGACGCCCATCGAGGCCGCGCTGCACAGCTACCTGTCGGCGTTCGGCCTGGTCTTCGGCTGCTTCGACTTCGCCCTCCTCGGCGACGGCCGCGAGCCTGGCGACTGGGTGTTCATCGAGTGCAACCCCAACGGCCAATGGGGCTGGTTGCCCGACGCCGACGACATCACGACGGCGTTCGCCGACATCCTGAGCACAAGCGTGGAAGGAGGCGGACGATGATGCCCGCCGACCTGGAGACCGACGCCGAGCGGTTGCGCGAGGCGATGGCGAAGGCCCTCACCGAGGAGGGCGTCCTTGCCGATCCCGGCTGGCGGGCGGCTGTGGAGACGGTGCCCCGGCACCGGTTCATGCCGGGGTTCTACCTGCCCGCCGATGGGCGTGACGGGCAGGGGCTGAGGGTGTGGGAGCCGGTCACCGCCGAACTCGACCATGGCCGCTGGCTGGCCGCCGCGTACTCCGACACGACGCTTGTCACGCAGTTCGACGGCGATGAACCCGACTGGAAGAACCCCCGGGTGCGGCACGGCGGGGCGCCCACCTCGTCGTCCACGTTGCCGTCACTCGTCGTACGCATGTGGGCGGACGCCGACGTGCAGGAAGGCCACACGGTGCTGGAGGTCGGCACCGGCACCGGCTACTCCACCGCGCTCGCCTGCGAGCGCCTCGGCTCCGCGGACGTCACGAGCATCGAGGTCGATCCGCACCGGCTGGAGCAGGCGGCCGATGCCCTGTACGGCTGCGGGTACACCCCCACGCTGGCGGTGGCGGACGGCCTGTACGGCTACTGGCCGGAGGCGTCCTTCGACCGGATCGTGGCCGCGTGCTCCTTCCGCGCCGTCCCGCCCGCGCTGCTCGCGCAGGCCCGGCCGGGCGGGAAGCTCCTGCTCACCCTGTCGGGCTGGCTCCACGGCTACGCCCGCGTCCTGCTCACCGCGAACGGCGACGGCACCGCCGAAGGGCAACTGCTGGGCGGCACGGTGTCGTTCATGCCCGCCCGCACCCACGCGGCGCCGGCGTTCGGCAACCCCGCCCACTGGGCCGCTGGGCTCCCGGAGACGGGCCGGGCGGCCCGGCACTCCCCGGAGCAGATCACCGCCGGGACCGAGGAGGCGTTCCACCTGCGGTTCCTCGCCCAGTGCGCCACGCCGGACGCCCAGATGACGACCGTGGGCGAGACGGTGCACCTGGTCGACGTGGTCACCGGCTCCGCCGCCACCCTCACCCCCGTCGAAGACCACTGGGAAGTGCGCGAGGGCGGCCCCGTGCGGCTGTGGGAGCGGATCGAGCGCGTGCTGTCCGCGTACGACGAGGCGGGCCGGCCCGGGCCGGAGACGTTCACGCTGCACGTCCACGACGGCGGGCAGCACCTGCGCCACCCGCGTCTGCTCGGCCTGCCGCTCCCCAGGCCCTGACGGGCCCGTGGTCTCCAGGCGCCCGGACGGAGGGATATGACGGATCTCCGGCCGGGCGCCTGGCTTTGTGTGTCTCAGCCGCCGTTTCCGGCCTCGTACACATCGCGTACGGCGTCGCGGATGTCCAGGATCATGACCCGTCGATCTTCTCGATGCCGCCGGAGCCGAAACGGACCCACAGCGGGTAGGCAACGACATCGCGGGTGAAGGCGAGCTTCTGCTGGACACCCCCTCCTCGCGCTCACGGGTCGGGTCCTCCCCGGCCCGGCGTCTCACTCGGTCAACGACCCGCAGGGCCGCTGGAGACGCCCAGCGCCAGCCTCACGGCTTCGTCGTCCTCGTCCAGACCGCCCGTGGCCGGGTCGCGCACGGACGCAGGCCCCCGCCGACCGGGACGGTGACCCGGAAGCTGTAGCGGCCCAGGCAGTTGAGATTCGCGTGACGCGGCGGCGAAAGCCGGACGACGTCCTCGTCCAGGATGTCGTGCCCCCGCTCCTCGGCGGGTAGGGCCCGCAGCTCCCGCACGGTGACGTCCAGGTAGCGGGTGGTCCACGGCACGGCGGCGTTCAGGACCGGACCGAGCGCGCCGAGTTGGTCCTCCTGCCCCTCGCGGTACGCCTGCATGATCTGCCCGCGCTTGCCGTGGCCGATGTCCCGGACCGGCTCGTGGCGGGACTTCCACACGGTGAGCTGCCGGTTCATCTGCCGCCGGTAGGTGTCGTCCGCCGGGTCCACCACGCGCAGCAGGTGCAGCGTCTTGGCGGTCCGCCCGTACTCTGCGAACGCCTGCCCCGTCGGGAGCGGGCGCCCCTCACGGCCGAACATCCGCAGCGGGCCGTACGCGCGGACCTGTCCGGTCACCAGAGAACCGGTCACCCGCAGCATGTCCGGCCAGTGCGTGATCGCCTTGCCCATCCGGAGGCCATAGCTGCCGGTCTCCACGCCGGGTGCCTCCGCCTGCCGGAACCGCTGGTCGGCCAGGTCCGCCGAAGGCGCCTACGCGAGGTCGGCGAGGTCCTCCTCGGTGAGGGTGATGCCGCCGGCCGCGACGTTCTCCTCCAGGTGGGAGACGGACCCCGTGCCGGGGATGGCCAGGGTGACGGGGGAGGAGGCCAGCAGCCAGGCCAGCGCGATCTGCGGGACCGTCGCCCCGTGCCGGTCGGCGACCTTGGCCAGCCGGTCGCCTGCGGCGAGGTCGTCGTGGCCGCCGCCGAGGGGGAAGTAGGGCACGAAGGCGATGCCGGCCTCCTCGCACGCGCGCAGCAGCGCCACGTCGTCGCGCCTGGCGGCGTGGAAGTGGTTCTGGACGGCCGCGACGGGCGCGATCGCGCGGGCCTCGGCGAGGTGCCCGGCGTCGATGTGGCTCAGCCCGAGGTGCCGGATCAGGCCCTCCTCGCGCAGCGCGGCCAGCGCCTCGAAGCGGGCGGCGACGGACTCGCCGCGCGGCGGCGGCGCGATGCCGCCGATCCGCAGGTAGACCAGGTCGAGGCGGTCCAGCCCGAGGGTCTCCAGGTTCTCCTCGACCAGGGCCCGCAGCCCCGCCGGGTCGGTGATCGCCCGCGCCGCCCCGTCCGGGGTGCGCACCGGGCCGACCTTGGTGGCGATGACCAGACCGGCCGGGTAGGGGTGCAGGGCCTGGCGGATCAGGTCGTTGGCGCGGACGCCGCCGTCGTCGCTGGTGTAGAAGGCGGCGGTGTCGATGTGGTCGACGCCGAGTTCGACGGCGCGGCGCAGTACGGCGCGGCCGGTGGCGGGGTCACGGGCCGGACCCAGGAAGGAACCGGTGGGCAGACGCATCGCGCCGAAGCCCATGCGGTTGATCACGAGGTCGCCGCCGAGGCGGAAGTCGTTGCTCATGTGGTCCAGCCTCCGCGGCGGCACCCGCGGAGGCGAGGCGGTGGCCACTTGCTGCCAGGGGGCAGTATGGACGGGTGGCAGAAACCATGACCATCCGCGGCGACCTGGAGTTCCTGACCCGCACCGGGCACCTGTTCTCCTCGGTGCGCGAGGAGTTCGTCTGCGCCGCCCGCGACCTTCGCACCTGGCCGCGCCCCGAGACCGGCCGGGCGGCCCGTGCCCGGGTGCGCGACAGCGGGGTGCGGCACGTGCGCAAGCTGATGAGCCCGCTCGCGCTGGCCGACGAAGCCGGCCGCGAGCACCTGCGCGCGCTGGCCGACGCGGGCGCCCGGGTGCGGATCGCCGCCACCGCGCTGCCGCACGAGACGATCATCATCGACCACCGGTACGCGATCCTCGCCGGGCCGGCCGCGCCGGCCGGTCCCGACAGCCGTGAGTACACGGTGACCAGCGTGCCCGCCGTGGTCGGCGGGGTCCACTCCCTGTTCGAGGCGGTCTGGGACGCGGCGACCGACCTCGCCACGTTCCTGCGCGCCGAACGGCCCCGCCTCGACGCGGACAGCCGTACGGTCCTGCGCGCCCTGGGCTCGGGCGCCACCGACGCGAGCGCCGCCCGCGAACTCGGCATGTCCCTGCGCACCTACCGCCGTCGCGTCGCCGGCCTGCTCGCCGCCCTCGACGCGGACTCCCGCTTCCAGGCGGGGCTGCGGGCGGGGGAGTTGGGGCTGGAGGGCTGAAGAACCGAGGAGCTGGAGGGCTGAAGAACCGAGGGACCGAAGGGCTGAAGGGCTGAAGGACTGAGGGAGCGAGGGCTGAAGGGCTGAGGGACCGAGGCGGCAGGGACCGGGAGCCGTGTCACGTCCCCGTCCGGGCCGCCTCGTGTGCCTCCGGCTCCGACGACGCCAGCCGCGCTGCCGCCCGTTCCGCGCTGCCGCGCGCCCACCGGCCCGTCGTCACCGCGCCGAGCACCAGCACCGTCAGACCGCACCCGGCCAGGATCCACCAGCCGGGCCGGGCGGCGAAGACGAAGGCGTCCGCGTACGACGACCCGCCCACCCCCGCGGCCAGCACCGCGCCGACCACCGCCACGCCGAGGGTCTGGCCCAGCTGCCGGCTGGTGGAGGCGACGGCGGCGGCCACGCCGGCCTGGGCGCGCGGCATGCCGGAGACGGCCGTGTTGGTGATGGGCGCGTTGACGAAGCCGAAGCCGACGCCGAACAGGACGAAGCCGAGGAGGAGGGTGACGTCGGAGGTCTCGGCCTCGAAGGCGGCGAACAGCACCCCGCTCACCGTCATCGCGCCGCCCGCGACCAGCAGCGGCAGCCGTGGCCCCCGGCTGCCCACCAGCCGCCCGGACAGCGGCGCGCACAGGAACGTCGGCAGCGCCATCGGCAGCATCCACAGCCCGGCGTGCAGCGCGCCGAGCCCCCGTACGTTCTGGAGGTACAGCGTGGACAGGAACAGGAACCCGCCCAGCGACGCGAACGCGCCGATCGCTATGAACGTCGCCCCGCTGAACGGCGCCGAGCGGAAGAACCGCAGGTCGATCAGGGGCTCGCGGCGGCGCGGCTCGTAGGCCAGCAGCCCGGCCAGCGCGACGACGGCGACGGCCGCGTACGGCAGCACGGCCGCGAGACCGGCGTTCGGCGCCTCGATGATCGCGTACGTCAGGCTGCCGAACAGGGCGATCACCAGCACCTGGCCCAGCGGGTCGGGGCGGCGTGCCCTCGGGGCGCGGGACTCGGGTACGTGGCGCAGGGTGAGCAGCAGGGCGGCCAGCCCCACCGGGAGGTTGACCCAGAAGATGGAGCGCCAGCCGACCGACTCCACCAGCACCCCGCCGACCAGGGGGCCGGCGGCCATCGAGATGCCGACGACGGCGCCCCACACCCCGATCGCGCGGGCGCGTTCGCGCGGGTCGGTGAAGGTGTTGGTGATGATCGACATGGCGACCGGGTTGAGCATCGAACCGCCCACCGCCTGCACCATCCGGAACACCACCAGCGACGGCAGGTCCGGGGCGAGGGAGCACAGCACCGAGCCGGCGGTGAAGACGGCCAGGCCCGTCATGAACACCTTCTTGCGGCCGATCCGGTCGGCCGTCGACCCCGCGAGCATCAGCAGCGCGGCGAGGACGAGGGTGTAGGCGTCGACGGCCCACTGCAGGCCGGAGGTACTCGCGTCCAGGTCCCGTTGCAGCGCGGGCAGGGCGACGTTCAGGACCGTGTTGTCGATGCTCACGATGAGCAGGCTCATGCAGCAGATCGCGAGCACGAGCAGACGGCGGCGACGGGTCGGCTCGGGCATGGGTTCATCGTACGCCGATTTCGATAGTGTGGCTAACTAATGAATTTTGCCATTTCATTGCACGGCACAATGGAGGAATGTCCACGACCGGCCCCGCGCCCCTCAAGATCGGCCCGCACACCGTCCAGCCGCCCGTCGTCCTGGCCCCGATGGCCGGGATCACCAACGCGCCCTTCCGCACCCTGTGCAGGGAGTTCAGCGGCGGCAAGGGGCTGTTCGTGAGCGAGATGATCACGACGCGGGCGCTGGTCGAGCGCAACGAGAAGACCATGCAGCTGATCCACTTCGACGCGACCGAGAAGCCGCGCTCGATCCAGCTCTACGGCGTCGACCCGGTCACCGTCGGCAAGGCCGTCCGCATGATCGTGGACGAGGACCTCGCCGACCACATCGACCTGAACTTCGGCTGCCCGGTCCCCAAGGTGACCCGCAAGGGCGGCGGCTCCGCCCTCCCCTTCAAGCGGCCCCTGCTGCGCGCCATCCTCCGCGAGGCCGTCACCGCCGCCGGTGACCTGCCCGTCACCATCAAGATGCGCAAGGGCATCGACGACGACCACCTCACCTACCTCGACGCCGGCCGGATCGCCGTCGAGGAGGGCGTCACCGCCGTCGCCCTGCACGGCCGTACCACCGCCCAGCACTACGGCGGCACCGCCGACTGGGAGGCCATCGCCCGCCTCAAGGAGCACGTCCCGGAGATCCCGGTGCTCGGCAACGGCGACATCTGGTGCGCCGAGGACGCGCTGCGGATGGTCCGCGAGACCGGCTGCGACGGCGTGGTCGTGGGCCGCGGCTGCCTGGGCCGGCCGTGGCTCTTCGCGGACCTGGTGGCCGCGTTCGAGGGCCGGGAGGACCGCGCGCGCCCCACCCTCGGCCTGGTCGCCGACGCCATGGTCCGGCACGCCACCCTGCTCGGGGAGTGGATCGGCGACGAGGCGCGCGGCGTGATCGACTTCCGCAAGCACGTCGCCTGGTACCTCAAGGGGTTCGCGGTCGGCTCCGAGATGCGCAAGCGACTCGCGATCACCTCCACCCTGGCCGACCTGCGGGCCGGGCTCGACGCACTGGACCTCACCCAGCCCTGGCCGGCCGGCGCCGACGGCCCGCGCGGCCGCACCTCCGGCAACAACCGCGTCGCCCTCCCGGACGGCTGGCTGAAGGACCCCTACGACTGCGCGGGCCTGGGCGAGGACGCGGAACTGGACACCTCCGGCGGCTGATCAGCTCCCGGAGGGCGTGGTGCCGTAGGCCGTCAGGAAGCGGTCGCGGAAGGCGCTCATCTTCCAGACCGGGGCGTCGTGGGCGGGCCTGAGGCCCTCCGTCCAGTTCCAGTCGTCGATGGCGTCCAGCACCGCCGGGTCCTTGGCCACGATGGAGACGGGCACGTCCCGGCCGGCGTGGTCGCCGCTGACCCGGGCGAGGGGCTGGTGGTCGCCGAGGAAGACCAGGACGGTGTCGTCGGTGCCGTAGCGCTCCAGCCACTGGGTGAGACTGGTGACCGAGTACTGGACGGAGCGGCCGTACGCCCGCTTGGACCGGGTGCTGTCGGCGACGACGTCAGCCGCCTCCTCGCCCGCCGCCTCGATCGGGCCGAAGACCCGCCCGTCGCCCAGGTCGTCCCAGCCGACCAGCTCCGGGAGCGGCGCCCACGGCTGGTGACTGGAGGTCAGCACGATCTCCGCCATCAGCGGCCGGTCGCGCTCGCGTCCGTGCTCCAGGCGCTGGAACGCCTCCAGGGCGTACTGGTCCGGCATGGTCGACCAGCTGAACTTCGGTCCCCGGTAGCCCAGCCGGGACGCGTCGTAGACCGTGTCCAGGCCGAAGAACCCCGCCTCCGGCCAGGCCCTCTGCACGCCCGGCATGACCCCGACCGTGTCCCACGCCCCCGTCCGCCGGAACGCCTCGGTCAGGGTGAGCCTCCGGCTCGACGTCACCGTCCGGTAGCGCTGCTGGTCGTCGACCCACAGGCCGGACAGGAACGTGGAGTGACCGAGCCAGCTGCTGCCGCCGTACGTCGCCGACGTCAGCCAGCCGCTCCTGGCCGAGAACCCCGCCTCCGCCAGCGCCGCGGTGCTCGCGGCCAGCGTCCGGTCCACGCCGGGCGCGATCAGCGGGTCCTCGAGCGCGGTGCGGCCGTAGCTCTCGATGAAGGTGAACAGCACGTCCTTGCCGCGCAGGTCCGGCACCAGCTCCGCGGCGGGGGTGGCGCCGAAGGCGTCGTTCCCCGCCTCCTTCTCGAACGCCGCCTCGTCCCGCACGGTCGCCACCACCCGCCGGGCCTGCGCCTCCAGCGCCCCGGTGGCCCGGTCCGAGGCCAGGGGCGTCCCGAACGGCTGGAGACCCAGCGCCGAGCAGCTGATCCACACCGTGGCGGCGACCAGTACGCCCCGCCCCGCCCGCTCCCGGTGCGCGGCCAGCGCCTCGCCGAGCCGGACCGCCGCCAGCGCCATGACCGCCGGCACCAGCACCGCCAGGGCGACGGCGCCGGCCGTCGCCCAGGCCGCGGTGGCCCCGCCCAGCGAGTCCGCCACGTACGCCCGCGCGTCGTCCAGCAGCCCCCAGTCGAGGACCGGGTTGAAACCCCGGCCGAGGTACTCCCCGAACCCGATGTCGAGCAGGTTCAGCAAGGTCAGCGCCCCGAGCAGGGCCCCGGCCGGCGCGGCCACCGCGCGGCGGGCCCGGCGCGGCAGGGCGAGCAGCACCACGGCACCGACGATCGCCTCCGCCGGGAGGCGGGCGAAGTGGTCCGGCCGCAGCGCGGCCAGGGTGTTCGGCAGCAGCAGCGCCCCGAGGACGAGCAGGGCGGCCAGCGCGGTCACCGTCCGGCGGGCGGCGCGGGCCGCCGCCGGGTGCCGCGCGGGCCAGGCACGCCAGTGGGCGAAGCGGGAGCGGGCGGCACCGAGCGGCACCGCCCGCGCGAACCGCGTGAACACAGACACCCGGGGATTCCCTCCGTACGACACCGGTCCGGCGGCGGACCCGGCGTGGGGGGCCGGGTCCGCCGCACCTCAGTACGGGCCCCGGCGGACCGGCGTTCACCCCGGGGCGGCCCCGGACTGCCCCGGGCCCCCTCCGACGGCCGGGTGATCAGCTGGGGGTGCCGTTCCGGTGGGCCGTGCCCCACCGCCCCGTGCCGCGCGGGGCCGGGTCCGGGGGCCGGCCCCCCCCCGCGGCCGGCGCGGGG